>NZ_JANIJY010000033.1:0-23661 GCF_024580695.1 Brevibacterium sp. 91QC2O2 | reverse complement strand
CAATCTGATTGTATCACCAGGCCGCGGTTCTAAAACCTAACCCTCAACAGTCCGGGAAGGACTGGCGGTTACTTCAGTGTTTTCCGCCTGGCAACACAGTTAACTATACACACGCTTGGTGGGGCCCGCAAACCGAACAGACATGACACGCACCACACATGTCGGAAACCCACCCACTCCGTCCTCTTCGCTTCGTGTGGCCGGTTAGAGCCGGCCACACGAGGCATAAGAGAGGAGAGGGAAGTGCGGCTAGCCCTTGATCTCCGGGAAGTCCTCGTCACGGAACTCCCCTGCGGGCCGCTGCCCCGCCACCTCGGTCTCGCGGACCCGCAGCTCCACCCGGCGGATCTTGCCGGAGATCGTCTTGGGCAGATCCGCGAACTCGATCCGGCGCACCCGCAGCCACGGCGCCAGGGCATTCCTGGCGAAGGCCAGGATGTCGCGTGCGGTCTCTGCGTTCGGCTCCACCCCGTCCTTGAGCATGAGATAGGCCTTCGGCACCGCCAGGCGCACAGGGTCCGGCGCCGGCACCACCGCGGCCTCGACCACGGCGGGGTGTTCGATGAGCACGGATTCCAATTCGAAGGGCGACACCTTGTAGTCCGAGGACTTGAAGACATCGTCGGTCCGCCCGATATAGTTGATATAGCCCTCGTCATCCCGGCCGGCCACATCGCCCGTGTGGTAGAAACCGCCGGCCATGGCCTCGGCGTTCTTCTCCGGATTCCCCTGGTACCCCGTCATCAGGGTGGGGTGCGGAAGCGACAGGTCGATTGCGATCTCGCCTTCGCCAACGCCCTCGACGACCTCGTTCGTATACGGGTCGATCAGCACCACGGGCACACCCGGCAGCGGCCGGCCCATCGAACCGGCCTTAACCGGTTGCCCGGGCGGATTGGCCACGGATGCCGTCAGCTCCGTCTGCCCGTAGCCGTCGCGGATCGTCAGACCCCAGTTGTCCTCGACCTGTTTGATGACCTCCGGGTTCAGCGGTTCGCCCGCGCCGATCGCCTCACGCAGGGAGCCGGGCTTGGCCCCCAAATCCGCGTTGATGAGCATCCGCCACACGGTGGGCGGGGCGCAGAAGCTGGTGACATGTTCGGCCTCGAGCACTCCCAGTAGTGCCGCGGCGTCGAAACGCGTGTAGTTGTAGAGGAATACGGTGGCCTGGGCCAGGAAGGGCGCGAAGAAGTTCGACCACGCGTGCTTGGCCCAGCCGGGGCTCGACACGTTCAGGTGCACATCGCCGGGCTTGAGCCCCAGCCAGTACATGGTGGCCAGGTGGCCGACGGGGTAGGAGTAGTGCGTGTGCTCGACCAGTTTGGGCCGACTGGTCGTGCCCGAGGTGAAGTACAGCAGCACCCGGTCGTCCGTCTTATTGCCCGGATGGGGCTGGGGTTCCGGGGCCCGCTGGTAGGCGGCAGCATAGGGCAGCCAGGCGGGGGCGGGCGCACCGGTGGGGGCCTCGGGCCCGGGTTCCGGGGAATCTCCCACGACGATGCGCAGATAGTCGCCGGGGACCTCGGCGAATTTGGCCGCGTCGGCGGTATTGCAGATGACTGCGCGGGCGTGCCCGCGGTCCAGCCGGTCGATCAGTTCGGCGGTGGTCGCGGCCTGGGTGGTGGGCATGAGGACCGCACCCAGTTTGATGATGCCCAGCATCGACTCCCACAGCTCCAGCTGGTTGCCCAGCATGAGCACGACCGCATCGCCGGGGCCCACCCCGTATTCGCGCAGTTGCGCTGCGACCTGATCGGATCTGTCGGCCAGTTCCCCGAAGGTCAGGGCGTTGCGGGTGCCGTCCTCCTCGACGATCACCAGGCCCGGGTCGTCGTTGCCGCGGGCGTAGGAGTCGAACCAGTCGTGGGCGAAGTTGAATGTGTCTCCCACATCCGGCCATTCGAAGGACTCGAGGGCGGCTGAGTAGTCGGTGCGCAGCGAGATCAGCCGGTCGCGCGCTTCGTTGAGTGCTTCCGTTCCATTCATACCCTCCATTGAACCGCATTCGCAGCCGAATTTGTGGTGTGATGCACATCCGGGGCGCACGGCGCAGTGTGACGCATATGGATCCGCGGTGTCAGAGGTCCCTGCTAGCCTGACCGCATACTCCAGGACGACGAGGCCCCGGACACGGTTCGGACCCCGGTTATAGGCGATGACGCCGGAAGAAAGGTGGCTCGACGATGAGCACGACGACACCCGACCGCGGATGGACCGCACTGTACCCCGCGCACGTCTCGCCGGAATTGGACGTGCCATTTTCCACCCTGGCCGAGGCCTGGGCCCAGCGGGTGCACCGCGCCCCGGACGAAGTGGCCCTGCAGTACTTCTACACCGAGCTCAGCGCCGCCCTGGTCGACCGGATGGCGGATGCCCTGGCCGCTGAATTCCAGGCAGAGGGCGTGCAAGCCGGCGATCGGGTGGGCATCCAGCTGCAGAACATCCCGCACTTCGCGATCGCGGAATTGGCGGCCTGGAAGATCGGCGCGGTCCCGCTGGTGCTCAATCCCATGTACATCCACCGCGAACTCGAAACGATCCTCGATGATGCCCGACCCCGCGTGGTGATCGGTCTGGAGGGCTCGACGGGACCGCTGGAGGAGTGGTCCGCCCAGCAGGCGGGGACCTCGGTGCTCACGGCCAATGACCGGGACTGGCAGTCCGGGGCGCCGGATGGAGCATTCGCCAAGTCCACGGCCTCGGACACCACCGCACCCCGCGGGGACGGCGACCTGGCGACCATCATCGCTGCTCGTGACGGGCAGCGGCCCACATCCGTCGCCGGGCTCACGGGGGACGATCCCGCCCTGCTGACCTATACTTCCGGCACCACGGGACCGGCCAAGGGCGCCCTGTCGACCCACCGGGCGCTGCTGGCCGTGGCCTGGGGCAACCGTGCCTGGTACGACATCGCGCCCGGCGACCGGATCCTGGCCGTCGCTCCCCTGTTCCACATCACCGGCGCGGTGGCCACGGGGGTCACCGCACTGACCGGCGACACCCGACTGGTGTGCATCAACCGCTTCACCCCTGCGCAGTTATTGCGCGCGATCAGGGAGTACCGGATCAACCATCTCCTGGGTTCGATCACCGTGTACAACGGGCTATTGGACCTGCCGGGGGCCACGGCAGAGGACCTGGCAACGGTCAAAACCGTGTACTCCGGCGGGGCGCCGGTGCCGCCGGCCACTGTCAAGCGCTTCGAGGACACCTTCGGCCACTACATCCACAACATCTACGGAATGACGGAGACCTCGTCGGCGGTGGTGGGCGTGCCCCTGGGCTGCAGGGCTCCGGTCGATCCGGGCAGCGGCACCCTGGCCGTGGGCGTGCCGCTGCCCGGCCTGGACGCGCGCGTGGTGCCACTGCTCGCGCCGGACGAGCCCGCGGGCGCTGTCGGATCCGGCTCCGCCGGCGCGGCCGACCCCGAGGCGGCCCCTTCCGGCCTGGCGCCGGGCACCCTACTGGGCGAACCGGGCGAACTGGAGTTGCGCGGCCCGCAGATCACTCCCGGCTATCTCAACAAGCCGGAGGCCACCGCTCAGACTTTTGACGGGCCGTGGCTGCGTACGGGCGATGTGGCGATTATGGATGCCGCCGGTTGGATCTACCTGGTGGACCGGTCGAAGGACCAGATCAACGTGTCCGGTTATAAGGTGTGGCCGCGCGAGGTCGAGGACGCCCTCTATGAGCATCCCGCCGTGTTCGAGGCCGCGGTGGTGGGTCTGCCCGATGAGTACTCGGGTGAACGGGTGGAGGCCTTCGTGTCCCTACAGCACGGCTCGGCGGGCGGAGAGGACCTGGAGGACGGGCTGCGAGCGCATGTGCGCGAACGTCTGGCCGCTTACAAGACACCCAAGCGGGTGCACATCATCGAGGAGCTGCCGAAGACCGCCACGGGCAAGATCCAACGCCGCAAGCTGCGCGGGTGAGTATATGGGAGCGGGCCCGTCCCACCCGGACGATCACGCAGGAGCTCATCACGCGGCGGTTTCCAGGCCACGGGAGATGACCACGCGCTGGATCTGGTTGGTGCCCTCGAAGATCTGCATGATCTTGGCATCGCGCATGTACCGTTCGGCCGGGTAGTCCTTCGTGTACCCGGCCCCACCCAGAACCTGCACCGCATCTGTGGTGACTTTCATGGCGTTGTCGGTGGCCGTGACCTTGGCGATCGCGGCGTCCATACCGAACGGCAGTCCCGCATCGCGGCGCCGGGCCGCGGCGATATAGGACGAGCGCGAGACCGACACCGCGGTCGCCATATCGGCCAGCAGGAAGGCCAGACCCTGGTGTTCGATGATCGGCACGCCGAAGGCCTCGCGCTCCTTGGAGTAGGCCACGGCCAGGTTCAGTGCCGCCTGGCTCACGCCCGTGGCCACCGCCGCGATCCCCAGTCGGCCGGAGTCCAGGCCGGACAGGGCGATCGACAGGCCCTGGCCCTCGTGTCCGATCAGGTTGGAGGCTGACACCGGAGTGTCGTCGAAGTGAACCAGGGAGGTCCGCGAGCCGGTCAGGCCCATCTTCTGCTCGCCGGGGTCGGCGGTGATCCCCGGTGAGTCCGCCGGCACGTGGAAGCAGGAGATTCCCTTGGAGCCCTCGCCGGTGCGGGCCATGACCGTATAGAAGTCGGCTTCGCCGCCGTGGGTGATCCAGGCCTTGGTGCCCTTGATGCGGTAGCCGTCGCCGTCCCGGGTGGCGGTGGTGCGCATGGCTGCCGGGTCGGAGCCGGCGTGGACTTCGGAGAGGGCGTAGGCGCCCAGCAGTTCGCCGCCGAGCATGTCGGGCAGTAGACGTTCGCGCTGTTCGGTGCTGCCGTAGACGGCCAGCGGATAGCAGGACAGAATATGGACGCTCACGCCCACCGCCACACTGGCCCAGGCTGTGCCGACTGCTTCCAGGGCCTGCAGGTAGGTCTCATAGGGCTGACCGCCGCCTCCGAATTCCTCCGGGTACGGCAGGCCCAGCAACCCCAAGTGGCCCAGTCTGCGGAACTCCTCGCGGGGGAAGATCCCCTGGGCGTCCGCCTGTGCGGATTGGGGTGCCAGTTCCGCCTGCGCGAACCGGTCGACCAGGTTCACGAACTCCGCGGCTTCTTCGCTGGGGAGGAGGCGGTTGACCTGCATGGCGGTGTCCTTACTGTGCGATATCGACGTTGCGGGTACTCGGTTCCGACCCGCTTTCCCTGCCCCTGTTCCGACTCGCCCACTCTGGCCTCGACAATGGGGCCGGGAAGGGGTCGCACCGAGGTTCAGGAAACCCTATCCGGTACTGTAGCACCGTTATCAGTACCAGTGAATACCGTTGCCTCGCCTTTCCCAGCCCGGCCGATGCACGCCGGTACACTAAGGGAATGCCGTCGATCCCACAGCTGCCGTCCATCCACATCCCGGGGACCAAGGGGCTACGCGCCAAGCAGAGCAGACGCCGCGAGGCCGTGCTGGGCAGTCTGGTCGACCTGTTCATGGACAATGGCTTCCTGGAGCTGAGCGTGGACGATATGGCCCGCCATGCCCACTGTTCCAAACGGACCATCTACCTGGTCGGCTCAAGCAAGGAACAGGTGATCCTGACCGTGATCCGCGGTTTCTTCAAGCGGGCCACCAGCTGGATCGAGGAAAGGCTGGACAAGGACGCCGACCCGATCGAGCAGATCGGCCAGTACCTGCGACTGATCGCCGAGGCCCTGTCTCCGGCCTCCGTGCAGTTCTTCCGCGACCTCGACGCCTACGAGCCCGCCGGCCGGATCTACCAGCAGAACACCCGGATCGCCGCCGACCACGTTAAAGACCTGGTCCGCGAGGCGATGGGCGAGTGCAACCAGGTGGACTCCGAATTCATCGGCGCAGTCGCCGGACTGGTGATGAACTCGATCCACCGCAAGGAAGTCGAGCAGGCCACAGGACTGGACGACGCCGCGGCCTATCGGGCCCTGGCCAACCTCATCGTCGCCGGCGTGCGCGGCGGCGAGGATATCTGACCGGCTCACTACTCATCCGGACGGAGCCTTCCGACAGGGTCCACCCACCGGCAGGATCCACCCGGTCCGTCTCGCCCTATTACGCGGCCCTCCAGGGCACCGCCCGTCGGTGAGACGCGCCGCAAACCGGAACGACCTCGGCGATATAGTCGCTTCAAAGTCCCCAATGAAGAGGAACGAGGTTATCGATGACCGATATTGCACCAACCACCGCCGGCGCGGCACAGGGCTCCGAACAGGCTTCCACGCACGCGGCCTCCGACGCCCGACTGCCGCTTGCCGGCGTGCGAGTGCTCGACCTGGGCGGGATCGGACCCGGCCCCTTCGCCACGATGATGCTGGCCGATATGGGAGCCGAGGTGATCCGCCTGGAACGCGCCCCGCGCCCTGGTGCCAAGGGCAACCGGGCCAACCCGGTCCTCGACCGTGGGAAGAAATCACTGACGATCGACCTCAAACACCCCCGCGCAGCACAATTGCTGATGCACCTGGGGCAGGAGACCGACATCGTGATCGAGGGATTCCGGCCCGGGGTGGCCGAGCGCCTGGGCCTGGGCCCGGCGGACTTCCAGGCCGTCAATCCGGCCCTGGTCTACGGGCGGATGACCGGTTTCGGACAGGACGGACCCCTGTCTCAGGCGGCTGGCCACGATATGAACTACATCGCCAGCTCGGGCGTCCTGGCGCAGCTGGGACGCGCCGCCGATCCCGTCACCGGGGCGCCGGCCACCGGTCCCGTGTTCCCCGTGAACCTGGCGGGGGACTTCGGCGGGGGCGGGATGTTCCTGGCCTTCGGCGTGCTGGCTGCCCTGACCCGGGCACGCGCCACAGGACAGGGTGCCGTGGTGGACGCGGCGATGGTCGAGGGCTCGAACGCCCTGTGGGCGATGATGCACGGCTTCGCGGCCATGGGCCAGTGGGGGGCGGGTGCCGGACGCAATATGCTCGACGGCGGAGCCCCCGCCTACGATCGCTACCGGTCCAAGGACGGGGCCTGGTTCTCCGTCGGATGTATCGAACCGCAGTTCTTCGCCGCCTTCGTCGAACGCACCGGAATCGCAGACCGATTGCCGGGGCCGGTGGGGGGATTCAACCACATGGACCCACAGTACTGGGATGAGCTGCGGCCGTTGTTCGCCGAGGCCATCGGCACCCGTACCGCCGCCGAGCTCACCGAACTGTTCGCCGGTGTCGACGCCTGTGTCTTCGAAATCCTCGACTTCCCAGCGGCCCAGGAACTGCCGCACAACCGGGCCCGCGGAGTGTTCTACACGGACTCCCACGGAGTGCGCCACCCCTCCCCCGCACCGAGGTTCCGGCCGGCGGGAAGCACCACGACCGCTGCGGTGGGCGGCGGCGAGACGGGGGCGGCGAGCGGCAGCGCTCCGAGCGCGTCCGAAGGAAACACGACGGGCGCACAGACCGGCGAAAGCGCCTCGCCGAGTACCGCCTGGGACTACGTCGTCCCCGCCGATGCGCCCGAGCTCGGAGCGCACAATGAGGAACTGTCCACCCGCCTGGGCCTGGACGCATCCGAGTTCGCCACACTGCGATCCGAGGGCCTCTTCGGCTGACCCACCCGAACACCAAGAAGCCACTCCCGTTTCACGTGAAACGGGAGTGGCTCCACTCATGCAACTGTGGCTCGATAACTCGTGAGTTATCGAGCCACAGTACCCTTTGTGGAGCCACCGGCAGGGCGCAGGCAATTACTTAATGGACACCCACCTCGCGAGAGCCACCGGCAGGGCGCGGGCGCTTACAGCCAGTCGTCGTCCAGGTCGGGCAGGGTCGTGTCGACTGCGGCCAGCAGGTCGAACTGCGGACCCGTGCGCGGCAGCTCATGGCTGAAGAAGTACCGCGCCGCCGCCCGCTTGCCGCGCAGGAAGTCGTCGTCCCCACGAGAGCCGGCTGCGGCCTCGGCGGCCAGGGCCTGTTCGAGCCACAGCCACGCCAGCGTCGTGTGCCCGAAGGCCTCCAGGTAGACCCAGGCATTGGCCAGGGCGGCACGCGGATCGCCGTCCTTCCACAGCGCTGCGGTGACCTCCTCGATCCGGCCCAGGTTCGCCTCGAGCGAGGCGGCCTGCTCGGCCCAGCCGGCCGCCGGCGTTCCCGCGGGCGCCTCGGTCACCTTGGCGATCGTGGCGCGCACCGTCTCCAGGTACAGCGCCAGGCCGGAGCCGCCCTTCATGATCACCTTGCGGCCCAGCAGGTCATTGGCCTGGATACCGTGGGTGCCCTCGTGGATCGGGTTGAGGCGGTTATCGCGGTAGAGCTGTTCGACGTCGTGGTCGCGCGTGTAGCCGGCCCCGCCGAGGACCTGGATGGCCTGGAAGTTCGCCTCCAGGCACCACTGGCTGGGCCAGGTCTTGACGATCGGGGTGAGCACGTCGAGCAGCAAGGCCGCCCTGGCGCGCTCGGCCTCCGTGGGCGCGGTCTGCTGGTCGTCCAGCAGGGTCGCGGCGTACATGATCAAGCCCAGCCCGCCCTCGACATAGGTCTTCGAGGCCAGCAGCATCCGGCGCACATCGGCGTGCTTGACGATCGGCACGGGTGCCGCGTTCGGGTCCTTGTTCTCCACCGGCCGGCCCTGCAGGCGGTCGCGCGCATAGGCCAGGGCGTCCAGATAGCCGTGGTAGCCCAGGGCGACCGCGCCGGCGCCCACCCCGATCCGGGCGCCGTTCATCATGTGGAACATGTACTGCAGACCCTTGGTCCGCTCCCCCACCAGGTAGCCAACGGCTCCGGCCGCACCGCCGGGCGTGTGCTCGCCCTCGCCGAAGTTCAGCAGCGTGTTCGTGGTGCCGCGGTAGCCCATCTTGTGGTTCAGCCCCGACAGTGCCACATCGTTGCGCTCACCCAGGCTGCCATCGGCGTTGACCAGGAACTTCGGCACGATGAACAAGCTCAGGCCCTTGGCGCCGGCCGGGTCGCCATCGGCGCGGGCCAGCACCAGGTGCACGATGTTCTCGCTGAGTTCGTGCTCACCGGCCGAGATCCACATCTTCTGTCCGTGCACGCGGAAGGTGCCATCGGCCTGCGGCACGGCGTGCGTGGACACATCGCCCAGACTGGAACCGACCTCGGGTTCGGACAGGCACATGGTGCCGAAGAAGCGGCCCTCGAGCTCGGGCATGACGAACCGGTCGATCTGGTCCTGGGTGCCGTAGGCCAGCAGCAGTGCGGCATTGCCCATGGTCAGCATCGGGTAGCTGGAGGTGCCGATGTTCGCCGACTGGAACCAGCTGAAGCAGGCGCGCGCCACGACATTGGGCAGCTGGATCCCGCCCAGCTCCTCGTCCAGAGTGCTGGCCGTCAGTCCGGCCTCCGCGAACTGGGCCAGCGCGGGGGCGACCTCGGGGATCATGTGGACGTGCTCGCCGTCGAAGGTCGGCTCGTTCGTGTCCGCCTTGCGCGCGTGCGGGGCGAAGTACTCCTTCGCGATGTCCTCGCTGACCTCGAGGACGGCATCGAAGGTCTCCTTCGAGTGGTTCTCGAAGCGTGGGCGACTGGTCAGGGATTCGACGTCGAGCCAGTCGTAGAGCATGAAGTCGATGTCACGGGCGGACAGGTACTTATCGGTGGACTTGGGGGTGTTCATCAGATCGACAGCCCTCCGTCGACGGGGAGCACGACTCCCGTGATGTAGCCGGCCTCCTCGCTGGCCAGGAAGCCCACGGCATCGCACATCTCCCTGGGCTGGCCGAACCGGCCCAGCGGGGCCTGGGCGGCCAGTTCCGCCTTCTTGTCCTCCGGGATCGAGGCGACCATGCGCGTCTCCGCGTTCGGGGAGATCGCGTTGACGGTCACGCCGAAGCGCGCCAGTTCCTTCGCCGCGGTCCGCGTGAAGCCGATGATGCCGGCCTTGGCGGTGGCGTAGTTGGCCTGGCCGATGTTGCCGTGCAGACCCGTGTACGAGGTGACGTTGACGATGCGTCCGAAGCCCTGTTTGCGGAAGTGCGGGGTGGCGGCGCGGGTGAAGCGGAAGGTGCCGCCGGCGTGGGTCGCCAAGACGGCGTCGAAGTCGTCGTCGGTGAGCTTCCACAGGACCTTGTCACGCAGGATCCCGGCGTTGTTAACGATCACGTCGATCCGCCCGGTGTCGGTGACCACTGTGTTGACCGCGGCCTCGACGTCGGTGGTGTCGGCGACATTGGCGACCAGCGGGCGGGCGCCGATCTCGGCTGCGCGGACGGTGAGTTCCTCGCCGTCCAGGTCGACTACATAGGTCGTGGCGCCGGCGGCGGCGAAGAAGCGTCCCAGCTCCAGGCCGATTCCGCGCGCCGCACCCGTGACGATCACGCTGCGGCCGGAGAAGTCATATGTCAGATTGCCCATGGGCATCCCCCCTGTACGTCTGTGTACATGTCATCTGTGGTCATCCGTGTGGATGCCCGTGCGGCGCGGACGAACCCGTACCACCATCCCCGCCAGAATAACTGATCGAACGTTTGGGAGGATACCTTTAGCGCTTGATCGTCAAAAGCATCTGCGCTTAGGCTTCCGACCTCAGCTCCTGTCCCAGAGTGCGGGCGAAGGCGCGCAGTTGCCCGTGGTCGGCACGCGCATAGCCGATGACGAGGCCGGTGTGAGGGCCGGAGACGGCAGCACCGACCGACTCCGCGGCAGGATAGTCCGACAGCGCCGCCACGCGAAACCCCCGCCGGTCCAGCCGACGGACCAATTCCCCGTCGTCGCGGCCGGGCAATTCCACGGTCACGTGCAGACCAGCATCGACACCCACGATGCGGAAGCCCTCCAGGATGCGGGAACCGTCCACGACCTCGCCCAGTGCATCGAGCAGTACACCGCGCCGCTCCCGGTAGACCCGGCCCGCGCGGACCAGGTGACGGCGCAACCCACCGGTGCCGATGAAGTCGGCCAGGGCACGGTCCACGATCCCCGGCACGGCAAGCCGCTCATGCACAGCCGCAGAGCGCACCTGTTCCCGCAGGGCCGGTGGCACATCCAGCCAGGCCACTCGCAGATCCGGCGACAACATCTTCGACGCGGTCCCCAGATAGGCGACATGGTCCCTGGCGCCGGGGATCGAGCGCAGGGCGGGCAGAGGTGCGACCCCATAGCGGAATTCCCCGTCGTAGTCGTCCTCGACGATGAGGGAGTTCGTGGACCGCGCCCATTCGACCAGTTCACGCCGCCGTTGCACGGACATCCGATGGCCCAGCGGATACTGGTGGGCGGGAGTCGTATAGAACAGACTGGCCCGCTTCGGCAGATACTCGACCACAGCGCCGTCAGAGTCCACGGGCACGAAGTCGGCGCTGCCCGCGCCCTTCCTCAGCTCCGTGTACATGGCGCCATAGCACGGGCTTTCCATCACCACGGGCAGGTCCGCCACCACATGGCGCAGGACTCCGACGGCGGGCCCGGTCCCGGGAAAGAGCAGTGGTCGCGCATCCGTGATGCCGCGACCGGTACGCAGATGTTCTGCCAGTTGTCCGGCCAAGGGGAGATCGCGGGTGTTCCACGGCTCCAGCGAGCTCATCGCATCGGCCGCGCGCCGCCAGGCGGAGCGCCATTCCGAGGTGCGCAGCAGACCGGCATCGGGGTGGCCAGGGGTTAGATCGACACTCGTCCCCACCACGTCACCATGGCCCGGTCCAGCACGGCCCGCCTCACCGTTTCCCGTGAAACATGCGGCTTCTCCCGGCCAGGCTCCCCCGCCGAGACCCCTGCCAGGACGCGGGTTCCCGTACCGCTGATCGAGGCGACCCGAGGTCTGTGCAGCCGCCCGCTCCCCCGCACCGACCTGGGGTGCCAGACCTGCCCGGGCCGCCTCGGTCGCACCGGTGCACACCCGAGTGCCGGAGCCCGGCACTCCCTCCAGATAACCGGCGGCGAGCAACCTGTCGTATGCCGCGACGATCAGGGTCCGCGAACACCCCAGCTCGACTGCGAGCGCTCGGGTCGACGGCAGCCAGTCCCCCGCGCTCAGCAGGCCATCGCGAATCGCGCGCAGCAGTTCCCGCGCCACCGCCGCAGCACTGCGCTCCGCCGGCCGCAGCGGGAATTCCAGGGTACGAGCATGACGTGGCATGGCCTCAACGATACCGGGGAGGAAGAATACCGGACTTCCGAACTCGATGATTCCGGCTATTCAACCAGGACCACAATCACGCTTGGCTGGGAGCATGACTGGAACCATGGAGCCCCTTACGCGCTACCGCGAACGCCAATCGACCGACCGCGCCGACCTGGATCGCCTGCTCGACACCGAATGGTGGGGCGTGCTGGCAGTGGTCCGCGGCGGCTGCCCCATCACCGTGCCGACCCTCTATGTGCGCGACGGCGATTGGCTGCTGGTGCACGGATCATCGGGCGCCCACACGCTGGGAGTGCGTGGCCGCAACGCCCGCGCCAGTTTCTGCGTCACCGCGATGGACGCACTGGTGGTCGCGGTATCGTCCTTCGACTCCTCCGCCGCCTACCGCTCGGCGGTTATCAGCGGCGTGTTGGAACCGGCCTCGGACCAGCAACGCGATTCCATGCTGGAACGGTTCACCGACGGCCTGCTGCCGGGGCGCACCGAGGAGATCCGGGCCTCGACGAAGAAGGAACTGGCCAAGACCAGCGTGCTGCGCCTGCCGATCGCCGACGGTGAGTGGATCTACAAGGCCCGTCCGATGACGGCACCCGGGGTGCCGGACGATCCGGCCGATGCCGGGACCTCAGCGTGGTCGGGGCTGGTGCCCATGACCCGCGGGTTCGGCGCCCCCGTCACCAGTGACTGGTGCACCGCCGAGGTCCCCACATCGGTCCGCAACCTCGCCGGCTAGGGCATGCCGAGGCCTGCCGCCCGAGTTCCACTACTTGACGAAACGTCGAAATTCAGCCGAAACCGCCGATATATCGACATTTCGCTAAGTAGTGGACTCTCTCCGAGTCGCGTGACTCAGTAGATCGCGACCAAGCGGCCCTCGACCTTGCCGTTGTGCAGGCGCTCCAGGCCCTCGGGGATCTCATCGAAGGTGATCTCCGTGAGCTTGGGCTCCAGGTCGCCGGAGGCCATGAACGCGTAGATCCCGGCGATGTCATCCTTCGATCCGCCATTGGATCCCTTGAGGGTGCACTGGTTGAGGATGAGCGAGCGGGTGTCGATGTTCGACTCCAATTTGCCCATGCCCACCAGCACCACGGTGCCGTCGCGCTTGATGATGTCCACCGCGTCCGAGGTCGTGGTGCCGAAGCCCGCATAGTCGACGATCAGGTCGAACTTCACATCGTCGAAGTCCTTGATCCCCTTGCGCACGTCCTTGACGCCGGAGGCCCTGACCAGGTCCCAGACGTTCTCGTTGACCTCGGCGACGTAGACGTTCGCCCCGGTCAACACGGCCACGCGGGCGCCGATCTGGCCCAGCCCGCCGAAGCCGATGACGCCGACGTTCATCCCGGCCTTCACCCCGCCGTTGGTGACCATTGCGGCGTGCGCGGTCATACCTGCGTCCGTGGCGGCCGCACCCTGGGCATAGCTCACGCCGTCGGGAATCGGGACCAGGGTTTCTGCGGGCACGACCATCTGCTCGCCGAAGCCGCCGTCGAAGTCATAGCCGGGAGCATTGCCAGGGCCGCCCACTGTGGGGCACACGCCCACGCGGTCGCCGGGGTGGAACCCGGTGACGCCCTCGCCCACGGCAATGACCTCTCCGGCGTTCTCATGTCCGATGGTGATGGGCTGCTTGCCCAGCAGCAGGATCCAGCCCGGATCGGTCATCAGGCCGACATCGGAATGGCACAGGCCCGCAGCCTTCATCTGCAGCACGACCTGTCCGGGTCCCGCAATGGGCGCCGGGACGTCCGTGAGTTCCAGGGGCTTGTCCGTATCGATGAACTGCCATGCCTTCATGGTGTTTCTCCTTCTCTTAGCTGTTCCACTACGCCCCGAAATGTCGGAATCAGCCAAAAACCCCGATATATCGACGTTTCAGGGCGTAGTGGACGGGGGTTGGGTGTTGGTGACCCAGGTGGGGAGCAGGGCGATGATCTGGTCCTGCAGTTCCTCGCGGGTGCCGATGCTCGCCTCTGCCTCGTCGGCTGCGAGCCAATCGACGATCACGGCCAGGATGCCGGCGGCGATGAAGGTCGCCGCACTGTCCGGATCGATCCCAGCCGGCGCCACCCGCAGCATCGTCTGCCGGGCTCCGGCGGCCAGGATTCCCTGAATCGTGCGATAGGCCTCACCGCTGACCCGCGCACTGCCGACGGCCCCCAGCACGACGGAGAACAGATGCCGCCTGGCCAGGAACTCGTCCAACAGGACCGAGGTCGTGGCCAGGGTCGCAGGACCGCCCGCCTGTGCCGAGCGCAGCTCGTCGTCGATCTGGGAGATCTCCACGAACCGCTCCCGGATCAGCTGCACCGCTATATCGTCCAGATCCTTGAACTGGGCGTAGAAACTGGTGCGGCTGATGCCCGCTTCCTTCGCGATCATCGCAACGCTCAGTTCCGCCTCCTGAGTCCAGGCCAGACGGTTCGCGGCATCGATGATCGCGGCCCGCGTCTTGGCCGGCCGCGGGTCCTGTGCCCGTCTCACACCCGATTCCCGTCCTGTCACGATCTCACCCTATCTCTTTTTCTGTGCATATGTTCAGAATTGATTTAGCCCCATGCTCCACCGACTGTAGTGCCACCGACCCCTGCGGACCCGCCTTTTTCGCAAGCACACCGTGCGTATTCCCCTTATCCACCGCTTAGACGTCGCATACGCACCGACGTGCAACGCCGGTCGGATCATCGAAACGCGCCCACGTGATCGCTCACACCCCCTAGATTCCGGGCGACGAACACCCTCCAGCCCGCCGCCCGCCGACACAGGGGAGTGACCGGGCGACTGTGGCCTCGGCCGTTGCATCGGTTTCGTTGAACGCGACCGGCAGCCTCTATACGCTCAAAGCGACTGTCCACCATCAACCGCACCCGCCCGGCGGCGGGAACCTCTGGAGGATTTCATGCGCGGAGCACTCGGATCGGATATCAAACGCGGACTGGCCCGGCCGGTCCAGGAACCCATGCCGAACCGCGCGAGCACCGCCGTGCTCGACGCCAGGGGCTCAAACCTGGTCGCCTCGCTGCGCACCCTGCTGCAGGTGACCGGAGACGAGGCCGAGCGCACCGTCCTGGACGCCCCGCACGATCTGGTGCGCTACTCCTCCGACGCCAGCCCCTACCGGCTGATGCCCAAGGTCGTGGTCCTGGCCCGCGGCGTCGACGACGTCGTCAAACTGCTGCGCTGGGCCAGGGAGACCGGGCACGGGGTGACCTTCCGCGCCGGGGGCACCAGCCTCAACGGCCAGTCCCAGTCCGACGATGTGCTCGTCGACGTGCGCCGCCATTGGACCGGCGCCCACGTCTTAGACGACGGAGCGCGGATCCAAATGCGTCCGGGCACCATCACGGCGCGGGCCAATGCGATGTTGTTCCGCCACGGCCGCAAGCTGGGACCCGATCCAGCATCCTCCGGCGCCGCGGCGATCGGCGGGGTCGTGGCCAACAACGCCAGCGGCATGACCTGCGGCGTGCAGAAGAACTCGTACTACACATTGGAGTCGGCCACCCTGGTGCTGGCCTCGGGAACCGTGGTCGACACCGGAGCCGCCGACGCCGATGAGCGTCTGCGCGAGGCCGAACCGGAATTGGTCGCGGGCCTCCTGGCGATCCGCGAGGACCTGCTGGCCGATCAGGACCTGGTGACACGGATCCGCAGCAAGTTCAGCATCAAGAACACCTCCGGCTACCACCTGGATGCCTTCCTCGACTCCGATTCCCCTGCCCAGATCCTGCGTGGGCTCTCGGTGGGGTCCGAGGGCACCCTGTCGTTCATCGCCGACACCGTCTTCCGCACCGTGCCCTTCGGCCGGTCCCGCACCACCGCCTTCTTCCGCTTCCCCACCCTGCAGGCCGCAGCCGCGACCGTGGCGGGGCTCAACGAGGCCGGCGCCGAGGCCGTCGAGCTGATGGACGCCGCCAGCCTGCGCGCCGCGGCCAGTGCCAAGGGCGCGCCCGCGTGGATCGCCGAGCTGGCCGAGGACGCGCAGGACGCCGTGGTGCTCACCGAAATCCGCGCCGACGACGAGGCCGAGCTGGCCGCCTTCGAGGACCGCGCCAGGGCCGTGGTGGGCTTAAACGCCACCGGGGACGCCGCGACCGGCGTGACCGGGGACTTCACCCGCGATGCCAAGGTCGCCGCCGGCTACTGGAGCGTGCGCTCGGGGCTGCTGGCGATCATCGGTGCCGCCCGCCCACACGGGACCTCGCTCATCACCGAGGACGTGGTGGTGCCGCCGGCGCAGCTGGCCGAGGCCTGCACCGATCTGCAGCAGCTGCTGGTCAAACACGGCTTCCTGGGCGCGGTCAACGGCCACGCCTCCGCCGGCAACTTGCACTTCTACCTGTATCTGGACGCCACCCGGGAGGACCAGGTCACCACCTACAGGGCCTTCATGGAGGACCTGGTCGACGTGATCGTGGACCGCTACGACGGGTCGCTCAAGGGCGAACACGGCACCGGCCGGAACATGGCACCCTATATCGAACGCGAATGGGGCACGGCCGCCATCGGCTTCATGAAGCGCACCAAGGCACTGCTGGACCCCGCCGGTCTGCTGGGCCCCGGCGTGTTCCTCAACGACGACCCCGAGGTCGCCTTCGAGAATCTCAAGACCATGCCCGTATTGGACAGCGAATTCGACCGCTGCATCGAATGCGGGTTCTGCGAGCCCGTGTGCCCCTCGCGAAATATCACCGTCACCCCGCGCCAGCGCATCGTGCTGCAGCGCGAAATGGCGCGCCAGGGCTGGGACGGCCCGGTCGAACAGGCGCTGGTCGACAGCTACGAGTACCACGCGGTCAACACCTGCGCCGGCGACTCCTCCTGCGCGATCGCCTGCCCCGTGGACATCGACACCGGACACGTGATGAAGGAGGTCAGGCGCGATTCCTGGTCGCCCACCGCGCAGAAGGTGGGCGAGGCCATCGCCGCCGGCTGGGGCGCCACCTCCACCGGCGCACGTCTGGCCGTCGGCGCCGCGAACCTGTTGACCCGGACCACCGGCGCCGCCGGCGACAAGCTGCTGGGCGCCGTGACGAAGGCCGGCCGGGCCGTTGCCGGCGACGACCTGGTGCCCAACTGGCTGACCGCGATCCCCGGCACGGGACCTCGGGCCCCGCACACCGATGTCACCAGGGAACAGGCCGACGTCGTGCTGTTCCCCGCCTGCATCAACCGGATCTTCGGGGCGCCCAAGGAACCGGGCGCACCCCTGAACGTGACCGAGGCGCTCATCGCCCTGGCCGAGCGCGCCGGGAAGAAGGTGTGGATCCCCGAGGACCTGGGCGACGACTGCTGCGCCACCATCTGGCAGTCCAAGGGCCTGGACGCGGGCAACCGGTTGATGGCCGCGCGCGTGGTCGAGGACCTGCACCGCTGGTCGGACGGCGGGCGGCTGCCGGTGATCGTCGACGCCGCGTCCTGCACCCTGGGCGTGCTGCACGAGGTGGTCCCCCATCTGGACGCCCACCACAAGCAGCTGCACGATGAGTTGACGATCCTCGATGCGATGACCTGGGTGAACCGCGAGGTCGTACCCGAGCTGGGCGAGCATGAGAAGCTGGGCACCGTGGTGGTCCACCCGACGTGCTCGATGCACAATATGGACATCGCAGGCGATCTGCTGGCCCTGGCCGGCGAGGCCGCACAGAACGTGGTGGAGCCGATCGTCGCCACCTGCTGCGCGACCGCCGGGGATCGCGGGATGCTGCACCCGGAGCTCACGGAGACCGCGACCGAGGAGGAACAGGCCGAGGTCGCCGCCGTGGACGCGGATGCCTGGGTTTCGGGCAACCGAACCTGCGAGCTGGGCATGGAACACGACACGGGCAAGCCCTACGAATCGGTCATCGTCACCCTGGAGCGCGTTACACGGTAGACCTGCCGCGCGTTTTGTACCCCCAGTCCTATGGCATGGCCGTATACAGCCGCGCTATGGGACTGGGGCTAGAAAATGCTACGGCGCGACCACCACGATGGTGGCGGTGTCGCCGGTGTCCGCGGCGGCCTCGGCCACGGCGGTGTCCAGATCAGCGCCGGGAGCGGTCCAGGAGAACCAGTCATCCGGCTGTGCCAGGGCCCCAGCGCTGGCCAGGCAGACGGGTCCGGCCACCGCGTAACGGCCGAATTCCGCCTCGAGCGAGGCGTTGGGATAGCCCGCGGCCGCCCAGTACCCCTCCGGCAGGTTGCGCATCTTGGCGCGCGCATGGGCCAGCCGGCGGTGCAGGCGGGCAGCGCGCCATGCGGCCAGGCCCTTCCCTCCGGACGCTTCGCTTGGCCCGCCGCTGATACCGTCGGCGGTCTCAGCGACTTCGCGCCCACCGGTCCCAAGTTTGCCCGCCGCCTTCTGCCGTGCCGCGAAGAACCTCCGTTGCGACCCTCCGGCCATGTGCCGCACCCGTTCATCGGTCTTGACGATCGCCTCTTCGCCGGGCCCCGGCGGGGGCAGCAGCACGGAACAGTCGCCCAGTGCCAACCATTCCGTGGCCTCGGCGCCCAGGCGCACCAGGGCCAGCGAGGCCTCGGCACCGGGATCATCGGCCGAGGCGGGCAGGTGCGGGGCCGCCGAGATCGCGCGGTTGACGATCGCACGCAGTGACAGCTGTGGGTCGGCGGCCTGTTCCAGGGCGTAGGACAGGGCGCGGGCGTACTCCCCGCCGGTCTGGCCCTGCACCCCGGCCGGGCGGGGAGTTCCGGCCACCACCCAGGCCAGGCGGCCGGTCGAGCCCCAGGCGTCCTCGTTCTCGGGTGGCCGGCCGGGGGCGGGCAGGGCGCCGGTGGTGGTGGCTGCGTTGATGCTCATGTGGTCGATGCTCATGGTCTCGGCTCCTCAGCCAGTTCACGTGCTAGGCCGATGAGGCCGGGCAGCGCATCGCCGGTGCCTGTGGGACCAACCGGCGTGATCGCCTCCGTGCCCGCCCTGGCAAGTGGATACTGCAGTTCCAAGGGCACTGGCGGCGCTCCTTCCAATGGTAGGAAGACCACGCGGCTGTGGGCGACGCGGCGTTCGATCAGTTCGGGGATGACGCCGATCCCCCGGTCCAGGGCCACCAATTCCAACCATTCGTCGAAGTTCGTACACGTCACGATGTCGGTGGATTTCGCCTCTTCGGAAGGCCAGTCAGCCGGAATGAAGGAGCCCCCTGCCGTGTTGACGACGACACGGTGCGTGAAGACATCGTGCCAGGTCAGAGCACTGCACCGGCTCAATGCCGAGGCCGTGCTCACCGCCGCCAGGCGCCGTTCCGTACCGATCCGGACACTGCCGATCCCGGGGTCGGAGGACGGCCGCCGGGCGACGATGGCATCGACTCGACCCTCCTGCAGGGCCGCCACAGGATCATCGGTCCGGTGCAGGGTCACACGGACGCCGAGCTCGGCCTCGGCGCGATCGACCAGAGTGCCGGTGAAGGGATCGGGCCAGAGGAAACTGCAGCCCAGCGCCAGTTCGCGCTGGGAGCGCTCCACGACCGCGACCGCCCGGTCGATGCCGAGCACGGCGGGACGCACACGTTCCAGGAAGTCCCTGCCCACCATCGTCAGTTCCACCCTGCGGGTCGATCGTTCCACCAGGCGTACCCCCAGTTCACCCTCGAGGCTCGCCACCAGGCGCGTCACCGCGGGCTGGGACACACCCAATTCCGCCGCGGCGCCCGTATAGCTCCGGGTCCAGGCAACAGCCAGGAACGCCCGTAATTGGCGCAAGGACACATCCATAACCTCAGGTTATCAATCGGGCCGTGTGGCTATTTCCCTCACTGTGCCCAGACCCATAATGTGGGAATATGACTCATCCCACTCCCCCGGTTCCCTCGACCGAGGCCGCTGCCCCCTCCCGCGGTGAGCTGACCCGGCAGATCGTCTGGATCGCCGCCGGATTCGCCGCGGCTCTGGGCCTGGCCCGTTTCGTCTACACTCCCCTGCTGCCGCTGATGACGACGCAGGCCGGTCTGAGCGAGCAGGCCGGAGCGCAGATCGCGACCTCCAACTACCTGGGCTATATGCTGGGCGCCGGCCTGACGATGCTTGTCCCCCGATCGGGGGACAATCGGCATCTTTATCGCCTGTGCCTGATCCTCCTGGTGGCCTCCGAGGCGGCGATGGCCCTTGTGCCCGCCACCGGCTCGCTGCTGTTCGGGAGTTCTGCCGGTGGGACAGCCGGCGCAGCGAGTACAGCGGTCGCCGAGGCCACACCGGCCGGACCCGCGGCCGCCGGGTTCGCGACGCTGACGGTCTGGTGGATCATCCGGCTGTTGGCCGGGTTCTGCAGTGGCATCGTGTTCATCCACTGTTCCCGCAGCGTCGGCGGCAGCCCCCGGCTGGGCCTGGCATTCGTGGGGATCGGCGCGGGCATCCTGCTCTCCGGCCTGCTGACCGCGATCTGCATGTTCGCGGACCTCGGCTGGGCCGGCCAGTGGATCGCGGCCACGGTGGTGACAGGTCTGGTCGCAGCCCTGGCCTGGCACGGCAGCCGCACGCCGCGCAAACTGACGGGGGCCTCGGGGCCGGCGAACGGGGGCACCACGGTACAGCAGACAGACCCTTCCGATATATTGCCGAGCCCCCGCGGTCATCTGCTGTCCAAGGGCGCGCTGACCGTGTCCTACCTGGGCGAGGGCATCGGCTACATCATCATCGGCACCTTCATCGTCGCAGCCCTGAGCGCGAGCCTGGGTGCCGGCGCCGCTTCCGGAGGCGCGGCCTCGGGCACGCACGGTGGTGCTGGTCCTGCAGGTGGTGCTGGCGCGGCCGGCAGTGGGCTGCCCGACTGGCTGCAGGCCGTACCCGTGGGCAATCTGGTGTGGATGGTCGCGGGCCTGGCCGCGATCGTCTCGATCCCCTGCCTGACCGCCCTGCGCGCGAGGTTCCACGTCCACACGCTGTTGCTGGCCTTCCTGGGCCTGCAGATCTTCGCGGCGGTCGTGCCGGCCTGCTTCCCCGGCGTGGTGGGCGACCTGGTGGGCGCCGTACTGTTCGGCGGCACCTTCGTCGCAATCGTCCAGCTCACCCTGGCCTACGGTGTGGAACTGCGGATCCGCAACAGCGCAGCGGTCCTGGTGACCGTCTACAGCGTCGGCCAGATTCTGGGCCCGCTGCTGGTGGCCCATGCGGTGGCCGGCGGAGTGCAGGGGTATCGTGTGGCCTTCACGATCGCCGCGGCCATCATCATCGTCTCAACCCTGGCCGCAGCCCTGGCCAGGCCCCGGCGCTTAAAAGAACACACCGATTCACACGCAAAATCACACGGAAAGAGTTGATCGACCATGTCAGAGCAGAGCACATCCAATCTGCGGACGCGACTGCGCGCCATCCCGGCGTTCCCACCGGATCTGCCGATCCTGGACCCGGCTACGGTGCCCGAGGATCCGGCGGGGCTGTTCCTCCAGTGGTTGGAAGCGGCGATCGAATCCGGCGCCAGGCAGTCCAATGCCTTCACCCTCATCACAGCGCGAGCCGATGGGACCCCGGTGGGCCGGACCCTGATACTCAAGGACATCGTGGACACGGACACCGCGGCCGAGGGATCACTCGGGATCGAGACCGCGGCAGGGACCGCAGCGGTGGGCTACGAGTTCTCCACCCACGCATCGTCGCGCAAGGGGCTGGAGCTGGCGGCCGAGCCGCGGGCCTCGCTCGTCTTCTTCTGGCGCGAGTCGGGCAGGCAGGTGCGCATCACCGGCACGGTACTGCTCGCCCCGGACGAGGTCTCGCAGGCCGATTGGCGGGGCCGTCCCAGTTATACGGGCCGGCCCAATCCGGATTGGCAGGTCTATCGGCTGGTCCCGGCGGAATTCGAGTTCATGCAGGCCCGTGAGGACCGCAACCATACCCGCATCGAATACACGCGGGCCGGCGCCACCTGGACCCACCACCTCGTAGAGACCCCCGCCGGCTAACCCTCCCCCACCCCACCGGAGTGGCTCCACACATGCGCGCGTGGCTCGATAACTCATGAGTTATCGAGCCACGGACACCCGAGTGGAGCCACCGGTAAGGCGCGGGCGCACGGCCCAAGGGGCACACAACCAGCGAGAGCCACTGGCAAGGCGCGGGCACACAACCCAAGGGGCATACGACTAGCGAGTACCACCGGTTGGGTGTTGGATCAGACCTCGGGGCTGACCGGGACCTTGGTGAAACCGGCGGGGCGTGCGGCCTGGTCGGCCAGGAGAGATTCGCGCGCTGCGTCGTCGAGGCCCAGCACGGACAGGGCCAGTGCCTTCGCACCGTCGATCACAGCCTGATCGGCCGCCTCAGTTGCGGCGTCGGCTGCGAATTCCGCGGTGTGCGGCACGCCCTCCTGACCGAGGAAGGCGATCGACGGGTGGATGCTGGGCACCACCAGCGACACATTGCCCATATCGGTCGATCCACCGCCCTGTCCACGGGGCACCACGTCCACCTTGCGGCCCAGGGCACGCAGGGCCTCGTCCCACACAGGAGCGATCCGCGGATCCTGTTTGAGCTCGTCGTAGCGGGGTTCGGTCCGTTCGGCCTTCCAACCACAACTGGTGGCGATCGCCGCACCTTCGAAACACTTGAGCATCTTGCCCTTGACCTCGTCCAGCTGGGGGCTATCGGGAGCACGCACTTCGGCCTGCAGCACGGTCAGTGCCGGCACGATGTTGGTCGCCTCGCCGCCCTGTTCGACGAAGGCGGACAGGCGGATACCGTCCTCCAGTTGTTGGCGCAGCAGACCGATGGCCACCTGGGCCAGAGTCGCAGCGTCGGCGGCGTTGATCGCCTTGAAAGGAGCGGCGGCGGCATGGGCTCCCCGCCCGGTGTATGTCACCTTGAACCTATCGACCGCCTGGGTCGAATACAGTCCACAGGACTTGTCGATGTCTCCCGAGGCGGCATGGGCCATGAGCGAGATCGTCGCCTCTTCGAACGCTCCCTGTTCCATCAGCAGGGCCTTGCCGCCTCCGTGTTCTTCTGCGATGGTGCCCAGCAGGACCACGGTCAGATCGTGCAGATCGGCCAGTTCCCCCAGCACCAGGGCGGCGCCCAGGGCCATGGCAGCCATCGTATTGTGGCCACAGGCGTGTCCCACACCGGGCAGCGCGTCGTATTCGCAACAGATGACGACGCGGAACCGGCCCGTGCCTTTGATCGCCTCGAACGAGGTGGGGATCCCGTAGGCTCCCCGTTCCACCGTGAAGCCCTGCTCTTCGGCCCGCGTGGCCAGGAGATTCATCGCCGCGTGCTCTTCGAAGGAAAGTTCCGGGTTGGCGTGCAGGACGTGGCTGGTGCTCAGCAGATCGCCGGAGAGTTCATCGACGAGGTGGGAGATCGTTTCGACGGTGTCGGCGTCAAGTGTGACAGTGGGCTGGGTTACGTTCTCGGTAGACATGGCCCAAGACTATAGAACCGGGCGCTGATCTGGGAAGATGCGTCCACGGGGTGGTCCTCACCACCCACAAAAAGAAGAGAGCCCGTGTGCGAGCCCCACCCACCAGGGCGGCTCAAGCACACAGGCTCCCTCATATATAAATTAATTGCGGCGGTGACCTACTCTCCCACACACTCCCGCATGCAGTACCATCAGCGCAATCGGGCTTAGCTTCCGGGTTCGGAAAGGGACCGGGCGTTTCCCCAACGCTCTCACCACCGCAAA
>NZ_JANIJY010000032.1:0-26896 GCF_024580695.1 Brevibacterium sp. 91QC2O2 | reverse complement strand
CAACTGGTGGCACCGTGACGACGAACTACACGGTCAACCGGTCACCCCAGCACGCCCCAAACTGAGTCAAGCGGATTCCGGGAAAAATCTACCGAATCGCTTGACAAAGAACATAGGGACACCCCCCAGATATCCCACAAGTGTCAGACCCGCACGAGCAGTGTCACGTTGGTGTCAGCGTGCACCTATCCCTATAGGCTGTCCCCATGGCACAGCTCGTGACGCTCCAACAGCTCAAATACTTCGTCGAGGTCGCCACGCACGGGTCGATCACCGCCGCGGCCGAGGTCCTCTACATTTCCCAGCCCAGCCTGTCCGCGGCGATGAAGGAGCTGGAGGCGCGCCTGGCCAAGGAGCTGTTCGTCCGTTCTACCCGCGGCATCACGCTGACCGCCGACGGGGTCGAATTCCTGGGCTATGCGCGGCAGGTGACCGAACAGGCCGAGCTCTTAGAACAGCGCTACGGGACCCCCACCCCTTCGAAGCGCCAGCTGGCGATATCGGCCCAACACTTCGCGTTCGTGGTCAACGCCTTCGTCACGATGGTCCAGGAGGCAGACAGCCACGAGTACCAGTTCACTCTGCGCGAGACTCGCACCCACGACCTCATCGAGGACGTCCGCACCATGCGCAGCGAGCTGGGGATCCTGTACCGCAACGACTTCAACCGCCGCGTGATCGACCGGCTGCTGCGCGACGCGGGACTGTCCTTCCACCCGCTCTTCATCGCCAAACCGCATGTCTTCGTGGGCAGTGGCAACCCCCTGGCCCGGCGCCGGTCGGTGACCCTGGACGACCTGACGCCGTACCCACGCCTGTCCTTCGACCAGGGCGAACAGAACTCCTTCCACCTGGCCGAGGAGATCCTCTCGACCGTCAGCGTCCCCAAGTCGATTCACGTGAGCGACCGGGCCACGATCTTCAATCTGATGATCGGCCTGGGTGGCTACACGATCTCCACCGGCATCGTCAGCGAGGACCTCAACGGCCCCGATATCGTGGCGGTTCCGCTGCGTGTCAAGGAACGGATCGAGGTCGGCTGGATCGCCCATTCCGCGCTCCAGCTAACCCACCAGGCCGCCCACTACATCGACCTGCTGCGAACCACCGTGGCCGAGTACGACGTAGAGGTCCTGGAATAACGGACCCGGAGCGGGGACTCTGGAGCAGAGGCGCGGCTATTGCAAGCCATAGGAAATACCTATAGTTACGCATAATGACAGCCGCTTACCCTTGAGCAAATGTTCTGCGCCACCATGGAGCCATGACTGAACGCTTCCAGATCGTCGGCAGCCTGCTGCGACCGCAGGACCTGCTGGACTACAAGACCCAGATCGAACACCGCGATGACATCGCCTACCCCTTCTACGATGATCTCCCCGGATACCGGGAAGTCGAGGTGGCCGACACCCACGATGTCGTGGCCAAGGAGATCGAACACGGCATCGACGTCCTGACCGATGGCGAATACACCAAGTCGATGTGGCACCTGGACTTCGTGTGGGGCCTGTCGGGCGCCCAGCGGTTCATCGCCCCGCAGGGCTACCTGTTCCGCGACCTCGACGGGGTGAACACCTATGAGACCCGCCGCGACATCGGCATCCGCATCACCGCACCCCTGTCGGGCAAGAACCACCACTTCATCGACTGCTGGAAGCGCGTAGTCGCCCAGGCCGAAGGTGCGGACAGCGTGCGGGCGGTCAAGCAGTGCATCCCTTCGCCGGCCCACATCTACGGAGAACTGTCCGGCCTGATGTCCGGCCAGCCGCACGCCGGCAAGGCAGAGGGCGTCTACGCCACCCTCGAGGAACTGCGCGCGGGCCTGTTGGGCGCTTACAAGGAATTCGCCGCGGAATACGCCGCGGCCGGCGGCACCATCCTGCAGTGCGACGACTGTCTGTGGGAGCTCTTCGCCGAGGACAACGACCACTCGCCGTTCAGCGGCAACGGCCCCCACGCCGGTGCCGCCCGCGAGGTCGCCGAGACCTTCGTGTCGATCAACAACGAGTTCATCGACTACGCGCACTCCCTGGGCCTGACCGTGTGGACCCACAACTGCCGCGGCAACTACGAGTCGCGCAATATGAGCGGTGGCTCCTACGCGGCGATCGCCGACCTGTTCCTCGGCGGCCAGCGCTACGACCGCTTCTTCCTCGAATGGGACGACGAGCGTGCGGGCTCCGTCGATGCACTCCACGCCTTCGACGGCCGCCCCGGAGTCGAGGTTGTGCTGGGCGTGCTGTCCTCGAAGACCACGGACTTGGACGACGAGGCCAGGGCCCAGCGCCTACTGGCCGCGGCCTCGGAGATCCTGCCCAAGGAGAACCTGTACCTGTCCCACCAGTGCGGCTTCGCCTCCTGCGACGGTGGCAATGCCCTGGCCGCCGACCAGCAGTGGGCCAAGATCGACCAGGGCCGTCGGATCGCCGCCGAGTTCTGGGGCTGAGCAGAATCCGGGGCTGAGCAGGACTTAGGACGGGCGGGCCCGCACAGGGCACCCGTACCCGAGGCCGCACCCGCCGGGCGCAATTCCGCCCGGCGGGTGCGGCCTCGGCGGTTCGCCCGTCAGGCGGTGAGCCGTTGCACGATCGCCTCGCCCAGCGAATCGGTCGTGCCGTTACCGCCCAGATCGGGGGTCCTGGCATCCGAGCCCGAGGCCAGCACGGCCTCGATCGCGGACACGATGGCATCACCCGCATCCTTGTGTCCCAGATGCTCCAGCATCATCGCACCCGACCAGATCTGCCCGATCGGATTGGCCACACCGCGGCCGGCGATGTCCGGGGCCGAACCGTGCACCGGCTCGAACAGGCTGGGGAACACCCCCTCCGGATTGATGTTCGCGCTGGGCGCGATGCCGATCGTCCCCGTGCAGGCCGGACCCAGGTCCGAGAGGATATCGCCGAACAGATTGCTGGCCACGACCACGTCGAACCAGTCCGGGTGCAAGACGAAGTTCGCGGTCAGAATATCGATGTGGAACTGATCAGTCGAGATCCCCGGGTACTGCGCCGCCATTTCGGCAAAGCGCGAATCCCAGTAGGGCATGGTGATCGAAATGCCATTGGACTTCGTGGCACTGGTGACCTTATGGCGCTTCCTGGTCTGCGCCAGTTCGAAGGCGAAGCGCTGCACGCGGTCGACGCCCGTGCGCGTCATCACCGTTTCCTGAATGACGGTTTCCCGGTCAGTGCCCTCGAACAGGATGCCGCCGGCGTTGGAGTATTCGCCCTCGGTGTTCTCCCGCACCACGTAGAAGTCGACATCGCCGGGTTCCCGCCCCGCCAGCGGTGATTTGACCCCGGGCATCAGCTTGCAGGGCCGCAGGTTGATGTACTGGTCGAATTTCTTCCGGAACTGGATGAGGCTACCCCACAGCGACACGTGATCGGGCACGATATCGGGCCAGCCGACGGCACCGAAGTAGATCGCGTCGTAGCCGCGCAGCTGAGCTTCCCAGTCCTCGGGCAGCATCACGCCGTGCTCCTGATAGTAGGCGGCGGACGCGAAGTCGAATTCGGTGAACTCCAGATCGATCCCGAACCTCTGCGCGGCCGAATCGAGCACGCGCAGCCCCTGCGGCATCACCTCCGTGCCGATTCCGTCGCCGGCGATCACGGCGATCCGGTGCGGTCCGGACTGGTGGGACTGGTCGGATGGGTTCGGCACAGAGACATTCTGTTGCGAGTCGGTCATGGGGCTCCTTCATCGAGACGGCATCTACTCCAACCCCAATCTACCCGCCACC
Organism: Brevibacterium sp. 91QC2O2; assembly: GCF_024580695.1. Classification (NCBI taxonomy): domain Bacteria; kingdom Bacillati; phylum Actinomycetota; class Actinomycetes; order Micrococcales; family Brevibacteriaceae; genus Brevibacterium; species Brevibacterium sp. 91QC2O2. The sequence goes on along the minus strand of NZ_JANIJY010000032.1, from coordinate 23,148 downwards.
CCTCCCCTGCCCAGAGTTCCACTACTTGACGAAATGATGCTCCTATTGTGTGTCAAGCGGTTTCAAGCCACTTTTCATACGCGGTTCTCACCCGGAGTATCGGACGTCGATCATGCTCGATATCCGAGATCCGCGCCGGCCACACACCCAGAGCCGCAGCAGCCTGTATCATCGTCAACCCGCGTGCCGTGCGCTGCTCTTTCAAACGGGCTCCCGGCGTGTACGCCGGACCCCGGTCGGGCCGGGTCAACACGTGGTGGACCTCCCGGGCGATTGCGCGTTTAAGGCAGCGGCGGATGTCCTTCTTCGACTTCCCCGCCGCCAGGCACTTGTCGATATACGCCCGGGTGCGGGCATCGGGATGCCGCATCCGGGCCATCGCGATCGTGTGCAGGGCATGGTTGCCGCGCCGGTCCCCGCCGTGGTTGATCCGGTGCCTGTGGGTTTTGCCCGAGGACGCCGGGATCGGCGCGACGCCGCACAGGGACGCGAACGCGGCCTCGTTGCGGATCCGGTCGGGATTGCCCCCGGCGGTGATCGCCAGTTGGGCCGCGCTGATCGTTCCGGCGCCGGTGATGTCGAGCAGTCGGGGGTAGGAGGCCTCGACGATGGCGTGCAGATGCACCTCGTACGCATCGGCCTGTTCCCGATGGGCCAGATAGGCCTTCGCAAGGTGTTTGAGACTGTAGACGACCGCGGCCGCCGGATCACCCAGGTCCGCCCGCGTGCGCGCCGCTGCCAACCGGTGGGCCAGCCGGTCGTTCGACATTCCGGCATGCGCCTGCCGGACCTCATCGGGCGCGGTGACCAGCAGAGATTTGATGCACACGATCATCGCGGTCGCGGCGTGGACGAGCTGGCTGCGGGCCGCGTTGAGCACGCGCAGGGACTCCACCGGGGACGTCGTGTCCTTGACATGGGAGACGCCGTCGCCGGAGAGTACCGTGCGGGCCGCGGCGATCGCGTCGATGGGGTCGGACTTCCCATGCAGGCGCCGTACCCGGCGGGCCGGACGCAGGACTTCGCGGACCTCGTAGCCGGCCGTCTGGAGTGCCCGGGTGAGGCCGGCCCCATACGACGTCGTCCCCTCGACACCGACAAGGCCCACACCGCCGGCGCGCTGGAGCGCGTCGATGAGGTGGTGGTAGCCGATGGGGCCGGTGGGAAACGTTTCCGTGGACACGATGCCACCGGTGCCGGTGAGGATCGCCAGGGTGTGCGTGTCCGTGTGGGTGTCGATCCCGGCGACGAGGTCCGGTGCCGCCGGGTCCGTCTGGTCTGTGCGCATGATCTGCATGCCCCCGTTCATGGTGATGATCCGGTATGGTTCCGCGGGACCGGCCGGGGCAGACAAGACGCCGATGAGACAGCTACCATGGCGAGTGTGAGCACGCCATGTGGTGGACCGGGTCACGCTCCTATGAAGTCATGGACCGGTCGAACCCACGGTGAGGTGCCGACAGGGTAGGACAGATCATTTCCAAGACAGACCCCCTCGTGTGGGGGCCGTCGGTCGATAAGTGGGTCACTATCCTGTCGGCACTTTCCATTATCGGCGTCGATTGGGAACGTTCCCGATCCAGTTTTTCACCATTTCGGTAAGTAGTGGAACTGCATGGGAAGGGATGACCGGGGTCCGGTTATCCACAGATTCGGCTGCGGGTCTTCCCTTGGACGGATGCTTCTGGTTTGATGAGATCACCGCACCATTACTCACGATCCTTCACGACTCCTCACGACAGGGCATCACTCATGAGCACATGGCGACAAACGATAGGCAACCGACGCCGAGGTCCCCGCCCGTTGGCTATGCCGTACGGCTTTCCGCGTCGCCAGGTTGGTACCGGCCAGGCGGATGCGCCGCGGGCCAGCCGCGTCGCCGCCCTCCTGCTGACCGTCGGAGTCGTGCTGAGCGGCTGTGGGGCAGGCGAGCCTCAGCATCCACCGGCCCCCGTCACCGCGACCCCAGAGGAAGTGGTCGCGGCCCCCACGCCCGCCATCCCCGAATACACGACGAAACTGAAGCTCACCGCCAAGGAGAAACAGGCCGCCGATGGGGCGGCGGCGGCCGTCGCGAAGTACTTTGCTGCTGCGACCAAGTTCTACGGAAGCAGTGGTCAAGACACCACTGCGATTAAAGTGGCTGCTTCGCTCGAGCATTTCACCGAATTAAAGGACAGCACCAGCGACATATTCAGCAAGAACTATAAATTATCCGGCACACTAAGGTCCAACCTATATGATCTTTACGCTATCCAAAAAAGCGACCGTGGCGATAAAGGACTTGAGGCAGGGTTTAATGCCTGTATAACATACAGTAAAACAAAAATGACCAACGCGGAAGGCAAGAACCTTTCGAGCTGGACTGCGCACGACAAGCAGGCGCAGTTTTATTTGATACAAGAAGGCGGATCGTGGGTGCTTGACGACATGTCGATATCAAAGGATCAGTGTTGACGAACGCAATTAGACTATCTCTGATCATCTCTTTAGTTATTCTCTCCCTAACTCTTGTACCCATCGAGGCGAAAGCAATTTCTCGCTGTAAAGCACATCAGACTATCGGGTGTGGCGGGTCCCGCATTATTCCTGGAAATCCGTCAACCCCAGGCAAACCTGGGCCGGGGCATCGGGACCGACCCACCGGCCACAACCCCGGATCCGGAAATGACTCGGGCCGGGGCTCCGGCGGTGGGAACGGCTCCGGCGATGGCTCGGGAGGTGAGCGGTGTGTCATCATCCCCAACAAAAAGCCCTGCCTCGTCTTCGATCCTCGCCCCGGCGGCGGGGGCGGTGCTCCCGCAGCACCGGCAGCTCCCGCAGTCCCCGTGATCACCGTCCCCGATATCATCGAGACCGAATTCCAAGAGATCGACATCCCCGGTCAGAAGATCAACATGTGGCCCAACGGCTGGGCCGTCGCCCACCGCAAGGCCGCGTTCTGGGCCACGGGCGGAACCAGAATCGCCGACATCACCCTGCTGGGCCAGCCGGTGAGGATCCGCGCAACGCCGGTCCAGTACCGATGGGATTTCGGTGATGGGGCGAAGGAGACCCGCCGGACCCCGGGAGCGAGGCCCCGGTCATTGGACAGGGCGAAGTTCACCCACGAATACCGGGCGGTGCAAAAGGTCCGCGTGAGCCTCACGACGATCTACCACGGCGAGTACTCGGTCTCCGGCGGCCCGATGACGCCCATCTCCGGAGACGTCGGTGTCACGACTCAGACCGATCCGATCCAGGTCTACCGCTTCCACAAATACCTGGTCTCCGGCCCCTGCGCAGACAACCCGTCCGGTCCGGACTGCAAGCCCGGCGGCCGATAGTCAACCACCCGGCCGGCTCAGCACGGCCCGGGCCCCGGCTACCCGCTGGATCTATATCGGATAGCCTAATCTTCTGTAAAGCGTCTCAGTGCGACCACTCAGCGCGACCCAAGAGTTCGCACATGAAGCCCCTTTTGACAGAAGGCACATATGAGACAACGACCTACCAGGGTGCTGGCAGCCGCTTTGGCAACTGGCGCCACTGTATTGACCGCCGGTGGCGTGGTCCTATTCCCCGGACTCGGCTCAACCCCCAGCACACCCCCTGCCCAAGCGGCCACGGTCCAGGCCAAGGAAACCTTCCTGGGCGCGGGGACCTCGGCTGCGGGCGGTGCCATCAGTCCGCAGTCCTGCGATTTCACCGGTGATGGGAAGCCCGATATCGTCACCTCCGCCTGGATGTGGAAACGCGATGGCTTCGGTTCCCCGGGAGCCACCTATGTGATCCCCAACGGCACGAGCTCCGCCGAACTCGACGACGAATCCTCCGGCATCATCCGCATCGAGGGACCGCAGAGCACCGCTACACCCTCCATCGGCGCTTTCAGCGGTTTCAGCCTCAGCTGCGCCGGCGACGTCAACGGCGACGACATCGACGACATCATCATCGGCGACTATATGGATCGCCGGGCCTACGTCGTCTTCGGCACCAAGAACCCGCACAACATCTCGCTGGAGTATCTGGGCACCGACGGCTTCGTCATCCAGGGCCCGCAGAACGGCACCTCGGGCAGGTTCGGCAATCAGGTCGCCGGCGTCGGCGATCTGGACGGCGATGGCAAGGACGACCTGTCCGTCATCGACTCGACCGCCAACAGCCGCGGCGGCCTCGCCTACCTGGTCAAGGGCCGCGACGATATCGCAACGGTCGACCTGACCGAGGTCGGCGCGACCGGCGCCTCGGCAGCGCAGGATCTGATCGGCACCGTGAGCGGCGTGGCCGACCGCGGCGTGGCCTATGTGGCACCGGCCGGCGACGTCAACGGCGATGGCAGGGCCGACCTGGCGGTGGGCGGCTATGTCGCCAAGCCCAAGGCCATCACCTCGGACGCGGACAATGAGACCACCGCCCATGGGATGGTCTGGGCAGTCACCGATCCGAGCGGCGATATCGCCCTGGACGAGGACTTCTCCGGGTTCACCGTCAACGGGCCGGCCCGCGGCAAGGACCGTTTGGGCATGTCGGTCGCCGCGGCCGGCGACATCGACGGCGACGGCTTCGACGACCTGGTGGTCGGTGCCGACGGCGTGGTCTCCGGCACCGGTGGCACCGTGGTGGTGCGCGGCTCGGATTCCGCTGCCGATGTCGACACCGATCCCGAGGCCGCAGCCGGCAAGCCGACCGTGTACAGCCGGACAGACGGCAAGGCCACTACCGAGGACCGGGGCTGGTGGATCGACGCGGCCGAGTCCGGTTATGCGGTCTCCGCTCTCAAGCCCGCGGTCAAGGGGGCCTCGGGCACCCTGGTGACCGGCGCCTTCGGCACCTCCAAGGCGTGGGCGATCGACACCCGCGCACTCACCTCTCCGCTGGTCAAGGTCGATGACATCGATTCGGCCCTGGTCACCGAGGTCAGTGCAGAGGACAAAGACCGACTGGGCCGCGGTATCGGCGTTATCGACTCCTACGGCGATGCGGGCGCCCAGATGATCGTGGGCGCCGATAACGTCGCCAAGCGCGGCTATGTCATCACGGCCGATATCCCGGAGCGGGCAGCCGCGCCACAGCCCAGCAGCTCGGCAGAGCCCACCGACGGCCAGGAACCGAGCGAGAGCACGGCACCCTCGGAATCGGCCGAACCCAGCGACTCCGCCGAACCCACGAACAGCACAGGGCCCTCGACGAGCGCACAGCCCACGGACGACGCCTCGAGCGAACCCGGTGAGTCCGCGGAACCGAGTGCGTCGGCGAGCGAGTCGACCGGAACCTCGGCCGCTGCCACGCCCTCCGGAAACACCACGCCCGAACCGGGCGAAACCGATTCGGACTCCGGTGCTTCCGGCGGCTCCGATGCGGACGTCTCAGACGACTCGGATTCCAGCGGTTCCGCTGATTCCGATGGCACCGGTCCCGATGGCAGCGATTCCGAGGGCTCCGGCGATGCAGACGGCTCCGACGACGGTTCCCGCCTGCCGACCACCGGTGCGCAGATCACCGCTGCCGTGGCCCTGGGCACAGCCCTTATCGCCGCCGGCATCATCGTCACCATCGCGGCCCGCAGGAGGCAGAAGTGAAGAAGCATCTCAACGCGCAGATGGTCGCCGCGGGTCTGACGGCAGCCGCCCTGGCATTGGTGCCCGGCGTCGTCTTGGCCGCCGGGCAGGCCGAATCCAGCGCGGACTCCACCACCCGGGCCACCGGTTCCACCGATCCCACCGACATGGCCGCTCCGGACGAGTCCGCTGAGGGCTCGGGAACCGATTCCCGCACCGACTCCGCGCCCGCCCAGAGCGCGGAGGCCACGGAAACCTCGGCCGCTCCGCAGACGACTAGCGCCTCCTCCAAATCGCCGACGGCCACGCAAACCGCGACGGAAGCCACCCCCGGTTACGGCACCTGTTCGGCCTCAGCACATGAGAAGTACCAGGTGACGGGAGCCGACGGCGAGAAGTACGACGGCTGGCACCCCACGACGACCACCGACCCGCAAACGGGCAAGGAGTGCACCTTCGGCCACGACCATGGAGACGATCCGAAGACCTCGGCGATCTACGATTGGACGATCAAGCAGCTGGGTGGGAAGACCGACGGGATTCCCATGGCATACGCCGGAATGCAGTCGATGAAGGATGGCGCGAACGTGGTGCCGCACCGCCATGAGGACCACTACGGCTACACCTTCTACGTCGCCAATGACGTGGCACAGGTGCGGGCGGACCGGAAGGGTTATGCGAAGTCCGGGGACTCCGCAATCAGCTGTGACTACCTGATCGGCCTGCATCAGGGCAGCCATTCGAACGATGCACTGCACAACAACGCCCATGAGATCCTCTACTCGGCCAAGTGCAGCGACGGTGTGGAGATGGTGGTCGATTCGCTCTCGCTGTTCGGCCAGCCCAATGAGTACGAGGAATCGTGCACGGGCGAGACCGTACAGACGTCCGGCTCCGAACTGCCCGAATCCTCGCGCGGCAAACGGTCCATCCCGACCGTGGACTGTGCGAAGAGGACACAGCAGGTCTACGATTCCTCCGCCAACCAGGCCAAGACCGCGGATTCGTGGGGCCTTTACGAACGGTGGGAGGCCGACCAGACCTACACCTTGCCGGACGGGCATACGCTGACCATCGATCCGTGGTTCGGAGTGCGCAATCCCTCGCGAATCGCCGCTGGGAATGAGTTGGTCGCCACCGCCTCACTGTACGGCGCGGACACCGTGGGCTGGCCTTGGTCCACGATGACGAAACCCTTGCAGCAGACAGATTCCGCCTCGCCGTTCAACGGCGCTCGGCGGGATCTGTATGTGCAGCATTCGAAGCTGGACAATCAGGGCGGGCAAACCGTCTGGTACACCGATGCCTACGGGAAGAACCCATCGTCCGAACCCTTCGACGGTTCGGTCAAACAGTACGCCTCGGCGGTTTCGAATAAGGATCTGCCGGAGTTGGAGCGGCGTGTCTTCGGCTTCTCCACGAACTACGGTCCGGCCGGATCCGGAGTGAGTGCGCCGAACTGACCCGCTGGGTTCCGCGCCGACCCGCACCGTCTGATATACGCCCGCAGCAGCGATTACGACGGTACGGGTCGGCGCCTCACCGGGTGTGGGGCGGGCCCGGTTGGATCAGGACGTCCACCGTGTCCGTGCCGACGCGTTCCAGCAGACCGACCGCCTGCAGCGCCGCGGCGAAGTCACCCCCGACGACCAGGTTGTCCAGATCCGCCGCGGCGTGCCACAGCCGCTGCGCGCGCAGCTCACCGGCGGCCTGCAGAACGGATTCCAGGCAGGTGTGGGCGACCTCGGTGTCCTCGGCGGCGACCGCCGTGCGGATCGTCTCCAACCGCGCCGGGAACGACAGAGCGAAGTCCCGCGCACCCGCTGCGATGCCACCGGCCCCTGTTCCACGGGCATCGGGAATGTCCCGGCCCGCCGCAGCCCCCGCGTCCAGCAGCGGAATGCCCGCCAGCACCGTGGGGGTGTGCGGCGGAACGACCGGGTGGGCCTCCGCATTGCGCTTCGTCTTCGCCCACGAGGTCCGGCCGCTCATGTGCCGGGCGATGGCCCGCGGATGATAGAGGTATCCCAGATAGACGTAGAGCAGATACGACAGCCCCAGACCCCAGGACTTGAGAATCCCAACGTCCTCACCGCCCCAGCGCCGGTACAGCGGCCCCCAGGCGACATAGGGCAACAGCAGGAACACCAGGGCGCCGACACCGGCCAGCGCTATCCTGTCATCACCGTGCGGTCCGAACTGCAGGGCCCCGAAGCCCAACGTCCCTGCGACCACTGCCTGCCACAGCACGATCGGGATGAAGATCAGATTGACCATCAGCAGGATCGGCTGGCTCATGAAATAGGAGATCTCCACGAAACCCGGCAGGCTCAACCGGCGCCGGCGCAGTAGGGCGCGCAGGTCTGCCAGGCACTCCAGATTCCCCTGCGACCACCGGGTCCGCTGGGTCAGCAGGCGCCGCAGGTAGGGCAATGCCTCCTGCGACACATGGGCATCGCGAATATAGGCCGTGCGCGATCCATGGGCCAGGATCTGCAACCCCAGTTCATAGTCCTCGCACAGTTTCGATCCCCAGGGCGCTCCCGCCTCCGCAGCGATCAGTGCCAGGATGGACAGCCTGGTGAACTGGCCGTTCCCGCCCATCCCCACCGTCTCCGTCTCGCTGCGCAGCAGCTGCATAGCCGAGTTCGCGGTGCGGAACTCCATGTCCTGCATGCGCACCAGCATCCGGCCGATGTGGTTCTTCCACTTCCCATCACCGGGCCGAGGCCGCTTATCGCCGCGGTTCTTCATCCACACTTCCAGCTGCACGGCGCCGATCGTGTCGTCGCCGAACCCGTCCGGGCCGGCCAGCAGGTCCAGCGCGTTGCCGCTCAGGTACCCGTCGGCGTCCAATACGCCGATGATCGTCCTATGCGGGTCCTGGCCGGCGGCGCGGACGAACCGTGAGACCTCCGAATAAGCGGCATTGAGCGCATTGCCCTTGCCCGTGCGCGCCTCGGGGAGGACCCGGCTGATCAGGTGGGTGAACGGATCCACCACCATCCGGCGGCGGACCTGTGCCGCCGTATCGTCCTCACTGGCATCGTCGATGACCCACACGTGCACGCGGGGAAAGCTTCCCCGCGCCCGGGCCAGGGTGTCGGCGATAACGCTGGTTTCATCTCTGGCAGGGATCAGCAGATGCCAGGTGAGTTCCGCCGCGTCCCCCGGCCGGGCCCTCACCCGTCGCAGATACACGGTGATGAGCAGACTGACGTAGGCCAGGGTCAGTGTCGAGGTGATCGTGACCACGAGCAGCGCAAGACCGTACCACGGATGCCCGCCGAAATCCGCGAACAGCCCGGAGAAGCAGAACAGATAGGCTCCCAGCAGCGCGTAGGCCCAGGCCAGGACCACGCCCATCGGGGTGACGGCTACACGTTGACGGCTCCCGTGCCCCTCGGCTCTGCCCCTGCCCGCGGCCCCACTGCGCCCACGGCCCGGTTCCGCCGGCGGTTCCTGCTCCGCAGACGGCTGCGGTATCCCAAGGCTCATGCCGGCACCGCCGCGCCGATTCCGTCCCGCCCCAGGGAATCGGTCGGTGCCACAATCGCCTCCCCGGCGATCACCTCGGCCACGGTTCCCGGGACGAAGTCCGGCTCCCGGCTGCCGCTGCCCAGCAGCTGCGCCAGGGCCGCGATACCGCGTTCGGCCGCATGGCCGTCACCATAGGGGTTGATCGCGCGCGCCATCGCCGCATAGGCGAGCGGGTCGCCCAGCAGCTCCTCGACGGCGGCCACGATCGCCGGCGTGGAAGTGCCGACCAGCCGGGCCGCACCCGAGGTCACCGCGGCTGGGCGCTCCGTCGTCTCCCGCAGCACCAGCACGGGTTTGCCCAGGCTGGGAGCCTCCTCCTGGACGCCGCCGGAATCGGTGATCACCACGTGGCTGACGGCCAGCAGACGGGTGAAGTCCGGGTAGTCCAGCGGTTCCATCACCATGACGTTGTCCAGCCCCGCCAGTTCGGGTGCGATGACGTCACGGACCACGGGGTTCGGATGGGCCGGCCAGGCGATCAGCGCATCCGGGTGACGCCTGGCCACGTGGGCCAGGGCTCGGGCGATATCGCGCATCGGCGCACCCCAGTTCTCCCTACGGTGCGTGGTCAGCAGCAGAATCCGCCTGCCGACCGCCGAGGCCCGCAGGAGCCGCTCGAGCACACTCGCCTGACCCGCCGGTTCAGCGGTCGGAGCCGCGGCCCGGACTCCGGTCCGTCCGCTGCCGCCCTGCCCCTCCGGCACCGCCCGGGCCGTCTGAGCCGCCACCGCATGTTGCAGTGCGTCGATGACGGTGTTGCCGGTGACTGCGATCGCTGCGGGATCGACCCCCTCGCGCAACAGGTTGGCCCGCGCGTCGGCAGTGGGCGCCAGGTGGAGTGCAGCCAGCTGGCCGACCAGTTTGCGATTGCCCTCTTCGGGGAAGGGCGAGGCCAGGTCTCCGGTCCGCAGTCCCGCCTCCACATGCACGATCGGAATCTGCCGGTTGAAGGCGGCCAGCGCCGTAGCGGCGACCGTGGACGTATCGCCCTGCACGATCACCGCGGCCGGGCGCAGCCGTTCCAGGACCGGGTCCAGGCCGGCCACCGTGCGCGCGATGATCTGATTGAGGCTCTGGCCCGGGGACATGATGTCCAGGTCGATATCGGGCACGATGCCGAAGACGGCGTGGATCCGCCGCAGCATGTCCCGGTGTTGGCCGGTGACCGCCACACGCAGCTCGAATCGGGGGTCCCGCTGCAGGGCGCGGATGATCGGGGCCAGCTTGATGGCCTCCGGGCGGGTGCCGTAGACGACGAGGACGACCGGGGTTTCCGCCCCTCCGGTCATGGGGTCTGTGGTGCTCACGAATGAGCATCTTAATACAACTTTCAAGTGCTTTTGACCCGGCGGATATCGCTTTCACCCCGCCTGTTCGACGCGTGCTGCACCAGGGCGTCTCCGGGCGTGTCAATCCGCGAAGTGTCCGCGCAGTTGCTCCATGAAAACCGCCCCCGAACGATTGAGCCCGGCAGGGTTCCAGGTCGCGTAGATCGGGAGCGTCGGCAGCTGCGGATCCAACTGCGCCCAGTCCACATTCGGGACATCGACCGCACTCATCAACGACTTCGGCACCAGTGCCACCCCCAGCCCGGCCTTCACATAGCCGACCTGGTCCATATAGGTGGCCACGACCTCGGTCAGCACCGGCGAGCGCCCGTGCTCCGTGAAGTACCCGAGCATTGCGTCGTAGTTCGCCCGCGCGGACATCCGGGCGAAGGAGATGATCGGCAGTCCGTCGAGCGCGGCCAGCGGCACCCGCACCGTACCCGTCGGCTCGACCGGGTCCGCTGCCCCTTCCCTAGCGGGTTCGGCCGGCCCAGCCGGGGCCTCGGCCTGTGCTCTGCCCACATCCGGAACCAGCTGTGGGTAGGTCTCCGGGTTGAAAGCGACGACCAAGCGGTCCTCGTAGAGCAGTACGTCCTGGCAGCCGTCCACACTGCCGAAGGTGTTGGAGAACGTCACGTCCAGTGCCCCGCTCTCCAGCTGCGCCTGGATCTGCGGGGTGTTGTCGTTGAACAGCTCGATCCGCAGGCCGGGGTTGTCCCGCCGAATCAACCGCAGGCCGTCGACGACGCGGCTGAACAACAGAGCCGGGGTCACCCCCACTCGCACGATCCCACCGGCGCTGCCCTCCCGGTCGTGCGCCAGCCCGCGGATCGACTGGGTCTGCCGCACGATCGAGGTGGCCAGGGCGAATACGTCCCGGCCGGCATCGGTGAGTTCGAAGGGGCGCGTGGCCCGGTCGATCAGCCGCACACCCAGATCGGCCTCGAGCCTGCGGATCTGCTGACTGACGGCCGACTGCGTTAAGAACAGGCGCCGCGCGGCCTTTTCGAAACTCTGTTCCTCGGCCAGCACGACGAAGTACTCGAGGTTCCTCAACTCCATGGAATGTTCCTATCACGTCCGGCCAGCACCTCCGTGCAATGCAGTGTGCCCCGGCTCGTGCAGGACCCCTACGCCCGCAGCAGCTTGCGCTCCTTCTGCACCGCGGGATCGGGCACCGGCGAGGACGCGATGAGCCGGGCCGCGTAGTCCGTGCTGGGAGCGGACACGATGGCCGTGGTCGGCCCCGCCTCTTGAATCGCTCCGCGCTGTAACACGATGACGTCCTGCGCGACCTGTTCGACCACCGCCAGGTCGTGGCTGATGAACAGGCAGGCGAAGCCGTAGTCGTGCTGCAACTCCTGGAATAGCTCGAGCACCGCGGCCTGCACGGAGACGTCCAGGGCCGAAGTCGGCTCATCGGCCACCAGCAGGTCCGGGTCGTTGGTCAGCCCTCGGGCGATCCCCACGCGCTGCCGCTGCCCGCCGGAGAGTTCGTGCGGATAGCGACCCGCCCAGCTCGCCGGCAGGTGCACCCGTTCGAGCAGCACGCCGGCCCGGCGCAGGGCCTCGGCGCGTCCGACGGTCTTCGACCAGATCAGCGGTGCCGCGATCGACTCCCCGATCGAGCGCCGGGGGTCCAGCGAGGACGCGGGATCCTGGAACACCATCGACCGGGTGAAGGCCTGGCCCGGCCCTGCCGTGCCACCGGGCGCACTGCCCGCCCCCGCCGAGGCCCGGTCCCGCTTCGCCGCCCCCGTCGTGATCGTGCCGGCGCCGGGGGTGAGCAGGCCGACGGCCAGTTTGCCGATCGTCGACTTGCCCGAACCGGATTCGCCCACCAGGCCCACGGTGCGTCCGGGCGCCACGGTCAGCGAGATCTGGTCCAGGGCCTTGGCACCGGCCCGCTTGAGCGCCCGGCTGTAGTAGTAGTCGACCTCGGAGAAGGTCAGGGCGGCGGCCGGCGCGGCCGCAGTCTCAGGCGCGGCCTCGGCGGCCGCATCCACACCACTTCCGGCACCGGCGACAGCCCGCGCTTCTTCCGGGGCCCCCACTGTCATTCGCGGCACCGCGGCGAACAGATCGCGCGTATACGCATCCTGCGGGCGGTTGAACACATCGTCCACGCTGCCCGATTCGACGATCCGCCCGCCCTTCATGACGTACATCCGGTCGGCGGAATTCGCCACCACGCCCATATCGTGGGTGATGAGCAGGACGCTCATCTGCAGCTCGTCCTTCAGCCCGTCGAGCAGGTCGAGGATATCGGCCTGCACGGTGACGTCGAGCGCTGTGGTCGGCTCGTCGGCGATGAGCAGCTTGGGGGTCGCGGCGATCGCCATCGCGATCATCACGCGCTGTCGCTGCCCACCGGAGAGCTGGTGCGGGTACTTCTTCAGCGTGCCGGCCGGATCGGGCATATTCACCATCTCCAGCAGTTCCAGCGCCCGCGCCCGCTGGTTCGCCGTCCCCTCCACCCGGTGCTTCATCGACATGTGCATGAGCGTGCCGATCGTGTACACGGGGTTCAGCGAGGTCAGTGGGTCCTGGAAGATCACGCCGATCTCGCGGCGCAGCAGGTTCCGCCTAGCCGCCTCGGGCAGCTTCCCCAGGTCCTGCCCGTCGAACAGGATGGAGCCGGTCGACCAACTGTTGCGCGGGTTGAGCCCGGCGACCTCCATCGCGGTGACCGACTTGCCCGAACCGGATTCGCCCACCAGGGCGACGATCTCACTGGGCGCGATCGAGAACGAGACATCGCTGGTGATGGGGGCGTCGGCCTTGCCGAAGCCCACACTCAGGTCCTTCGTCTGCAGCAGCATCGCTTACCTCCTGGGATCCAGCACGTCGCGCAGGAAATCGCCCACCAACCCGAAACTGAGGATGATGAGGCTGACCGCGACGGCGGGGATGATCAATTGGACGGGGTAGTCGGTCATGAAGCGCTGGGCGCCGGCGACCATGGAGCCCAGCGACGGCTCCGGCGCCTGGACGCCCAGGCCCAGGAAGCTCAGGCCGGATTCCAGCAGGATGGCAGCCGCCATCACCGTGGTGAACTGGACTATGATCGGCGTCAGGCAGTTGGGCAGGACGACGGTGAAGATGCGCCGCCAGGTACCCGCACCGAATACCTGCGCCGCTGCCACGAACTCCAACCCGGCCACGCTCATCACCTGGCCGTGGACCACACGGGCAAACGACGGGATGAACAGGATCCCCATGACCAGCACCAGGGTGGCCTTGTTCGTTCCGTACAGGGTGGTGGCCATGAGCGCGATGATGATCGGCGGGAACGCCAGGATCACATCGACCACGCGCATCAGGAGCAGATCGCCCAGTCTCTGATACCAGCCGGCCAACAGGCCCAGCACGGTGCCCAGCACCATCGCGATGAGGGTGGCCGTGACCGTGATGAGCAGTTCGACGCGCACGCCCTGGAGCAGCCGGGCCCAGGTGTCGCGGCCCAGTTCGTCCGTGCCCAGGAAGTGCCCGTTGCCCGGTCCTGCGAAGCGGTTGACCACATCCTGTTTGAGCGGGTCGGCGACGGGGAACAGCACGGACCCCACGGAGACCACGATGACCAGGATCAGGAAGATCGCGGCGATGGTGCGCGCAGGCGTCAGCGAGCGCCGGATCTTGGCCCGTTTGGAGTTGTCGGTGACGCGGCCGGCCAGGGTGGCCACGGCCTCGGCGCCGGTACCGCCGGATGCGCCCGGGGTGCCGCTTGGACCGCTGCTCTGGCCGCCGGTAGTAGGAGTGTTGTCCGTGGTCATAGCGCGGCCCTCCGGATCCTGGGGTCGAGGAGCCCGTAGACGATTTCGACGACGAGGCTTAAGACGATGAAGCAGATGCACAGCACGACGACGATCGACTGGACGACCGGGTAGTCGCGCGCGGTGACCGAATCGATGAGCAGGGAGCCCACGCCGGGCAGGTTGAATATGCGTTCGACCAGGACAGTCGAGCCGATCAGCGATCCCGCCTCCAGGCCGACGATCGCGGCGACAGAGGTCAGCGAATTGCGCAGCACGTGCTTGTTGAACACGCCGGCGCGGGTCTGGCCCCAGGACCGGGCGGTGCGCACCCAGTCCTGTTCGAGGTTCTCCATCACCTGCGAGCGCGTCATCCGCCCGACCACCGCGGCGATCGGCAGGGACAGGGCCACGACCGGCAGGATCAGCCGGGCGAAGTGTGTACCGGGGGCCGAGGCGATGGAGGTGAAGCCGCCCGAGGGCAGCAGGTGCCAGGTCAGGGCGAACAGCAGGACGAACAGGGCGCCGACGACGTAGACCGGCACGCTGGTGAGCACCGACAGGAAGCCGGAGACGACTGTGTCGATGGCGCCCTTGGAGCGCGCGGCCCAGGCCCCCAGAGCCACGCCCACCACGGTGCCCAGGATGAGTGCGAAGATCGCGATCTCCAGGGTGACCTGCAGGCGCGGGCCGATCAGGTCGACCACCGGTTGGGCGTAGACATAGGATTCGCCGAAGTTCCCGGTGAATACGGAGCCCAGGAAGGCGAAGTACTGGACCCACACCGGGCGGTCCAGGCCCAGGGATTCGCGTACGGCGGCCAGGGCCTCTGGACTGATCTCGGTATTGCCCCCGCCCAGGATCTGTACCGCGGGGTCGCCGGGCACCGCCTGGAGCATGAGGAAGATGAGCGTCATCGTCACCCACACCAGCACGATGCCGGTGACGATGCGTATGCCGATGTACCTGATCATCACTGTCCTCCCTTGATATAGGCCAGCGAGTAGCCGGAGTAGAACGACAGGAAGCCGGGCAGGGTTTTGAAGCCCTTGACCTCATTGGTGTAGGCGTGGGCCTGTCCGCGGGTGTTGACCATGACGAAGGGGGTGTCGGCTTGGACCTGCCCGCGCATCTTGTCGTAGATCCTCTTCTTGGCGGCACCGTCCTTCGCGGCGGCGCCCTCCTTGACCAACTGCTGGAGTTCGGGGTTCTGGTAGTGGGCCGACCGGACATTCGACAGGGGTCCGCCGAAGAACGTGCCCATATAACTGGGATCGGTCACCACGCCCACGTTGCCGTTGATCAACAGGTCGTAGTCACCCTTGTTCGACAGTTCCGTGCGGGTCGCCCAGTCAGGGGAGTTCAGTTTGATCTTGAGCCCCACGGCCTCCAGGTCCGCCTGGATGGACAGTGCCACATCGCGGTGGAAGACGTACTGCGAGTTCGTCAGGAAGTTGATCTCCTTGGACGTGTCGAATCCGGATTCCTTGATCAGCTGCCTGGCCTTGTCCGGGTCGTAGGAGTACAGCTTGTCCCATTTCGGATCGTAGGCCGGATCGGATTTGTCCATCGGCACCCCGTACTGGGATTCGCCGTGTCCGAAGAACGCCGCGGACACCGAGTTGTCGCGGTTGATCGCATAGGCCACCGCCTGGCGCATCTTGGGATCGTCGAAGATGCCGGTCTTGACATTGAACAGCGTGTACATGAACGGCCCGTTCTGCGAATCGAGCGTCATGTTCTTATCGCTCTCGAGCCGGGAGAAGTCCTCCCAGGGCACATAGTCGATGAAGTCGACATCGCCGGAGAGCAGGGCCGAGGTCCGGGCGTTGCCGTCGGGGTAGAACTTCAGGTTGATGGTCTTGAGGTCCACCTGGTCGGCGCCGTAGTAGGCGTCGTTCTTCACCAGCCGCAGGCTCTGTCCCGGACTGTAGGTGTCGACCTTGAAGGGACCGGCGCCGTCCCAGCCGTCCTTCTTGTCCTTAATCGAGTCCTTCGAGTAGATCGCTGCTGCCGGGATCGCCAGGTACTGGGCGAAGGCGTTGTTCGGCGAGTCCAGTACCAGTTTCATCCGCGTATCGGACTCGACCTCCATGGATGTGAGGCCCTTGAGCCCGTCGAACACGTAGCCGGGCGATTTCGGGTCCGACATGTATTCGAAGTTCCGCTTCACATCCGCGGTGGTCAGCGGATCGCCATTCGCGAATGTCAGGCCGGGCCGCAGTTTCACGGTCCAGGTCCTGTTGTCCTTGCTGGTGACGGATTCGGCCAGCCCGGGGATCAGCTTCCCGTCCGGGTCATATGCCATCAGCCCGCGTTGGACCAGGGCGTCGATCGTATAGCCGACGACCGAGGAGTCCACCGCGGGCGGGTTCGATTTCGGTTCGGCGGACAGGCCGATGTCGAGCACGCCCTGGTCCAGGCCGCCCTCGGATTCGCTGCCCGCGGGCCCGCAGGCCGTGACGGTGACCGCGGTCAGCAGACCGACCACGCTCAGCGCCACGGCCCGCAGGCCCGTTCGCATCTTCCTAGTCACGTGTCCCTCCCGTTTTCTCATCTCCGCCGGGCTTCCCCGCCGCCGAGGTCGCGGCGGGCACATACCCGTAGGCGGCCTCGGCTGTGGCCGGGCTGATCCTGCCCTCCCGCAGGTCGCGTTCGACCAGTTCGGCCGGCCGCTTGGCAGGCATCCCGAATCCGCCGCCGCCGGCGGTTTCGATCCCGATCGTCTCGCCCGTGTTCATCGCGAACTCGGTCTGGTCCAGGTACTCCTCGTCACCCACCTCGACGTGCAGGGAACGGCCGGGGCCGCCGCCTTCGAGGCCCCAGGGCTGGGTCCGCTGGCGGGAGATCGACACGTGGCACACGCAGTCGTCGTGGTTGACGGTGACGAGCCGGTGGATGCCCATGCCGCCGGGGTGTTCGCCCACGCCGGCGGAGTCGTCGACCAGTTCGTAGCGGTCGACGGTCAGCGGGTACTCGATCTCCAGGGATTCCACCGGCAGGTTCGAGGTGTTCGTGATGTGGGCCTGTACGCCGTTGAGCCCGGAGGCGCAGTGGCTGGCACCCAGGCCACCGCCGATCGTCTCGAGGTAGACGTAGTACTCACCTGTGCGCGGGTCGATTCCGGAGAACTGGGTCGCCGGCACCGCGCCGTAGCTGGCGGCGGTGACCAGGGTCGGGTCGGCCTTGGACAGGGCGCCGTGGACCAGGTCGACCACCCGCTGGCACAGCTGGGTGCGCCCGTTGACCGCTGCGGGTGCCACACAGCTGAGCACGGAACCGCGCGGGGCGGTGACCGAGATGGCCCGGTACAGGCCCGCATTCGTCGGGATGTCGGAGCCGACCACGGTCTTGACCGCGTAGTACACGGTGGCCAGCAGGGCGGTGGGCACCAGGTTGATCGAGGCGCGGACCTGCGGCGGGGCGTCGAAGACGAACTCGAGTTCCTCGTCCTTGACCGTCAGCTCCAGTGAGATGTCGAGGATGTCCGGGATCTCCTCGCTGTCGAACTTGTCCGCGAAGGTGTAGACGCCGTTCTTGATCTCGCGGATCCCGGCGCGGACCTTGCGCTCGGTGTAGTCCATCAGCGCATGCCCCGCCGCCCGCATGGTCGCGGTCCCGTACTTCTCGAACAGGTCGACGGTGCGCGCCACACCCAGCCGGTTCGAGGCCAGCTGGGCACGGAAGTCCGCGATGCGTTCGGCCGGCACCTGCATGTTGATCAGGATCAGGTGCATGACGTCGTCGATGTACGCCCAGTCGCGCACCGCGCGCACCGCCGGGATCCGGATGCCCTCTTGGAAGATCGTCGCGTGGGTCCGATCCGCGTAGTCGGAGTGGTGGGCCAGGTTCGTCGCCCAGCCGACCAGTTCCTCTGCGAAGAAGATCGGGGTGACCAGCACGATGTCCGGGAGGTGGGTGCCGCCGCCGGTGTGGGGGTCGTTGCCCAGGAAGCCATCGCCGGGGCGAATATCGGACACCGGGTAGCGGTCCAGCACGGCCTTGACGATGCCCATGAGGGAACCCAGGTGCATCGGAATGTGTTCGGCCTGTGCCAGGGCATTGCCCTCGGCGTCGAACAGGGCGGTGGTGCAGTCGCGGCGCTCCTTGATGTTCGGCGAGTACGAGGCCTTGACCAGGGCCTCGCCCATCTCCTCGCTCACGGAGGCCAGGGCGGATCCGATCACCTCGACCTTGATCGGGTCGATGTCCGCCGGTTGCGCGGTCGAGTTCGTCGTCATTGTGTTCTTCCTTCGAAGTCTGTGGCTGTGCTGGTGTCTGGGATGTCTGGGGTGGCTGGGCGACCTGCGCCGGGCCCGCAGGAGCGGGCCCGGTTCGCCGGGCCGGCTCAGTCGTCGGCGATGATGAGCATGTCCGAGGGGTCGATGTGGGCGGTCTGCCCCGGCAGCACGAAGGAGGTCGTGTCGTACTGCTCGATCACAACGGGACCCGCGATCGACTCACCGGTCGGAATGCTCGTGCGCTCCAGGACCGGGACCTCGGCCCGCTCGCCGTATTCGGAGATGTAGACCTGTCGGGTCATCGGCTCCCCCGCCGCCCGGGCTGCGGGGCGCTGGGTTACCTCGATCGTGTCCACCGTGCCCACCGCCTGGATCCTGAAGTTGACGATCTCGATGACCGAATCGGCGTTGATGTAGCCGTAGAGCTCCCGATGGCGGGCCTCGAAATCGGCCTGCAGATCGGCCAGCAGCCGCGCGGTGTCCTCCAGATGATCCACTCCGACCGTGATCTCGTAGTTCTGGCCCCGGTAGCGGACGTCCGCGAAGTGCTTGAGGACCACCCGCTCGTCCGGCAGCGCCTCGGCCGTCTGCCAGGTCGCGGCCTCGGTGGCCAGGGTTTCGAAGACCCGCAGGGTCTTCTCGCCGGCGGCCTCGTCCAGGGGGGTGCGCGCAGTGGCGATGAAATCGGACTTGAGGTCCGTCATCAGCATGCCGATCGCGCTCATCGCGCCCGGGGACTGCGGCACCAGGGTCGTCGACATCCGCAGTTCGCGCGCCAGCCGGCCCGAATGCAGGGGGCCGGCACCACCGAAGGCCACCAGCGCATAGTCGGAGGGGTCGTAGCCCTTCTGCACGGAGATCACGCGGATCGCCTTGGCCATGTTCGCCGTGACCACGGAGATGATGCCCTGCGCGGTCTCCTCGGTGCTCAGTCCCAGCTGATCGCCCAGGGACTTCACCGCGGCGAACGACAGCGAGGCGTCGATCGGCATCGCCCCGGCCAGCAGCGCATCGTTGTTCAGGATCCCCAGCACCACGTTCGCATCCGTGACGGTGGGACGCATATTGCCGTTGCCGTAGCAGGCCGGGCCCGGATAGGCTCCCGCGGATTCGGGGCCCACCTTGAGCAGTCCGCCGTCGTCGATCCAGGCGATCGACCCGCCGCCGGCGCCCACCGTGGAGATGTCGAGCATCGGCGCCTGGATCGGCCGGCCGTCCAACTCCATTCCGTTCGACGAGGTGGGCGTGCCGTCGTTGACCAGCGCGATATCGGAGGACGTCCCGCCCACGTCCAGTGTGATGACGTGTTCGAAGCCGGAGTTGCGCGCCACCTCGGCGGCCCCCACCACCCCGGTCGACGGGCCGGACAGCACGGTGCGCACCGGCATCTGCTCAGCCGTCTGGAAGGAGATGACGCCGCCGTTGGACTGCGTGACCTTGGGAGCGTCCGACAGCCCGCGTTCGCCCAGGCGACGGCGCAGCGAACCCAGGTAGCCCTGCATGATCGGGCCGATGTAGGCGTTGACCGAGGTCGTCGAAAGGCGTTCGAACTCGCGGAACTGCGGCAGCACATCCGATGACAGGGTGACGAACTTCCCCGGCAGGGCGCGGGCCAGGATCTCACCCACGGCCCGTTCGTGTGCGCTGTTCTCGAAGCTGTAGAGGAAGCACACGGCGAGGGCGTCCACCTCGTCGAGCGCGGCCCGGTTGTCCTCGACCAGCTGCGCGACTGCGGCCTCGTCCAGCTCCTGCATCACGGTGCCGTCGTATTTCAGCCGCTCGCCGACTTCGAAGATGAGGTCGCGGCCGGTCAGCAGTTCCGGCTTCTGCGCGTAGAGGTCGTAGAGCTTGGGGCGGCGCTGGCGTCCCAATTCCAGCAGATCGCGGAAGCCCTCGGTGACGAAGATGGCGATCTTCGCGCCCTTGCCCTCCAGCAGGGTGTTGGTCGCGACCGTCGTGCCGTGGGCGAAGTATTCGACGGTCTCGCCCGCTGTGGCGTAGCGCTCCAGCGCGGATTCTGCGCCTGTGAGCACCGCGTTGCCGGGATCGGACGGGGTGCTGGGGGTCTTGAGGACCTTGAGTTCACCGGATCCGGTGTCGAACAGGGCGACGTCGGTGAAGGTGCCGCCGGTGTCGATTCCAAGGCGCAGGGCCATATCTGTGCTTCCTCTCAATGGTATGACGTCCCCCTCCCTTCCCCCTCCCTTTGAGTTCCACTACGACATGAATTGACGGTTTTCGGCCGTTTCGGGCTGATTTTCGACAATTCAGGTTGTAGTGGAACTTTGAGAGAGAGGGGGGTGGGTAGTCAGTGGATGGTGATGGGCTGGGTGGGTCGGATGGTGATGTCTTCGAAGGTCGCTTGGGGCGGGGCGGCCGCGATGAGGGCCACCGCATCGGCCAGGGTCTCCACCGGGACCATCCGGGCGAAGGGCACCTCGGCGGCATCCGCCCGGTCCTGAACGCTGGGCATGGTGCGGACCATGTCGGTGTCCATATAGCCGGGGAAGATCGAGGTGACCCGCACCCCGGCGCCGCGCTCCTCAGCGCGCAGCGAGTTCGTGTACGCCTTGAGCGCGTGCTTGGACGCCGAGTACAGGCTGTTGCCGGGGCTGGAGAATTGGCCGGCACCCGAGTTGATCATCACAACGTCCCCACGTGCCGCCCGCAGTGCCGGGGTCAGGGCCGCGGTGAGTCCCGCGACCGCCACGACGTTGACGCCCAGCACGCGTTCCCAGTCCGCGCGGGTCAGTTCCGCCTGCGGTTTGCGCAGGCTGACCCCTGCCGAGTTGACCAACATGGCGCAGCCGGGCACGGCCGCGGCGACGGCGGCCTGATAGGCGGGCTCCGTGACATCGCCGGCCAGGCAGGTGACGTGCGCCGGGGCCTCCCCCATTGCCGAGGCCGCACCGGGCCCAGTGCCCGCGTCCGGCAGGGCGCTCTGCAGTTCGGCTGCCAGCGCCCGCAGTTTGGCCTCATTGCGGCCCAGCAGGACCAGGTCGAAATCCGGGGCCAGGCGGCGGGCGATCGCCGCTCCCACTCCCCCGGAGGCTCCGGAGATCACGGCGACCCTCCGGTCCTGCGCGGGTCCCGCCTGCGCTGTACTTGCCCGGGCGGCACCCGTCTGGGCGGCACCCGTCTGTGCTGCGCTCATCGCGTACCGTCCCGGCCCGCGGGGGCGCCGGCGAGGTTCCGGGTTCCGGCGGGGTCGAAGACACTGCCCTTTTCGAAGACGGTCTCCAGGAGTTGGTCCGTGAACCCCGGCAGCCGCTCCGCATCCCAGATCCCCGGCTCCACGGTCCGCGCCTCGCCGAGCACGGTCTGGGCCAGGTACTCCCCGATCGCCGCGGCGTGTTTGAAACCGTGTCCGTGGCAGGTGCCGGCCACGTACACACCGGTGTCCCGGCCCACCTGTCCGATGGTGAACTGGTCGTCCGGTGAGGTGGTGATCATGCAGACCCGCGATGCCGCCGGCACCGGGTCCAGGGTCGGGAAGGCGCGGCGGGCCACCCTGGCCACATTGCGCCAATCGCGTGTCGGTTCGATATCCCGGTCGAAGTTCGCGGGGTCGATCGGGTGGAGTTCCTTGGAGTTCAGGCTCAGTCCGATCTTCATCCCGTGGCCGTCCACATCACCGTGGCCCCAGATGCTCATATCGTCGAAGCGACGGATGAAGCCGGGCAACTGCGGTGCCAGGTAGGCCTCGGCGGAGCGCTGCCGGTAGCCGGGGATGTCGCGAGCGCGTGCCGCGGCCAGCTCCTCGTCGATCCGCCACCAGTTCATCGGGCTGAACAGCGCCTGCAGGCCGGGGATGTCCACCGCATTGGCCAGCCAGGGGCCCAGGGCCAGCACGATCTTCTTCGCCCGCACGGTGTTGCCGGTGGACAGGCCCAGTTCGAAGGTACTACCGGCCGTGCGCCGGATCGACTCGACCCGGCCGCCGCCCAGCACGTCCGCACCGAGCTCCCGGGCCCGCCCCAGCGCCGAGGCGATGGAGGCCTCGGCGCCCACCGTCCCACCGCTGGTGTCGAGCACACCGATCTCGTCCGGGTCGATGTTCTCGAAGGCCGGAAAGCGGGAGACGAGTTCGTCGGCCGAGTATGTTTCGATTGGGACCTCGTGGTGGGCGGCTGTGGCGATCGCACCCTTGACGTAATCGGAGTCCGGCCGGCCGATGGTCACCGCACCCACCTGGTTGAGGATCGGGGTGCCGCTGTGGTCTTCGAGTCCACGCCAGAGTTCGGCGGCACGGCGGGCCACCGTGCCCAGTTCGATGTGTTCCATACAGGCGATGCGGAACAGGCGGGTGTGCCCGTGGGACGATCCGAAGGGGTGGACCACGGGGTACTGGTCCAGTCCCACCGCCTTGACTCCGCGTTCGGCCAGTTGCCACAGGGTGTGGGAGCCGAAGGCCCCCAGCCCGATGACCGCTACGTCGTACATCTGTGCATCCCCCAAAGGTCGTGTCCTGGTGTCCATCGGCGCTGTCCCTGCTGGGGCCCGGAAGACGGGCCGTGGATCGCCGATGGACACCAGTGTGGTCCACAGCACACTTGGAGTAAAGATGATACTCGCCTACACATTTGTCATGCAGGCATTCAGATTTCTTAAGTTATAAGCCGGCGGTTTCAGGGTGCTAGTGCAACACCACTGATAAGTTCATCCAGTCTCTCACGAGGCGTACGGAACTCAAGCGTCCGCCGCGGACGATCATTCAGGAGGTCCTGCATCTGCAGGACCTCCTGAT
>NZ_JANIJY010000031.1:0-29470 GCF_024580695.1 Brevibacterium sp. 91QC2O2 | reverse complement strand
ACCGGGGACGCTTCAAGTCACGTCCGGTGACTCCGAAGCCGCCCCACGTCGTGGGTATCAACCTGCCGGAGCACGAAGCAGTCAGAAACTAGCCCGAGTGACTCCACACAGCTTGACACAGAGCGGCGTTGCAGGTTTGCGCATGTCATACGGAAGCGCCCACGACAAGGACGCCCGGACCGGTGCTGAGCCGTGGGGGTGCCGGGCGTGACCCCTCGGACAATTTCAGATACAGGTTGACATCCGAACATCGTTGGATATGCTTGGGTGATGCCCACACGGAAGGAACAACAGGCCCAGACCCGGCGCCGACTCATCAATGCGGCCATGGAACTCTTCGCCCGTGACGGAGTCGGGGCCACATCGCTCAACGCAGTGGCCGAACACGCGGGCTTCAGCCGCGGCGCCGTGCACGGGAACTTCGCCGCGAAGGAGGAACTGGCCGCTGCCGTGCGCCAGGAGATCGCGGAGCTGTTGGAGCCGGTGGCGTACGAGGTCCGGATGGCCGGACCCGGCAACCCGGGCGATCGCCTGCGGACGTGCATCCGGGCATTCCTCCGGTTCGCGGCCCTCTACCCCGAGGTGATCGCGGCGCGGGCGGCGGTGAACGAGTACCTGGTGCGCGCGAGTTGCTCGGCGGGCGCTGACTCGGCCTCGGCCGATGTGTCCGCTGTGCAGGATCCGGTCGCGGTATCGCTCATCGAGCTGTTCGACGAATCCGCCCCCGGAGGCTCAGGGCCTGGTGACCCCGCATGTGGAGGCGCCACCCCCGGAGGCCCCGAAGGTCCTGGTCTGGGAGGCTTCGCTTCCGGAGGCCCGAGGGCAGTGGATCCGGGGCCCGGGCCGGCCGGCGTGACCAGGGCGGTGGCAGTTGCCGGTGCGCTCGACGCGACGGCCTCCCGCTTCCTCCCCGGGCATCCTCTGCCGCTGCGCCGGTCCGAGTTCCGGCGGGCGGCAGATGATCTAGCGGCGCTCTTCGCATGGGCGGGGAGCCCGACATCTCCTGCAAACCCGGCGAAGACCGTGAACTCAGCGAAGACCGCGAACCCCGCGACCGCACGGACCTCCGGGGCCGCGACGGACCCTGCGGCCGCACCAGACGACGATGAAAGGCACACGAAGATGAAACGCACGTACCGCATGACCGTCCGCGGTCGTTTTACCGATCTGACGGAGCAGCAACGGCAGCAGCTGCGCGCCGAGCAGGACGATCACGATATGTTGATCGCGCAGTTCACGCCGGAGGGGATGTTCATGTACCCGCCCGACCTGGGTGGATACCAGTTCCGCTACCTGCTGGTCGTCGACGAGGACAACCCCGCAGACGCCGATGTAGCCGCCCAGTTGGAGGCCGAGGAGCGGGCGGCCTCTGACATCGTGGCTCACGGCCTGGCCGGCCGGATCGTCAAGACCGATTTGACCTGTGTCGAGGACGTCAAGGTCCGCAAGAGCGCTCGGCCGTAGGGCGGATCAACGCATCACCCGGCGCCTGAACGCAACGCAAGCGCAGATTCACATTGTGTGCGGATATATCCGCACACAATGTGAATCTGCGCTTGCTATGCCGGAGTCCTGGCCGGAGTCCTGGCCGGAGTCCTGGCCGGAGTCCTGGCCGGGGGCTGCGCCGACTCAGGCCGCTCCGGCCTCGCCCACGGTGGGGTTCGGCGCTTCGGGTGCACTCGCTCCACCCTGCGCGCCGGCCCCGTCCGCTCCACCGTTCTGCAGGTACTTCGCATCGGCGGGGACGCGGGCGCCGGGCAGATGCCGCCGCCAGGCGCAGGCGACGATCACCAGGCAGATGACCGCCAGCACCAGGCCGCCGAGGAACATCTGCGGATAGCTCAGCCAGGTGTGTGCCCAGGCCAGCATCAT
The DNA here is from genome assembly GCF_024580695.1 of Brevibacterium sp. 91QC2O2. NCBI lineage: Bacteria > Bacillati > Actinomycetota > Actinomycetes > Micrococcales > Brevibacteriaceae > Brevibacterium > Brevibacterium sp. 91QC2O2. The sequence goes on along the minus strand of NZ_JANIJY010000031.1, from coordinate 27,598 downwards.
GGGGACGAAGAATCCCACATAGGTCAGCGCGTAGAACACCGCGTTGAGGCCGGCCAGATCGTCGGGTCCGGCGATCCGCTGGACCTCGGAGAGTCCGGAGACCAGGGTCAGGCCGTATCCCATGCCCAGCACGACCGCTGCCAGCAGCCCCAGTGCCAGGCTCAGCGTGCTGGCTGCGGGGATCGTCAGGGCAAGGCCCGCGACCACGCAGCACATGCCGATCACGGTGGCCCGCGCCGAACGGCGGGTGTCGATGACGGGACCCAGGGACTGGATGCCCACGCCGAAGCCCAGCGTGACGACGGTGATGAGGCCGGCGAAGGCGATCGGGTAGTTCCCGGCCGAGTCCGACAGCAGGCCGGGCAGCACTGCGTAGGCGCTCGCGGCGGCGCCGAAGACCCAGGGTGCGGCGGGCAGGACGACCAGGAGGAAGCGCTTGTGCTTCATCTTCGGAACCTTGAGGTCTTGCCACAGTGACCTCCGGGCGGGCGCGTCGGCGCCGGCTGCGGCTCCCCGGGTCCCGGTGCTCTCCGCCGCCGAGGTCCCCGCGACGCCGGCGCGGCGGGTCTCCGGGACGCTCAGCAGCCACAGTCCGGTGACGACGGTGATGGCCATGTGCAGGATGTACGGAAGATGCTGGGGCAGGGGCGCGAACTGGGCCAGCACCGCTGCCACGCCGGCCCCGGCCAGGAAGCCCAGGGTCAGTGACATGGATGCGCGCTTGGCGCCGGCGGCCGTACCGGCTCCTGCGGCATCGGAGAGCTCCTTGATCCAGGTCGAGCCGATCGCCATCACCAGGCCCAGGGCGATCCCGCAGAAGATGCGGCCGATGATCATACCGATTTCGCTGTTGGGGGTCAGGGCGATGATGAGCGAACCGATGAGGGCGGCGGGCGCGGCGGGCAGTAGCAGGGGACGGCGGCCGTGGCGGTCGGACAGCGGCCCGCCGATCAGCATGGCGGGCACGATGCCGAACACGTAGGCGGCCAGCATTCCGTCGACCGCGACGGGGGAGAACTCCCCGGAATTGCGGTACATGACCAGCAATGGGGTGAACTCATTGCCGCCCCATGCCACCGCGAACATGGTCGCGGCCACCGCCAGCCAGGACGAGGCCCTGACCCCGGGGCCGGCGGGTGCCTTGGCCCGTGGCGCCCCGGTTCCAGCCTGTGTGCCGGTTCCCCTGTTCACCGGTTCCCCGGGTGTCGTCTGTCGAGGTGTGGCCCCCGGCTGCGCCGCTTTCGCGGTCATTTGAATTCCTTCCGCACCATATCGAAGTGTTCGCGCAGTTCCTGCGCGTATGCGCGGGCGTCTCCGGCGGCCAGATGGTCGGCCAGACGTTCGTGCGAGTCAATGAAGGCCTCGGCGGTTTCGGGCCGGCCGTGTAGGGAGCCGGCGGTCACCCGCTGTTGGCGGTCGCGCAGCAGGTGCGCGAAGTTCGCCAGGATCGTATTTCCCCCGGCCGAGGTGATGGCCAGGTGAAATTCCGCGTCCACCGCCGTGTACTCGGCGACATCGCCGCCGTGGTGGGCCTCGCGCTGCCGGCTGATGAGTTCGTGCAGTTCGTCGATCAGGCGGGTGCGCTGGGCCTGGGGGAGTTCGGCGATGCGCCCGGCGGCGTGGGTTTCGATGAGGTGCCTGGCGTCGAGGATCTCCTCGGCCTCGCCGGGGGCCACGGGCACGACCAGCGCGCCGCGCTTGGGGTAGAGCGCCAGGAAGCCCTCGGTCTCCAGGCGCAGGAAGGCCTCGCGCACGGGGGTGCGGCTGATCCCCAGGTCTTCGGCGACCTCGCCCTCGCTGGTCATCGTGCCGCCGCCCAGGCGTCCGGACAGGATGTCGGCCTTGACGGAGCGGTAGGCGCGTTCCGTGGCCGAGACCGAGGTCCGCCCCGTGTTCGACCCGGCCGCGGCGGGCCTCCTCGAATCGTTCATAAATACATCTTGTATCTATGTTGGCCGTAATTCAAGATCCGGGGTCGGAATGTGAGATGCCAGACGGCTCGTGCGGCGGCGCCGGGCAGAGGCGGATACCGTGGGAAAGTGACCACTACCTTCATCCTCATGCTGTGCGCGGTGCTCGTCGGATCCGTCATCCAACGCGCCACCGGCATCGGCTTCGCGCTCATCTGCGCGCCCTTCATCATCCTGCACCTGGGGCCCGTGGACGGGGTCGTGGCGACCAGCCTGCTGGGCGGGCTCTCGGCCCTGCTCATCTACGCCGGGCACGCCAAGCACGTGGAGTACCGCAAAATCGGCCCCATCACGCTGGCCGCGATCGTCGGGATCGTCCCCGGTGCGCTCATGATGCACTTCCTGCCCGCGCCGCCGATGCAGATCGCCTCCGGCTCACTCATGGTCGTGGCCCTGATCATCAGCCTGTTCGGATCGCGGATGGCGTGGCTGGACTCCGGAGGCGGGCGGATCGGCGCCGGTCTGCTGGGCGGGCTGATGCAGGCGGTGGGCGGCGTGGGCGGGCCCGCGGTCATCGCCTATTCCAACGCCTCGCGCTGGGACCACCGGAAGTTCGCCACCAGTGTGCAGTTCTTCTTCGTCGTCACCGCAGTTGCGGCCGTGGCCATGTTGTGGCGCTGGCCGGCGATGAGTCTGCTCGAATGGGCCGAGGTCCTGGTGGCTCTGGTGGCCGGTACTCTGGCGGGCAATTATCTGGCCCGCTATATGGGTCCGAGGCTGGGGCGGACGGTCAGTATGATCCTGGCCTTCTGCGGGGCGATCATGGTCATCGTCAACGGGGCTCGCGCCCTGGGCTGAGTGGGCCGGTTGCGGGCGCCCCTGAGAACGGGCCCAGACACATCCGCGACAATGTAATGCGTTGATCCCGGCGCGTGCCGCTGTAGGCGCGCGTTGATACCGATGAGTGAGGAACCTCCGCATGTTCGACGTCCTTAGCGCCCTGCCTCAGGCGGCCGACTCCCTCCAGGGGGCGTCCATCGAGGCCTCCGGTCTGCTCGACCCCGGCCCCCTGCTCGAGGCCGCGGGCCCGTGGATGCTGGGCGTCGTCGCGCTCATCGTCTTCATCGAGTCGGGCGTGCTCTTCCCGTTCCTGCCAGGGGACTCCCTGCTGTTCGTCGCCGGCATGCTGGCGCCCAGTATGGGCATCCACATCTGGGCCGTCATCGTCACGGCCTGGATCGCCGCCTTCCTGGGCGATCAGGTGGGCTACCTGCTGGGCCGCAAGTTCGGCCGCCGCTTCTTCAAACCGGACGCCCGGGTGCTGAACACGGTGCGCCTGCAGGCCGCCGAGGACTTCTTCGCCCGCCACGGCGGCAAGTCCCTGATTCTGGCCCGATTCGTTCCACTGGTGCGCACCTTCACCCCGCTGGCGGTGGGGATCGCGGCCTATCCGTATAAGCGCTTCGTGGGTTGGAATGTGGCCGGAGCGATCGGCTGGGGTGCCCTGCTGCCGCTGGCCGGGCACTTCCTGGGCTCGATCGCCATCATCCGTGATCATGTGGACATCTGGGCGATCCTCATCGTGATCGTCAGCGTGCTGCCAGTCGTCATCCCGTGGGTGATCAGCCGCATCAAGCGCGCCCGCGGCGAGCGGAACCGCGAGGTCCTCTGAGCGCGGCCGGCCTCTGAGCCGAGGTTCTGCGGGCTGAGGCCCTGTGAGCCGGCGCGCGCACCGTGCTCCCCACTCCCCGCACACCTCCTCGACCAGACCTCTCCCCCTGCCCAACAACACGGAGCAGGGTCTTGACGGATAGTAACTTAAGTAGTTAAGTTACTTCTATGCCCGATCTCGCGTATGTCCTCCACGGCCTCGTCATGACGATGGACGAACAGGCCGGCGCCAAACTGCGCCCCTTCGATCTGACGATGCGCAAGTATGTGGCGCTCACGATCATCGCCGAGCACCCCGGGGTGGCCTCGAAACAGGTGGCGGCATCACTGCGCGTGACCGAGGCCGCGATGAGCGGACTGGTGCGCTCGCTCGGCGCCGCAGGACTTGTCGTCGACGCGAAGGTGGAGGGGGCGGGACGGGCCAAGGCCCTGCGGTTGACCGCGCGGGGGACCGATGTGCAGGAGCGGGCCACCGCGGTACTGGGGCGCTCTTTCGACGACGTCGTGCGGGCCGCAGGCCAGGACCCGCAGGATCTGGCCGACAGACTGCAGCGGATCACCGCCGAACTACTCGAGGATCCGGGCGCATAGCCGGGGTTCGCGCAGCCGGCGATGACGGACCTCGGGGCCGCCGAACCTCGGCACCGGCCGCAAGGAGCCCGCTGCGAACCCGATGAAAGGGAGAACACGCGATGGAAACCAGCTCGACGATCACAGCCGCACTGGGTGCGGCCACCCCGATCCACGTCCCCGTGCCCCTGGCCGCCATCACCCTGGCCCTGTGGGTGGCCCGCGTCGTCATCTTCGCCGTGCTCCACACGATGCGCGCTCCGCGGCACCTGGTGGGCGACACCGTCAGTGACTACGCCAATGGGCCCACCGGCCGCCTGTACACGGTGATGAGCGTGTGCACGGCCCTGGCCTGGGTGTCGACCGCGGCCACCGTGCTGTTCGGACTGCCCGAGTGGGACTACCGGATCCCGTGCGCCGTTCTGCTGCTGATCGCCGCGGTCACCCCGCTGCTCATGCTGGCCGCGCCGATTCCGGAGAAGGGCCGGCCCTTGGGCGTCCAGGGCCTTGTGCACTATGGGCTGGCGATCGTGAACTTCGCCGCCGCGTACTCGCCCATGGACCGGATCGCCGGGCTCACCGGAAACCCTGTGCTCTCGGCCCTGCACATCGTGGCCCTGATCGGGCTGATCGCCTTCTGCGCGAGCCTGGTGCTGCGCAAATTACGCAAGCTGCACAGCATCACAGGACTGCTGGAGCGGGTGTTCCTGTGGTCGGTCGTGCTCTTCTACCTGGTCTTCTCCCTGCTGCTCGCACTGTCCTGAGCCTGGCCGGCGCGGCTCGAGTGGGCGCGCATGGTTCCGGCCTCGGACCCGTCCGGCTTCTGCGCACTACTCCTGCGCGCTCAGCCCCTGGCCGCCAAACGATTGAAGGCCGATTCCGGTATTGCCCGCAGTGCGCCGGCCGTCCCGCGTTCGAGGACCCGGCCGGCATCGAGGACCACCACGGGTGCCGCATCGGGCACCAGATCCGTGCGGTGCGTGATCTCCAGGACCGTGAACCGGCCGGTGGGCCCTGACCCCGCCGCGGTGCGCAGTGCATCGCGCACCCGCTCGGCGCCGGCGGCGTCCAACTGGCTCAGGGCCTCGTCGAGGACGAGGACCTGGGGCCCGGCGACCAGCGCGCGGGCCAGCGCCAGGCGCTGCAACTGGCCACCTGACAGGGCCCTGCCACGACCCTTGACGGGGGTGTCCAGTCCGGCTTCGAGGCCCTCGGCCCACGTGCCCAGATCCGCGATGCGCAGTGCCAGGCGGAGCTCGTCGGTGGTGGCGTCGGGTGCGCCCAGGCGCAGATTGTCCGCCAGGGTCCCGGTGACCAGCGCGGGGGACTGGGGGACCAGGGCCACCCGGCGGCGCAACTCGTCGAGTGGCAGGCCGCGGATGTCGGCGCCGGCCAGGCGGACCGAGCCGGACTGCGGATCCCAGCCGCGCAACAGCAGATCCGCCGAGGTCGACTTCCCCGAACCCGAAACCCCCAACAGGTAGGTCCAGGACCCGGGGGCGACGGTGAAGGAGACGTCCGTCAGCGCCGCCGGGTCCTCCGGCGCGTACCGGAAGGTCACATGCTCGAAGGCCACGGCGGGGGTTGTGGCGTGCTCCGGAGAGTGGCCGGAAACCGTCGTGGTTCGGCCGGAATCGGCGGATTCCCCCGGTGCCTCGGCGCCACGCGGCCGGGTGCCCGGTGAGCTCTGCGGCACGGTGCGCGGTGAGTCGCGCACGGTGGGCGCGGCCTCGCACACGGTGTAGACGCGGGCGGCCGCGGCGAAGGACTCGTCCAGGCCATCGACGAAGTCGGCGATTCCCCTGGTGGGTGCCCACAGGCCGATCGCCACCGCCAGCGCCAGGGCGAGCGGGCCGATGGAGCCGCTTCCGGTCACCCCGTCGGCTGTTTCGCCCGAGGCCCCCGGCACCAGCGCTGCGCACACCACCAGCGCCACGATCTGGCCCAACTCCAACAGCCGGATGATCCCGGCCCGGATCGCGCCGGACCTGCCGGCACGGGCCCGCTGCCGCACCAGAACGGCGTCGGCGGAGTCCAAGCCCGCCAGACGGGCCCCGTCGGCTTCGTAGGCCAGGGCCTCGCGCAGGCCGCCCAGATCGTCGCCCAGATGAGCGGTGACCCGGCCCCGGTCGGCGGCGATCCGCCGGGCGGAGGCCCATGAGGATCCGCCCGAGCCCAGCGAGACCAGCAGGATCGCCACGGTGAACACCGCGAGCACCCCGGCCAGCGGCCAGGCGACCGCGCCGCCCAGCCAGAGCAGCGCGATGGCGGGCACGACGAAGGCGGTGACCGCCGGCGGGAAGGTGTGGGCGAAGAACACCTCGATCCGGTCGATGTCGCGGGTCGCCCGACCGGTGAGTTCCGCGGCCCCGCGGCCCGTGGTGGCCGCCGGTGCCTGCGGGACCAGGCAGGCGAAGAATAGTTCGCGCAGCCGTTGCAGAGCGGTGAACGCGACCCAGTGGCCCGCATAGTGCTCCAGATAGCGCAGGAATGCCTTGAGCAGCGCGATGCAGACGAGCACCACGACGATGATGCCCAGGTGCAGCTCCGCCGGCGCGCTCGAGGCCCCGGTCCGGATCTGGGTCCCGGCGGCGACCGCGCGCTGCAGGGCGAACACGGCGGTGACCCACAGTGCGATGCCGGCCAGTTGATCGCCGATCCGCGCGAGCACCGACACGCCCAGGATCGGCACCAGCCGGCGCGTATGGGAGACCAGCCAGCGGGTCAGGAACATCCGGGTGGAGTGCTGTGCCGTAACCGCGGGTCGCGAGGACGGCGCCCCAGCGCCGCCCGCAAGCGCGGCCCCGTCTGTCTGGGCGCTCATACGCGGGTCTCCTGTCCGTCGGTGGGTTCCGTGGTCGTGTCGCCGTGTGTGGAACCGGTTGAGCCGGTCGGATCAGTCGGACCGGCCGGGGTCCCGGCCTGGATATCGCGGATGTCGATGACGCGGTCGGCGGCGCGGATCGCAGCCGGCCGGTGCGCGATCATGAGCACGGTGCGCCCTGCGACCAGGCGGTCCAGGGCGTCGAGCACCTGTGCCTCGGCAGCCAGCCCGACCTGGGAAGTCGGTTCGTCGAGGATCAGGATGTCACCGGAAGCGTTGCCGGCCTGCGATCCGGCACCCGAGCGTGCACCCGCACCCGTACTGGCACCAGCGCCAACACCAGCACCCGGAGCCGCCTGTCGCAGGGCAGCGCGCGCGATCGCCAGGCGTTGCGCCTGTCCGCCGGACAGGGACTGTCCGCGCGCGCCAACGGGTTCGTCCAGACCGCGCGGCATGGCGCGGACCTCGGTGGACAGGCCGACGGTGTCCAGCGCGGTCCACAGGGCGTCCTCGGGTGCGCCCGGCCGGGCCAGGCGCAGGTTGTCCGCAATGGACCCCTCGAACAGATAGGGGGCCTGTTCGACGACGGTCAGCCGGGCCCGGATGCCCGCGGGATCGGTGGTCCGGGTGTCGGCGCCCGCGATGAGCACCTGCCCGGACTCCGGGGTGAGCTGGGCCTGCAACAAGGCGCTGATCGTGGACTTGCCGGCGCCGCTGGGGCCGACCAGCGCGACCTGCTCGCCGGGTTCGATGCGCAGGTTCGCGTGTGCGATCACGGGCCGGCCGGTCTTCCAGCCGCCGGTCACATCGCGCAGTTCGAGGGCGGCCGGGGCCACCTCGCCGGCTACGGAGCCGGTCTCCGCTGCGGTGGCACCGGAGCCGCTGTGGCTGAAACTGTTGTCCCCGGCCTCGGCCACCTCGGCCTGCCGGCCCTGCGCACCGCTTCGGGCAGCGGCCCCGGCCACCGCATCCGGGGCCAGATGGTCCGCGATCTGCCGCTGGGAGGCGCGCCCGGCGATCCCGATGTAGAAGAACTGGCCGATGATGTCGACGGGCCCGATGACCAGCACGGTCAGCAGCACGATCGCCAGGGCCTGTCCCGGGCCGATCTGCCCGCCGGCCAGGCGTGCGGTGGCCAGTGCGGTCGCCGCGACCGTGATGCTCAGGCTGAATGCGGCGTCGACGACGAAGATGAGCAGCTGATTGCCCGCCAGCAGTTTCATAATGGACCGGCGGTGGGATTCCCCGGCCGCGGCCAGATCGGCGGCGGTCCGATCCGCTGCGCGCGCGTAGACCAGGGTGCCCAGATTCTCTACGGCCTCCAGGAACGCTGCGGTCAAGCGGCCCTGTGACCTGCGGTAATTCGCGCCGATCGGCTTGACCAGGCGCTGGAAGGCGCCCACGGCCAGTGGTACCAGGATGATCAGCAGGACCAGCCAGCCGGCGGTCACCGGGTCGACGAAGACCGCCATGAGGGCCAGGACCAGCAGTGGGGTGCTCATGGCGCCCAACATGGGGCCCAGGAAGCCTGCGCGATAGTTCGCGGTCTTCTCTACCGCGTGCGTGGACAGGGACAACAGCTCGCCCGCCCTGCCCGAGGCCGCCACCGGGCCGCGTTGGAACACCCGGCCCAGGATCGCCTGCCGCAGTTTGCGCTCCGTCTGCGCGCCGGCCCAGGCCGAATACCATTCTCCGGCGGTCACCGCGGCCGCGGCGAGCACCGCCAGGATGATGAGAGCGGTCAGGGTTCCGGGCCGCACGGTGCCGGCCTGATCGATCGCAGTGCCCACCTGCCAGAACAGCAGCGCGGTCGCCGCGCTGGCCAGCCACGCCAGGCCCGCCGAGATCCACAGACCCCCGCGCGGAACGGCACCCTTGACCGCGGCGAGCCCCGCCGGGTCCGCCTTGCCACCGGGACGCCCTCCCGGATGGCCGGGGTTCCCGCTGTGCGGGCGCTCACCCGCCCCGCCGCCCGGGCTGGCATTGCCCGGATGCCCGCCGCCCTGGCGCTGGGCCTTCGGTTGGCCGGCCGGGCCGTGCGGGGTGCCGCCTGGGCCGGAATGGTGTTGGGAGGGCATGGGGCCTCGCGCTCCGATCTACCGTTGTACTGAGGTGGTCCTTATCCCAAGAGTAGTCGGGGGCTCGGACACGGGCGGCCGGGGCAGCCGATTCCCGCGAACCCCACGCATCGAGTCGTACGATATATGAGGAAAGACGCAGGGAAGCGCCCTGCCGCAGGAGGCCGATCGTGACCCATCCGGCACCGCATCGCGTGGCCGCCCAGCCCCTCTGGCACTTCATCCGCGGCCCGCGTGCGGTCGACTTGCCGATCAGGCTGCTGCTCCTGGGGCTGGCCATTGCGCTCGCGGTGCTGCCGAACAGTGGTCTGGCCTCGGTGCTGACCATGGCGCCCGGCACGCCCCTGCCCGAGCCAGCCCCCACCGGAGCCCTGCCGACGGATCCCGTCCCCACCGCGCTGCGGATCCTGGCCTCGGCGCTGTTGATCTGCGCCGGGTTCGCCCCCTTGGCCGGAGGATGCGCGGCCGGTGTGGCGGCGGTGGGTTTCGCCCTGGCCTGGCCGCACCTCGTCAGCCCCCTCCTCGATGTCGTCACGATGTGCGCAGTGCTGCTGTTGTCCTTCAAACGCTGGTGGAGCGCCGGGGTCTTGGCCGTGTGCGGCCTGGCGCTGACCGCGGTATTCGGACGGGTGCCGGCCGAACACCATATTGCGCAGGACCTGGCATCCTTCCTGGGCACGCTGGCCGTCGGCGCCCTGTTCGCCTGGGGCGTGTGCATTATGGACGCCAGGATCGAGCGCGACGCCCGGGCCCGCGAGGCCGATGCCCTGGCCCATCAGCGGGAGCTCGACCGGGTGCGCCTGCAGGCGGCGATGGATACCCACGACTCCGTGACGCACGGCCTGACGACCGAATCCCTGGTGATCAGACACCTCATCGCCGAGGCGCGCGAAACAGGCCGCGACACCGCAGACCTGGTGGAACTGGCGTTGATCAACGCGCGCACGGTGCAGGAACTCCGCCTGCTGCTGGCCAAGCTGCGCGCGGGAACGGGATACGGCATCGGCGGTCCCACGCCCGACCAATCCGGGCCCGAAGCTGAGTCCGAGGCCTGGGCCGCCGCGGAGTTCGCCCGGGCCCTGGAGCGCGGAGCCCGCGCGATGGAGGGTGCGGCAGAGGCCTCGGGCTTCAAACTGCGCATCGTGGTCGGCGAGCTGCCTCAAGCCATTCCCCATGCGCTCGCGGCGGAGGTGATCCGGATCGTGCAGGAACTGGTGACGAATATGATCCGGCACGGCACTTCGGCAAGCGGCGCGGAGCCACACAGTACGGAGGTACCCGGCACGGAGACGAGCGATGCGAAGACGAACGGCAAGCGCACCGGCCGGGTGGAGGTCGGGCGCGCGGGGCCGGCCGCCGGACTGCTGATCCGGGCCGCTAATCCCTGTGCGGCCGAGGCCTTGGGCAGTCGACCCCGTACCGTCGCCGGGCGGGCCGCGGCCCTGGGTGGGACGTGTGCGGTCGAGGTAGTACCCGGTGCCGGCGGCTGCGAGTACACGGTGACGGTGGTCCTGCCGCTCGGGTCGGCCGGCGAACCCGCGGGCGGTGCGGATCTTGCACGTCGAGCAGATCTCGCCCGTTCGGGGGATGCGCGCGGCACCGGTCTGTGATGGGCTGAGGGGATGTCCATGCTCAGCGTGTTGATCGCCGATGACGACCATTGGGCCACCCGTGGCTTGGCCCGCGCCCTGGCCGGCGAGCCCGAGCTGCTCGTTCTGCCGCCCGTGCACTCCGGCGCCGAGGCCGTGGCCGCCCACCGCGCCCACCGCGCCCACCGCCCCTCGGTGACGCTGATGGATCTGCGGATGCCCGGGGAGGTCAATGGCATCGACGCGATCAAGGCGATCCGGGGCGAGGACCCCGCCGCCCGGATCCTGGTGATCACCGCCGAGGCGCCCGGCCCGCAGCTGGTCCGCGCGATTGAGGCGGGCGCTCTGGGGGTGATCGGCAAGGCCGCGCGCGACGAGGCCGTGCGCACCGCGGTGTTGGCGGCGGGCGGGGCCGGTACCGGTGCCGGCGGCGATGAGCCCCGTCTGCTGTGTGGCCTGGTCGATGATCTGCTGGTGGCCGGCGACCCGCGGCTGATGGGGGAGCCCCATCGGGCCGGGGAGCCCTGTCGGACCGGGGTCTCGCGGTTCGGCGACCAGGGTGCGGCACCTGTCGTGCCGGAGGAGCCGACCGCAGCGGAACTCGCAGTCCTCAAGGAGGTGGTGCGGGGCAAGGGGTACGCGCAGATAGCGGAGGACCTGTTCATCTCCGTGGCCACGGCCAAGAGCCACACGAAGGCGCTGCGTCGCAAACTGCACGCCGGCAATCTGGCGCAACTGGTGGTCCGCGCTCTGGAATACGGGTATGTGTCCTGAGGGTGCTGGGCCGAGTGTCACGGCACTCCGGTCCTGATCACCCGTGATTCCTCCGCGCGGGGGATGCCGCGCGGGCGCGCGCTGTGCAGGCTTGAAGCATGGAAGAGCAGAGTACAGCGCTGATCGCATGGCGTGCGAAGTCCCAGCTGATCACCGCGGCCCAGATGTTGTCGGTCTTAGGCGTCCTGGTGCTGTTGGGCACTGCAGCTCTGCTGCCGGGTCTGGCCGGTGATGTGGCATTCTCCAATCCCGAGGCCGCGCAGCTGCGCGTGCCCTATCTGGCCGCCGCCGAGGCCGCCCACCTCTGCGTGGTGGTGGCAATCGGCGCGGTATGGTTCGCACTGGGCCGGATCCGGGATGCGCGCTGCGATTACGGCCGGGCGGCTGCTGCCCTGTGGATCGCGGCAGGCGGGGTGTCCGGCGCTGTGCTGGTGTGTCTGGGGATGCTCGTCCACCTGTTCTGGGTGCACTTCGCCGGTGGGGGCAATTTCCCCGCGCTGACTTTGCTGGTCCTGGTGGGATGCCCGAGCACGTGGGCCCTGGTGGCAGCCGCCCGCTGGGCCGGTGCCCTGCAAAGGCATGTCGCCCGCGAGGACACGCTGCGCTAGGCCGCAGTCCGATAGCCTCGCGCCGGCCTGCGGCCGAGGTCCTGTCCCCACCCCGCACCATGCAGCCGATTACGCTTGAAAGATGAACTCCGATGCGCCGACACCCGATGCGCCGGCGGCCAAAGCGCCGAACCCCCTCGTCCTGGAACGTCTATCCGCGGATTCCGCGGGTGACCGGGCCCGAGTCCTGCGGCTGCTGGAGTCCGATCCGGGCTATTCGCCGCGGACCACCGGCAATGCGCCCGGTCCGGACGACGCCCGCGCGATCCTGCGCGATCTGCCACCGGGACTGGCCGCGGATCGGAAGACGGACCTCGGCCTGTGTGCCGCACCCGGTGGCGAGCTGATCGCCCTGGCCGATGTCCTGTGGGGCTGGCCGGAGCCCGGGACCGCGCATATCGGCCTGCTCATGGTGGCCGGCCATGCGAGCGGACGGGGCAATGGCCGCATCCTGCACGAGCGGATCGTCGAGCTGGCCCGCCGGCGCACCGCTGCCCACCGGAACCAGGCCATCGACTGCCTGCGCCTGGCAATCGTCGACTCCAACGCCGCGGTGGCACGGCCGTTCTGGGAGGCGCTGGGATACCGGCCGACGGGGGAGAGCCGGCCGTATCGGGCGGGTAGCGTCATCAGCCGCTCGACGATCTGGACGCTGCCGGTCACGGCCTCGGCTTGAGGCCGCGGTGCCTGCGCTTGAGGTCAGCCGGTTCCGCCCCACTACCCTGGAACCATGGTCGCCCGTAAAGATCCAGCCGATGAGCCCTTTTTCCGTGAATGGAACGCCTGCCGGGGTGCGCTGACCCCGGACGGGCGGCCCATGAAGCGCTCGAAGGCCCGCTCCGCCCAGTTCCGTGACCTGCTGTTCGCTGACCTCGCTCCCGCACACCCGTCCGATCCAGGAGCTGACACCCGCCTGCCCCTGCCCGTCCCCGCCCTGCTGGTGGTGGGCAGCAAGGGCAAGGGGACCTCGGTCGCGGCGGCCAGCTTCGCCCTGCGCGAGCTGGGGTATACGGTCGGCACCGTGTCCAGCCCGCCGCTGCGCTGGGACGGCGAGCGCATCCGCATCGACGGGCGCACGATCACCCCGGCCGAATACGCGCGGGCCTCGGCACTGGCCGCGGACACACTGGCCCGAATGCCCCGTCTCGGTACGCCCGCGCCCGACGGAACCGTCGGCTACCTGCCGCCCTCGGGCCTGTACACGCAGGTGGCGATCCGCTATCTGCTGGACCGCGGGGTCGACGCGCTGGTCGTCGAGGAGGGGCTGGGCGGGGCCAGCGACGATGTGTCGCTGTTCGACTTCCCCGTCGTGGCGCTCACCCAGGTCTTCGGCGAGCACCTGGACGTCCTCGGCGGCAGCCTGGACGCGGTCGCGGCCGATCTGCTGGGCGTGGTCTCGCCGGCGACCCACACTGTGCTGTCCTTCCCCGACCAGCCCGCCGAGGCCCGGACCCGCTTGGCGGCGCTGAATACCGCGGACGCCCCGCGCGCCCACTACATCGACACGGTGCCCATGGAGGACGCGGCGCCGCCTGTTGCCGCAGGCGCCCAGTCGGCCGTTGCGGCCGGGCACGCTCCAGTCCCGCCCACCACGGACCTGACCGGGACGAATATCCGTCTGGGGGTGGCCGCGGCCATCACCCTGACCGGCCTGCGCAGGGGCTATGACGACATCGTCGCCGAGGCCCGGACCCGCCTGAACCTGCCCGCCCGCCTCTCGCGCCACGAGCACGCTGGGCTGACCTGGCTGGTCGATGCGGCGATCAATCCCGCCGGAGTGCGCGCCGCACTCGCCGGAGCCCGGGCGGAACTGGGCGGGGATCCCGTGGTCATCGCCGGCTTCCCCGACACCAAGGACGTCGACGCCTGCATCGCCGAACTCGCCTCGCTGCCGGATGCGAACATCGTGCTCGCCGGCGCCGGCACGGAGTATCTGAGTTATGCGGCCGCGCGGCGCTACGCGGATCGCTTCGGCCCCGTGGCCGAGGTCCCCGCCGCCCTGGCGCGCGCCGTCGAATTGGCTCGGGGGCGGGACTCCGGTGCGGCCGGCGGCCCCGCTGCGGTCAGGAGCACTGCCGGGATCCTCACGGTGGGCACGATGAGCTTCGCCGGCATGGTGCTCGAGGCCCTCGACGCCGATGTCAGCGCCTGGTGGTGAAACGACACCTACAGGTGCAGGACTAAGCGTGTGCAGGGCCACGTATTCGGGTCGAGTCCTCAGCCGTTCATCGTCAGCAGGCGGCGGCCCGCGGCGAAGTGGGACACCGCATCCGGCAGGGGCTCGGCCCGGCCGGACATGTAGGTGGCCAGAATCCTCCCCTGTGCCGGGGGCTCCGGCGGCAGGGTCGGGACCAGGATGGTGCCGGTGTCCACGGATTCCCCGGCACCCTGGCCGTCCGCGCCGGGGCCCTGCGTCCCAGCGGAGCTCCCGGCCTCGTCGATCCCCAGGCGGCGGGCCGTCTGCGCGGCGACCGCGACGGGGGAGTCGAACAGGTGGCGGGTCTGTGGCCGCAGTTTGAGGATCCGATCGGTCACCAGGCCGTAGTGGGTGCAGCCGAGCACGATGTTCTCGACCTCGTCCGGGGTCGCCGCACAGCCGGCCAGGATGGCCTCGTCGATCGCAGCCGGGTCCGCCGCATCGATCGCGCGCGACAGTCCTGGACAGCGCACCGGGTACACATCCGCGGGGCTCAGCCCGGAGCCGGCTGCGGGCACGTCGGTTCCGCCCGCGCCGGGCAAGGAAGCCCCCGCGCCGGGCACGAACTCCTCGATCAGCCTGCGCTGATAGGCGCTGCCGGTGGTCGCGGTGGTGGCCCAGACGGCGAAGGGCCTGCCGGCCTCGGCCGCGACCTTGATCGCCGGCACGGTGCCGATGATCGGGATGCCCGGTTCGAAGGTCTCGCGCAGCAGATCCAGGGCGTGCACGGACGCGGTGTTGCAGGCGACGACGATCGCATCGGGGTCCCACTGCTCGATCGCATGGGCGCTGGCCAGCGCGCGCCGGCCCACGTCCTCGTGGCTCAACCGCCCATAGGGCGCGAAATCCGGGTCCATCGCCAGCACCAGATCGGCGCCGGGCAGCCGAGTGTGCAGTGCATCGGCGAAGTCGACCAGACCCAGGCCGGAGTCCAGCACCCCGATCACAGGCCGCTCGTGCGGCACACTCTTGCGCAGGCTCAGCGTCATCTCCGTGTTTCCCCCTCCACCCGTCCGGGCTCCTGAACGCCCTGATCCTCTTCATCCAAACGCTTACGCCGCAGCCGGGGATTCCCCTGCAGCCGCAGTTCTTCCCGTGACGTCGACTGCTCCGGCTCCCGTTTCGGCTCCGCGGCCGAGGTCACGTCGGGCTCCGTTTCCCGCCCCTGCTCCGTGGCCGAGGTCCCATGCGGGGCCCACCCCTGCGCGGGCTCACGCTCTGCGGCGTCCTGCGCCGGCACCGGTATCTCCGCCGGCTCCTGTGCATTCGTCGCGGCCGGCGCCGGGCGCGCAGCCGGCGTGCGCCCAGTCGACCCGGGCGCGGCCTCGGCCGCTCCGACCCCGGCCCCGGATCCTTGCGCAGCCCCGGCACTGCGGGCGACCCCGGATCCCCGCGCGGGAACCGCAGCAGGGTGGTCCATCCGCCGCCGTGCGGCCTGTGCCAGCGCGATATCGCGGGCGCTCGGATTGTCGCCCGAGAGCGTGCCGGGGTGGGCCACTCTACGGTGCCTGCGCGCTGGCTCTGCCGGCTCCAGCGTGCGCGGAGCGACCCTGCGGGGGCGGCCGTAGGTGAAGTCGCGGATCAGCGCCAGGTGCTCCTCGGTCAGGCCCGTGGCAAAGGGCGGGGCGACCATCAGCAGGCGCTCGCCGTAGCGGTCCGCGAAGTACTCCCTGGTCCCGGGTGCGACCAGGTCGTCGTCGACCCACACCGCGCGGTCGTGGTCGTGCTCGTCGAGCCACTCGCGCACGATCCGGGCCTTCCACCAGGACAGTGGATCGTTCGCCAGCCGGTTGTAGGACTGATCGGGCATCGTCATGGCGGGGTAGCTGTGCTTGAACTGCAGTGCCGGCTCGATCTCCGTGCGGCAGCGGTCGGACCAGGTGGACAGCCAGACGATATCGGCCAGCTGCGTGTCGACCAGGTGGTCGAGCATCTTCACGATCCGGGGTCGGTAGTGCAGTTCGTAGTTCCAGGCGAAGACCGCGCGGCGCTTCTCGGCGCGGAAGCGCTGGGGCGGCACGGGGAAGGAATTGAGCACGCCGTCGACGTCGAGGAATACGGTGACGTGTCGCGCGGCCCGCCGCTCGGAATCCCCCGCGTGTCGCGCGGAAGACCCGGCCGTCGGGCGGCGATTCTCATCTTCCGTCGTCCCAGTGCCCATCCCAAAGAGTCTATAGGGCTGACACAATGGCCGATATGACCGACGACACTCTCAGCGACACCCATGCAGACCTCCACCGCCTGACCGTGCTCGATGCCCTGGCCCTGTTCCGGACCGGCGAGCTGTCCCCGGTGGACTACCTCGAGGCCCACCTGGCCCGGATCGGGGCCCTCGACGGCAGCGCAGAGACGGGCGGGATCAACTGCATCGTCGATACCCTGGCCGAATCCGCCAGGGCCGCGGCCCGCGACGCCGAGGACGCCTACGCCGCCGCGCGCACCGCCGGCTCCGTGGTGGCCGGGCTGGGAGGCAGGGCGGCCGCGGGCGCCGGCATCACCTCGGCTGAAACCGAGGGCGCCCAATGGCCGGGCGGACCCGGCACCGACAAGCCGCTGCTGGGCATCCCGCTGCTAGTCAAGGAGCAGCACAACCTGGCCGGCCACAGCGCCACCCGCGGCTCTCAGGGTCGGCAGGGCCAGGTGGCCCCCGCCGATGCGCCGATCGTGGCCCGGCTGGTGGCCGCCGGCGCCATCCCGTTCGCCCGCA
The DNA here is from genome assembly GCF_024580695.1 of Brevibacterium sp. 91QC2O2. Classification (NCBI taxonomy): domain Bacteria; kingdom Bacillati; phylum Actinomycetota; class Actinomycetes; order Micrococcales; family Brevibacteriaceae; genus Brevibacterium; species Brevibacterium sp. 91QC2O2. The sequence goes on along the minus strand of NZ_JANIJY010000031.1, from coordinate 10,670 downwards.
CCACCACTCCGGAGCTGTCGTGCGCGACCTTCACACAGACCCGCGAATGGGGGATCACGCGCAATCCCTTCAATCCCGAGTTCACCCCGGGTGGGTCCTCGGGCGGTTCCGGTGCGGCCGTCGCGGCGGGCTTCGGGCCCCTGGCGACCGCCAGTGACATCGCCGGTTCCACCCGCGTGCCCGCCGCCTTCTGCGGACTGGTGGGTTTTAAGACGCCGTACGGCCGCACGCCCGGCACCCAGCCCTTGAACGCCGACTGGTACCGCGGCGACCATGTGCTGGCGCGCTCGGTGGCCGATGCCGCCTATGCCACGAACGTCATCATGGGCATCGACGCGCACGAGGCGAGCACCACCGAGCCCAATCCCGTGCTGGACTACGAGCGCGCCCAGGCCATTGCCGACCGCCGTGGCCCGGCCCCGGACCTGACGGGCTGGCGGGTGGCGGTCAGTGCGGACCTGGGCTGCTATGCGGTGGACCCGGCGGTGGCTCAGAACCTGCGCACCGTGGCCGAGGCCCTGGCGGGCGCGGGCGCGAGCGTCGAATGGGTGCCGGTGGGCCTGGACCTGACCGAAGTGCAGGCTGCCTCGATGACGCACTACGGCTATGTGCTGGCCGAGTACATGGTCGACGCGGTCGGCGGCGATGAGCACTTCGGGGATCTGGAGGACTATGCGCAGGTATTCGTGGACAAGACCAGGGCGGCCGCCGGTGAGCGCTCGATGTTCGCCGGCATGGCACTGGAGGCCCGCGTGCAGAATGCGATCGCCGACGCCATGGCCGGCTACGACGTGCTGCTGACCCCGACCTCTGCGGTGCAGGCCCTGGAGGCCGGCAACGCCTATCTGGACGGGATCGAGCGGCCCGATGGGCACCACGACTTCTATTGGGAGGCACATATGACGGTGCCGTTCAACATCGCCAACCGCTGCCCCGTGGTCTCCGTGCCTTCGGGCCTGGGGTCGACCGGGGTGCCCACGGGTGTGCAGATCGTGGGGCACCCCTACCGCGATGATTCAGTCTTCCCCGTGGCCGCCGCGCTGGAGCACCTGCTGGATTGGCCGCGCCCGCCGATGTTCTGAGCGGTACCCGGCGGTGTTCCGCCCCGCGTTCGGCAGTGTCCCGGGGACGCGGGGCGAGCCGTGATGCTCACCTCGTGAAATTCGAAGCACCGGCAAGTAAGCTTGAAGTATGAATGCTAAGAGATTTTCGACCATGATGATCATCGGCGGCATCGTCGTCCTGGCCTTCGGCTTCCTGGCCATTTTCTGGCCCCAGGTCGTTGCCAACGCCTTCGTCGTCGTGTTCGGCCTCTATGCGATCGTCGACGGGATCCTCAAAACCGTCATGGCGGCCAAGGCCAAGGGGGCGCCGGGCCGCGGCATGGTGATGACGATGGGCATCCTGGGTATCCTCGCCGGCCTGTCGCTGGCGCTGATCCCGGCCATCGGGATCGCCGTGGTCATGACGATCATCGGCATCTGGCTGCTGCTGCGCGGGCTCGTCGACATCGTGTCCTCGTTCACCGACCGGCTGGGCTTCGGGGCCTCGCGCTGGATGCTCATCCTGTCCGGCGTGCTGTGGATCATCGTGGGCATCATCGTCATGTGCTTCCCGGTTTTCACGGCCAGCGTGTTCACCATCTTCATGGGCGTGATCGCCGCCGCCGTCGGCGTGGTCACGATCTTCCTGGGGATCCTGCTGCGCGGCGTGGAGACCACGGTCCGCAGCCAGTTCGACCAGCTGCAGTGATTTCAGCTGCAGTGAGCTAGCCGAACAGGCAGCATCGCAAGCGCAGATTCACATCGTGTGCGGAGATACCCGCACACGATGTGAATCTGCGCTTGCACTGTCTCCGAGCACCGGCCGCGGCCCCTACAGCGTGGCCAGATCGGCCAGCAGCTGCTTGGTGTAGTCGTGCTCCGGGTGCTCCAACACCCTGTCCACCGGCCCGCGGTCCACGATGTGCCCGCGGTTGAGCACCGCCACATGGTCGGCCACGTGCCGGGCCAGGGTGATGTTGTGCGTGACGAACAGCATCGCCAGCCCGCGCTCCTCGCGCAGTGTGCGCAACAGCCCGATGATCGAGGCCTGCACCGAAACGTCCAGCGCACTCGTGATCTCATCGCACACCAGCACCCGTGGCGCATTCACCAGTGCCCGGGCGATCGCCGCGCGCTGCCTCTCGCCGCCGGACAGGTCGCCTGGGCGCCGGTCGAAGAACGACCTGCCCAAGCGCACCGCGTCCAGCGCCTCCAGCACGGCGTTCTTGCGCTCGCCGGCAGGCAGGCGCTTGCTCATATTCAGCGGCACCATGAGCGACTGCCCGATGGTCCGCCGCGGGTTCAGCGATGAGAACGGGCTCTGGAAGATGTACTGGATCTCCTGGCGCTGATCGATGGTGCGCTTGCGGGTGCTGCGCTCCAGCTGCCGCCCATCCAGGTGCACGCTGCCCGAATAATCGTCGTTGAGCCCCGCAATGCACCGTGACAGGGTCGTCTTGCCCGATCCGGATTCGCCCAGCAGCAGGATCGACTCGCCCTGCTGCAGGGTCATGTCGATCCCGTCGAGGATCGTCGCCGGACCATAGGACAGGTGCAGATCGCGCACCTCGAGCACCGCGCCCTCGGGCCGCGGCTCGCTGGCATTGCGCCAGTGTTCGGGATCAGCAGCCGAGGCGGTTTCGGCTACCAGCGCACCCGCGCTCCCGCGTGGCTCGCCGTCGGCCACCGCCGGACCCGCGCTCCCGCCGGCGGCTGCGGCGGTTGGCCCGGCCTCGGCGCCGAGGACCTTCCTCCCGGCCAGGTCGGGGACCGCGCGCAGCAGCCTGCGGGTGTAGTCGTGCTGTGGAGCGTGGATGACCTGTGCGACGGTGCCCTCCTCGACCACCTCGCCGCGCAGCATCACCGCGACCCGGTCGGCCAGCTCCGCCACGACCGCCAGATCGTGGGTGATGTAGAGACCGGCGACATCGTGCCTGCGGGTCATGTCCCGGATCGTGTCGAGCACGTGCGCCTGGGTGGACACGTCGAGGCCGGTGGTCGGCTCGTCGAGGATGAGCACATCGGGGTACATGGCGAAGGCCATGGCGATGCCGATGCGCTGCTGCTGCCCGCCGGAGAGCTGATGGGGCCAGCGGCGCTGATAGGCCCGGTCCGACGGCAGGCCCACGTCCTCCAGCGTCTGCGCGACGCGGGAGCGGCGTTCGGCCTCGGAGGAGCCGAAGCCGTGGATGTCGAGGACCTCGCGGATCTGCTCGCCCACCCGGATCGCGGGATTGAGGGACAGTGCCGGGTCCTGCGGGATATAGGCCACGCGGTGCCCGCGCAGGCTGCGCAGTTCCTCGGTCCGCAGCTCCATCACCTCGACGGTGCCGCCGTCGCGCGGGTACAGGCGCACATCCCCGCCTGTGTATTCCAGGCCGGAGCGGAAGTGGCCCATGCAGGCCAGGCCGGCCGTGGTCTTGCCGGAGCCGGACTCGCCCACCAGGCCCAGCAGCTGACCACGCTCCAGGGTGAAGTCCACGCCGTGCAGGATCTCCGCCCCGCCCACGGCTGCGATCCGCAGCCCGGCCACCGTGAGCACTGCGGCGCCGGAGGCGTTGCCGGGTGCCGCACTGTCCGGTGCCGTGCCGCCGGGTACCGCACTCGCGGTGCCGGCCTCGGCCACGGGATTCTTGTCGTCGTGCGTCATCACGCCTCCACATTCGTATTGGCGGTGGCGCGGGCGATCGCGTCCGCCAGCAGGTTCGTGCCGATGGTCAGCACGGCGATCGCCGCGACGGGCAGGAGCACTCCCCAGGGCTGGACCGACAGGGCGATCCGGTTCTCGTTGATCATCAGGCCCCAATCGGCCACCGGCGGCTGCATGCCCAGGCCCAGGAAGGACAGGGAGGCGATCGTGCCGATCGAATAGGTCAGGCGCAGGCCGGCCTCCACGCTCAGGGGGCCGGTGATGTTCGGGGCGATCTCCTGGACCACGATGCGCCAGCGCGGCACCGCGTACATCTCGGCGGCGCGGATGTAGTCCTCGCCGATCACCCCCAGGGTGGCCGCGCGGGCGACCCGGGCGACGCGCGGGGCGTGGGTGATGCCGATGACGGTCACCAGGACCCAGCCGTGGGTGCCCAGCACGGTGATCGCCAGCAGGGCGAAGACCAGCTGCGGGATCGCCAGGAGCACATCGTTGATGCGCATGATGATCTGGTCGACGACCCCTCCGGCATAGGCGGCGAAGATGCCCAGCAGTGCGCCCAGGGCCAGTCCCAGGGCCGTGGCCAGCACGGAATAGCACAGCAGCCGCAGGCCGCCGGCCAGGAAGCGGGCGGCCACCGAGCGGCCCAGGTCGTCCGTGCCGAAGATGCCCGAGTCCTGGAAGGGCTTGTCGGCGAACTCGGTGGGGCCGAAGCCGGTCAGCGGTTGGGCCAACAGTGGGCCGAACACGGATATCAGCAGCACCAGACCGGTCAGGATGATGCCGGTCCTGCCCTCGCGCAGGGCCCAGACGCGGCGTACCGCGCTCACGTGTGCGCTGGCCGATTCCTTCGCGGGGTCGGCGGCGGCGTTCTGCGCGCGGTCCCGTGCCGGGTCCTGGGCGTTCATATCGGTCCTCGTGTTCATGCCGCGCTCCTGATCTTCGGATTGGACAGGATCCCTGCGATGTCCGCCAGCAGGTTGACGACCACGTAGAGCGCGGCGACCAGCATGGAGATCGCCTGCACGACCTGCACATCGCGGAAGGTCACCGCGTCGATGAGTGCCTGGCCGATTCCCGGGTACCGGAACAGGAATTCGATGACGACCACACCGCCGGCCAGCCAGGCCAGCTGGATCGCGATCACCTGGGCGACGGGCCCGATCGCGTGCGGCAGCGCATGGCGCAGGATCACGCGGCGCTCCGGCACGCCCTTGAGCCTGGCCATTTCAACGAACCCGGAGTCCAGCACCTCCAACATGGTGGTGCGCATCATCCGGGCGATATAGGGCGCGACCACCAGGGCCAGGGTGATCGTCGGCAGGACCAGCTGGCTGGGCAGGGTCCAGACCGGGGTGCCCGGTGGGGCCATGGTGACCGCCGGCAGGATCCGGAAGACGGAGGTGGCGAAGATGCTGATGAGTGCGATGCCGATGACGAACTCGGGCAGCGCGGCCAGCAACAGCGTGACCCAGGTGATGGCGGAATCGGTCCGGCCGCCTCGGCGCAGGGCCGACCAGATGCCCAGGGCCACGCCCAGCGGCACGGAGATGACGGCCGCCAGGCCCATGAGCACCAGGGTGGCCGCGATCCGGTCGCCCAGCAGGGCGCTGACGGGGCCGCCGCTGGCCACCGAGGTGCCCAGATCGCCGGTGAACAGGCCGCCGAGCCACATCAGATAGCGGGTGACGGCCGGTTCGTCCAGGTGCATCTGCGCGTTGATCGCGGCGACGCGCTCCGGGGTGGCCTGCTGGCCCAGGATGGCGCGGGCCGGATCGCCGGGCAGCAGCAGGGTCGCGAAGAAGACGATGAGGGAGACGGCCAGGAGGATGAAGACGGAGAAGACGAGGCGCCTGGCGATGAGTTTGGCGATCATTTCACGTCTCCGATCCACACCTTGGCGAAGGCATAGCGGCCCAGGGGATAGCCGCTGGCGCTGGTCTCCAGGCCCACCACATAGCTCTGATAGGCGTCGACGTTGTTGGCGAAACCCCAGATGATGTAGCCGCCGTCGTCGTAGAGCATCCGCTGGGCGGCCTCCATGTGCTTCTTGCGCTGGGCGGGGTCCAGTGCGGCCTTGCTCTTGGCCAGCAGCTCGTTGTAGTCCGCGTCGTTCCAGTGCGTCTCATTGAACGGAGAGGCCTTCACCGTGCACTGATCGGCCTGGGGCAGGAAGTTCTTGGTGTTCCAGAAGGATTGGGAGAACGGATAGGACAGGTAGTTGCCCTCGCCGTAGAAGGTCGTGGAGTCCACGCGTTTGATGGTCACGGTGATCCCGGCGTCCTTGGCCTGCTGGGCGTAGACCTGGGCGGATTCCACCACTCCAGGATTGATGGGCGCGGTCACCAGTTCGACGCTCAGCCCGTCCGGGTAGCCGGCGTCGGCCAGCAGCTGTTTGGCCTTCTCGACATCGCGCGTGCGCTGGGGGAATTTCGGACCCTCGGGATCCATCGGCGCGAAGATGTCGTTGCCGATCGTGCCGTAGCCCGACAGGACCTGGTCGATCATCTGCTGGCGGTCGACGACCAGCCGGAAGGCCTGGCGCACGCGTTTGTCGTCGAAGGGCTTCTGGTCCACCCGCATGGTCAGGGGCAGCCAGCGGCCGGTCACGGAATCGAGGATCTTCATCCGGGGATCGGCCTCGATCACCTTCACCAGGGCCATTGGGATGGCCGCCACGCAGTCGACCTGGGAGCTCAGCAGGGCATTGATAACGGCGTCGTCGTCGTTGAAGTTCAGCAATTGGACCTGGTCGAGGTAAGGTTCGCCGTCCCAGTAGTGGGGGTTGCGGACCAGGGTGGTCTGCTGGCCGGGTTCGAAGGAGTCGAGCATGAAGGGGCCGGTGCCCACCGGTTCGTCCGGGTCATAGTCGCGCGGCACGATGTTGTTGTCGACCTGGGACAGGGTGTCGTCGAAGATGCTGTTGGGCGCCTTGAGCCGGAATTCCACCGTGGTCGGTCCGGTCTTGACCACCTTGTCCAGGGTGGCCAGGCCCGCGGCCCCGGTTCCCGGGTTGTCCGGATCGGTGATCCGCTTGAAACTGGCTATCACGTCCTCGGGCTCCAGGGGCCTGCCGTTGCTGAACTTCACCCCGGAACGCAGTTTGACGGTCCACACGGTCGCGGTGTCATTGGGTTCGATGGAGTCGGCCAGGCGCATCCGCAGTTTGTATTCGCGGTCGCGGGTGGCCAGGCATTCGTAGAGGTTCTGGGTGCGGGCGTAATCACCCTGATTGGTGGCGGTGTGGGCGTCAAGGGTGTCCGCGGAGGACCCGCCGGTGATCCCGACCCGCAGGGTCCCGCCCTTCTGCGGCGGTCCCGAGGTGTCGAATTCGAGTTGCGCTCCGGGGCCGGAGCAGGCGCTGAGCAACCCCAGGGCGGCTAGTACGGTGACTCCGCCGAGCATACTGCGGCGGTTGATGGGGGCTGGTGGCATTGTGGTTCTCACTCTTCCCTGCAGCGCCGGGTGTGACGCCTTCGTCCGGGTAGTCGGTATGTGAGCGCCCCATTTCATGGGTGGTATACGTCACATAGATCTACCCATCAAAGGTAGTGAGATTCTACCGATATATCAAGTTGGTTTGTCGGAACCGGGGTCGGCGCGGGTGGTGCGGGGGAGTCCTCGGCCTACCCGATCCCCAGCACCGTCATGACGACCAGTGCCACATTCAGGGCGATGATCGCCGCGACGATCAGCCAGGCCAGAGCCTGCAGCCACGGCCCGTTGACCCGCTCTCCCATGGTCCGTCGCTGCCCGGTCAGGGTGACCAGGGGGACGAGGGCGAAGGGGATGCCCAGGGACAGCGCCACCTGGCTGAGCACCAGGGCCCAGGTCGGGTCCACGCCGGCGGCCAGGATCGCCAGCGCGGGGATCAGGGTGACGACCCGGCGCAGCAGGATGGGGACGTGTTTGTGCAGCAGCCCGGCCATGATCTCGGAGCCGGCGTAGGCGCCAACCGAGGTCGACGCCAGGCTCGAGGCCAGTAGCCCGATGGCGAAGGCGATCCCCACGCCCGCGCCCAGGTGATCGGAGATTGCGGCGGCCGCGCCCTGGATGGTGTCGGTTCCCTCGACTCCGGGCAGGGAGGCTGCGGCGATGAGGATCATGGCGATATTGACCGTGCCGGCCAGGATCAGGCCCAGTACCACGTCCACCCGGGTGATGCGCAGCAGCCGGGTGATCCGCGCGCGAGCCCTGGGCCCGGCTGAATCGGGTTCGAGCACATGGCCGAAGCGATCGCGGACCAGCGTCGAGTGCAGGTAGATGGCGTGCGGCATGACGGTGGCGCCCAGCATGGAGGCGGCCAGCACCACGGAGTGCGCGCCCTCGAAACGGGGCACCAGGCCGCCGGCCGTCTGCGACCAGGACACGGGGCTGACGACCAGGCCGGCCAGGAAGCCCACCGCGATGATGAGCAGGAAGGCGATGATGACGCGTTCGAACACGTGCTGGCGGCGTTTGCCCTGGGCTGCCAGGATCCCCATGGAGATGACGCCGGTGATCAGCCCGCCCAGCAGTAACGGTAGGTCGAACAGGATGTTCAGGGCGATCGCGCCGCCGATCACCTCGGCCAGGTCGGTGGCCACTGCGACGAGTTCGGCCTGGATCCAGAAGGCGATCCGCTTGCCGCGGGACAGGCGGGAGCCGATGAGTTCGGGCAGGCTGGCCCTGGAGACGATCCCCAGCTTGGCCGACAGGTACTGCACCACGACCGCCATGGCGTTGGCCAGGACCAGAACCCACACCAGCTTGTAGCCGAATTCGGCCCCGGCGGACAGGTTTGCCGCGACGTTTCCGGGGTCGACATAGGCGACGGCTGCGACGAAGGCCGGGCCCATGAGGCGGAGCAGGCGGAGGGTGCCGCTGGAGGGGTGGCGGGGTTTGGCGGTCGGGGATCCGTCGCGCAATTAAGACTCCTTGAAGAAGAATGTTTGACTGGTCTAACAATAGCATCTCGGAGAGCGCTGCCGCTGCCCGTGGCCTATGCTTGAGGGGGCCTTGCGGGAGCACTCCGAGGGATTCGGCTGCCGAGTCGGTGCCACCCGGGGCCGCCCGTTCCCACCCTTGAGGAGAGTGATCCGATGTTCACCGTGTGGTTCTCCGGAATCGCGTCCTCGGCCTTTGCCGAGCAGACCGGGATGCTGCTGGCCGCCTTCCTGCTGTGCTCGCTGATCGGCCTGGAGAGGCAGATGCGGCAGAAGAGCGCGGGGTATCGCACGCACGTCCTGGTGGGCCTGGGCGCCTGCCTGTTCACCCTGGTCTCCGCCTACGGGTTCAAGGAGGTGCTGGGCCACGATGTCAGCCTGGACCCCTCCCGCATCGCCGCGCAGGTGGTTTCGGGCATCGGCTTCCTGGGCGCCGGCGTGATCTTCAAGGGCCGGAACATGGTGCGCGGCCTGACCACTGCTTCCACCGTCTGGGTCTCCGCCGCGGTCGGTATGGCCTGCGGGGCCGGAATGGTGCCACTGGCCGCGGTCATGACGCTGCTGTTGCTCATCATCCTGTTGGTCATCGCCCCGGTGCTCAAGCTCATTCCCAACCCGGACCGGCGCAGGCTGGTCAAGATCAGCTATCTGGACGGCTCGGGGGTGCTGCGCGACATCCTGCGCACCGCCTCGGACCTGGGCTTCTCCGCCTCGATCGACAAGACCAGGCGGATCACGATCCGCGGCAAGCGCGCGGTGGCCGTGGACGTGCGCTTCTTCGGCAAGCCGCCGCTGCGCAACCTGCTGTCCGCCCTGGCCGAGCTCGACGGTGTCGAGCGCCTGGAGCTGCGTGGCACCGTGGTCGATTCCGACGACGATACGGCGGATACCCCTGCAGCGCAGGTTGAGGGCTGAGGGGTGTCCGGACACTGGGTGCTGGGCTGCGGCATCCACTGACCGGTTCATGCAGGTTTTCGGACTCGGTGGCTGCATAAACCGCCCACTCGCCGATGGGTTCCGGCAGCGAGTGGGAACTGGCATGAACAGCCAACTAAGCCTAAGCTAACTCTGTATTCGGATTCGCGGACCTGGAGGAGGGTGGATGGAACCGGTGGCGCGCGGTGGAGACGCGGGCGAGGGCCCCTGGGGGCAGCGGGACACCTCGGACGCCGAGGCTATGGCCGGGCAGCTGGCCCGCGCCGGTCACCTGCTGGCCGCCGGGCGGATCGACGACTCGCTCGATCTGATGCGCGGACTCGCCAGGGCCGGCTGCGCCCCGGCCATCCGCACCCTGGGCTTCATCGCCCGCGCCGCCGGCCGTGACGCTGTCGCGGACTTCTGGCTGTGCAAAGCGGGGGAGTCCGGCGACGTCGACGCCATGGTCGAGGCAGGGCGGATCGCCCGCGCCGAGGGCCGCATAGTCCGCGCGCGCCAGTGGTGGACGCGGGCGGCGAACGAACACGCGGATCCGCGCGCGATGACGCTCATGGCACAGGACGCGATCGAAGCCCGTGACCTGGGCCTGGCACAGATCTGGCTGATCCGCCTGGCCCGTTCCGGCGACGACCATGCGCCCGAGGTGATCTTCCGCCTGGGCCTGGCCCACGCCCTGGACGGGGACGTGATCCGCGCCAGGCAGTGCTGGGCCGAGTCCGTGCGCTGTGGGCATACGCGCTCGCTGGACGCCCTGCGCGCGGTCGCCGATCTGGAAGCGGCCGAGGCCGTGCGCACCCTGGAAGTCATGTTCCGCCTGGCCGATGAACACGATTACGCCGCCGCGCTGGCCGAACGCGGGCTCGATATCGAGCTGAGTGCGCTGCTGCGCGGGGAGGTCTGAGGGTACGGGGCGCCTGGGGGTGTTTTCCCACTCGATGATGCCCCGCCCCATCGAGTGACCGGTTCATGCGGATTCTGCGCCCCGGAACCTGCTGTGAAGTCTCGGGACATCGTGACCACAGATGTCTCACAACATCATGACCACCATGTCTCACCACATCATGACCATACCCATGGTCACGTGGACTCATGACCCGTGACTACAAGCCCACACAA
>NZ_JANIJY010000030.1:0-30145 GCF_024580695.1 Brevibacterium sp. 91QC2O2 | reverse complement strand
ATCGTCAAGCAGTTCCAAGACCGCCACGGCATCGCCGACATGGTCATCGCCGCCGACGCCGGCATGCTCTCATCCAAGAACCTGAGGGACCTCGACGATGCGGGCCTGCGGTTCATCGTCGGGTCCCCACAGACCAGGGCACCCGGCGACCTGGCCACGTACTTCCACTGGGAGGGCACCGCCACCGACGACGGGCGCGTCGTCGACACGATCACCCCGCGCGGGACCAAGGGCCTGGACCCCGACCGGGTGAAAACGCGGGCCGAGCCCGTCTGGTCGGCCGAGTCTCATCCGGACGCGTGGCGCGCCGTATGGCAGTTCCGCCGGAAACGCGCCGTACGAGACCGGCAGACGCTGAACCTGCAGCGCAACAAGGCCATCGCCATCATCGAGGGCGACAAGCCGGTGAAGAAAACCCGGTTCGTGCGGATCAAGGACGCGAAGAAGTCCTTCGACGAGGCCTCCTACGATCGGGCGATGAGCCTGGCCGGCTGGAAGGGCTACCTGACGAACCTGCCCGCCAGCCTCATGACGGCAGGCGAGGTGATCGGGAATTATCACGAGCTGTGGCACGTCGAGCAGTCGTTCCGCATGTCCAAGACCGATCTGCGGGCCCGGCCGATCTTCCACCACACGCGTGACGCAATCGAGGCGCACCTGACGATCGTGTTCACCGCGCTGGCCGTCGAGCGCTACCTCTACGCGGCCACTGGCTGGTCGAAGAAGCGCATCATCACCACGCTCAAGCCGATCGTCGAGACTAGTGTGACGATCGCCGGGCACACGATCGCCGCGGCCGACCCCATCACCGAGGCTGCCGCCTATATCCGCGACGCCGTCACCCCGCCAGGGTAACTAACGTTGTGGAAGTCAGGTCGGAGTCGCCGGAACTGTGGTGGAAGGACTTTCGACTACAGCAGCTTGAGGCGGTCAACCGGAGAAGTACGTTGAGCGTATATCGCTGCGTCGGGTCTTGCCTGCTGGATCGTATAGCGAGGCTTGAGCGGCGATGAGCTGGTGAGGTCGTTTGTTTTTGGACAGTCCATCTGCCAGGAGCTGCTCGAACCCCTCCGGTATTCCCCCATCTTTCGTCTGCACCGCCAGGATGGGGACCTTTCCTGATTCCGCATCGTCAAGACCGACGCAGCAGGAAGATATGACTTGAGGGTGCAGATTGCTTACGGACTCAATCTCTGCTGGGAACACATTCACGCCGCCGACGATCATCATGTCCGATCGCCGGCCGCTGGGATAAATGTATCCGTCCTCATCCTGCCATCCCATGTCTCCTACGGTTTCCCACCCGTCATCGTCGACTTCGGCGACAGCGCCGAGGCATCGGCATCGCGCCTCATCCATATCTCACCGACAAGTCCAGTGGAGAGTTCGTTACCGGCGGGGTCGCGTATGCTGAAGGCCCCACTGACCGGACGTCCTACGGAGCCCGGGTGACTGAGCCATTCGCCGCCTGCTGCTCGGTTGCTGCGAATATTTCATAGATGGCGTCGACCCCCAGCCAATCGATGAAGGCATGTTTGAGCCATGGCGGGCATGGCGCGGCAAGATGGACGAGCTTTCGCAGGCTGGACACGTCGTATGCCGATTGTGTTTCTTCGGGAAGTTTCCAGATGCGCTGCATCATGGTCAGTACCATATAGGCCCATGCAACGTGCTCCGAGTTGATCAAGGGGCAAGGCTCCTTCCGCATCGAAACGATCCATGAGTACGGCCTGCAGTCCGGAAACCAGGCTTCCTGAGACAGCGGTGAAGGGAACGTTGTGGTACAGCGGTGCGGTCATAAGACAGGCCCCACTTGTAGGAAGCCGGGAGAGTTCGATCAGGCCTTGGAAGCTAGCCGGCATACCAGGGCTGCCTGAAGCTATTACCTTGGGGTTTCCAGTTGAACCTCCTGATGTAGGCGCTTTGAGAGCAGGTGCGGACACGGAGACGAGTGGGTTATCGGGCAGATCAGCGGTCCCGTCGAAGGATCTCAGCCGGTTCACGGACACGGATCTGTCGGTGTCGTCGAACACAAGAGCAGGTGCGGCAAGATCGATCAGGGCGTCGATCTCACGCTGTACGAATATGCTGGAAACCGGCATCGGAACCGCTCCGATCTTAAGTGCGGCGATGGTAGCCACTGGATACTTCAACGGTTTCGATGACGCGATGAGAACGAAGTCGCCTCGTCCAACTCCCATGGATGCGAAAAGACGTGCAACGCGATTCGTCAGGGCCTCAAACTCGGCATACGTCAGTCTCTCGTCAGAGGACACGAGTGCGGTCATTCCGCCACGTATTTCGGCTAGATTTGTTGAATGTCTGCTTGTGTTGCACTGCGGTGGCGGTCTCGGGTTGGCTCACGGTTCCGTCCCTCTCGATTGCAACTTTGCTCTCGTCTGTATGGCGGGAATAAATTTTGTTCTTTTTTCTATCACACGTTGGGTGACCGCCGCGCGGCCCCAGCGGCGTGGAAGGCACATGTCTCCTACGCGTGCTTTTCTCATCTGCGAAGCCACTCCATCTTCTCGAAGGACTGGCTTCTGTCCGCAGCTATTTCCCGGAAAATACGGGCCGGCGCTTGTTTAAGAAGGCATCTCCTGCTTCGACGGCATCGGCGCTGAAACCGGTGGCGATGTGCCGTGGGGCCTCATGCCGCATTGCCTCGGCGAACTGGAGATTGTGGGCGTCATTGAGATTGGCCTTGATCCCGGCCAGTGCCAATGGAGGTGCGTCTTCGAGTGTCGTAACGATTGCTGCGACTTCCGCTTCGAAGTGCTCGGACGACAGCACTTTAGTGGCCAGTCCGAGTTCGTAGGCGCGAACCGCTGAGACCTTCTCATTGAGGTATAGGAGTTCAGCTGCTCGCGCGGCGCCGATAAGCCGGGTCAGTGACCAGCTAAGACCGAAGTCCCCACTCATCCCAGCGGTGAGGAACGCCGAACGAAACACTGCCTTTTCGTGAACCAGGCGGAGGTCGCAGGCTGCGGCGAGTGCAAACCCCGCGCCTGCAGCCGCACCGTTGACTATCGCGATGGTAATGGCGGGACCTTCACGCAGCAGCTCCGCGGCACGTGTATGGTAGCGCAGGTTGTCGATAGCTCGGTTTGGGTGAGAACGATCGTGAGTTTCTGTGAGGTCTCCACCCGCACAGAATGCCTTGCCGCTGCCGGTGATCGTGATGATGTCGACGCCGGAGTCGTTGAGGTCTTCAAGGGCAATGGTGAGTTGGTCGAGAAGCGCATTGCTCATCGTATTCATGGCATCTGGTCGGTTGAGAACGATGCGCGCGGATTTTTCGGAGCGCTCGACGATGATTTCTGACATGTGTTTCCTTCCTTATTTGCCTTCATACTCTGGGACTCGGTGTTGTTTGAACGCGGCAAGCCCTTCATCTGCATCCCGCGTATTGTTGGCAATTTGGCAGGCGAGCTCGGCCGTCTGAAGCGCTTGATCGAGCGTCTGATCGGTGGCGCTGTGTACTAGTCGAGTCAGGAGGCGCGTGGTTATGGGCGCTGTTGAGGCGATACTCTCGCAGAGTGCAAAGACAGTGCTTTGCAGTTCATTCGGCTCGACGACTGAGGTGACCAAGCCTCTATTGGCCGCCTCGGTCGCGGAATAAGTGATACCGGTGAGCATCATCAAAAGGGCCTGGTCGGCGCCCATGACGCGGGAAAATAACCAGGCGCCGCCTTCGTCTGGTAGCAACCCGACTTTACTGGCTGGATCGCCAAAGGTGGCAGTAGTGTCTGCGATTCTCAAGTCGCAGGCTAACGCAAGTGCTAATCCGCCGGCGGTGCAGGCCCCCGAAATCTGTGCAATGGTCGGCTTATCGCAGGCTTGCAGAGCGCGGATCGCGCCGTGCATACCGTTGCGCACGACGGTTGCGTGTCCAAGTTGGTCGTTGTGTCCTGTGCTGTATTCCTCAGCTGACTTGAGATCGCCTCCCGCACAGAAGGCCGTGTCGCCGCCGGTAATGATGAGCGACCGGAGACTTTCATTGATCCCGAACTCTGTGATGGCTTCAGCCAGTTCTTGGGCAGTGCGCGAACGGTATGCGTTCCTCACATGTGGCCGCTGGATCGTGATGACTCTAGTGGCAGGGGTACGGTCTTCGATAGTGATGTCGTGCAACGGGGGATGAGCGCGCATCGCCTGCCCAGTTGGATCGTTTTCGTGCGAACTCAGAGCACTCATGTGCTACACCATCCTTCAGCGATTGGTCGGCTTCCTTGCCGATGGCATAACTGTACATGATGTCAATAATCGACGGGTACCATGAAGTCGAGGTGCACACTGTAACCGAGAGGGATGATCGAGAGGGATGATGTGGGATGCCGAAGACGCTCGATGAGCTGAGCGCCAAGGGTCGGGAAACCCGGACTCGAATCATTTCGTCTGCGCAGAAGATATTCGAACGTGACGGATTCGTCAGTTCGCAGGTATCGGACATCGTGAAAGATGCAAATGCTGCGTACGGTACGTTCTACACATACTTTGATTCGAAAGAAGCGGCGTTCGCCGCCGTCATCGAGGCGCAGGAACGGGAAATCGCCGGTGCGGCAAACGTCTCGTCTGCTCCACATGCTACGGTGCGAGAAGCCGTAGAGAGCTCGAACCGAGCCTACATAGAAGGCTATGCGCGACATACGCGGCTACTGGCGGCCTGGTTGGAGGCTGCCGCGGTGAACAAGGTGCTGAGTGAAAAGCTGGAAGCGCTCACGGAGGCCAATATCGAACGTACCGAGAAGTCTCTGGCGCGGCTCAAGCGCCAGGGTAAAGTCGCTGCTGATATCCAACCCTACTATGCCGCCAGGGCCTTGAACGCCATGGTGATGCACTCCTCCATTCGGTTGTTTCGCGATGCCGCAGACGACGTCGACGTAGACGCTGCCGTCGACACCGTTACGAACATCTGGTGTAGGGGAATCGGGCTCGCCGAAGAGTGAGGCGCGGTTTGATGGGCTGATGGCGGCTCGGGCTTTCGAATACCCTTGGCGGCTCTCTTCTGGCACAAAAAATGATATTGACATCGACGTCAGTTCTGAACTAATGTTTTAGACGGGCGCCGAGCTGGCGCAGGAGTTCTGCGATGAGGGAGGACCAGATGCTGCAAGTTGCTATCACGGGACGGGGGGTCATCTCCAGCCTGGGAAACACGATCGGCGAGTTCAACGCCGGCCTGGACCGAGGGAAGTCGACAGCGGTACATGCACCGTGGGCTGACGAAGCGGGAGGCAATCTGTTCTATGCACCGGTCCGCGAGTTCGATCCGTCCAACTGGCTTGATGAGAGGACTGCGCGCGGAACAGACCGCTTCGCCCAATATGCAGTGGCAGCTGCTACCAACGCACTGGCCGATGCGGGCATCGACGAGCCTGACCCGTTGCGCACAGCTGTGGTGATGGGCACCTCAATGGCCGGGGCGCAAACGCTCTACGACGCAGACGCTGCTTATCGAGAGGGTGGCTTTGCTGCGGTACCAAGGAAAGTTCAGCTCATGGCGTGGCCCAATATGGCCGCTGGCCAAACCGCCCTGCGGTGGCGCCTCCATGGTCCGTTGCTTACGGTGTCGACGGCATGTGCGTCATCCCTCGACGCTATTGGAATCGCGGCACGCATGATTGAAGCGGGGCTTGCGGATACCGCAATCGTCGGTGGCACGGACAATGGGCAGGCCAAGATCAGTGGGATGGCGGCGGCGCAGTATGGGATGTCCCCGACTGACGTTGCAGACCCGACGAAGATCTGCATGCCCTTTGACGTCCATCGGAGGGGAGTCATCCCGGGAGATGGTGCCGGAGTCATTGTTCTGGAGAACCTGGCGCACGCTGAGAAGCGAGGTGCCCGTGTACATGGAATTGTGCGCGGCTATGCCTCACTGTCAGATGGATACCATCCTTCCTCCCCCGATCCGTCGGGGAAGTGGGAAGTCGAAACGATCCGAGCAGCGCAGATTGACGCTGAAATAGCGCCTTCCGATATCGGGGCGGTGGTCGCCCACGGGACCGGAACTCCGGTGGGAGACATTTCCGAAATCATTGCGATCAACGAACTTTTCCCGCCAGAGGTCGCCGTAACTTCGCTCAAGGGAACGCTCGGGCATACAGCGGGCGCGGCGGGCGTTATGGGTGTGATCGCCGGCTTGCACACCATGGATTCTGGTACTCTGGCGCCGACGGCGAATACCACCGAGCTCGAACCCGAGGTGAGTTTTCGGGTGCCGTTAGGCTCTCCTTCTGCTGTGACCGGGGACGCCTTCCAGGTGAATGCATTCGGGTTCGGGGGCCAGAACGCCTCGTTGGTGGTAACGCGCGCCTAGAGGCCGCCGCTTTCAAATCTGAAGACAACGATTGAGGACAATGATGTCTGATTTCCTATTTACGCAGAATTTAGGTCGAGCCACCGATTATGGATTGTGCTTCTTCCCGGATAAGCCTGCACTGGTACAAGCAGGAATGCGACTTACCTATAAACAACTAGACCGCCGAATCAACAGGGTCGCGCAAGGTCTTTCCGCTGCAGGGCTGCGTCGCGGCGACCGTGTGCTCATCTTGTGGGAAAACGACTTGCGATTTGTTGAGACTGCATTGGGTGCGATCCGCGGTGGATTCGTGGCAGTGCCGGTCAACCCTAAATTGGCGGTTCAGACGCACCAGGAACAACTTGAGGACAGCGGTGCACTGGCGGTACTGGGCAGTGCCGCGGCGGGAGAAATTGTGTCAAAACTGGCACAGCATAACCCGCTCATGCTCAGTGTGGCCGTCGACGGTGAGGCACACGGACTGGTCGATTACGAAGGCTGGCTATCGAACGTGTCACCGGCGTCTCCCGACGTTTTAGTGGACCCTGATGAGTTGGCCTGGCTGGCATTCACCTCGGGTACGACCGGACGCCCCAAGGGCGTGCAGATTCCGGGCCGGATGTTACTGAGAGATTCACAGCTGATCGGTCAGAATCTCTATCTCAATCCGAGCGACAGAGTAGTTTTGGCGGCCCCTCTGTTTCATATGAACGCGGCTGCGTGCGGCCTCCTGCCGGTTCTGTTGACTGGCGGCACTGTGACGGTGTTGCCCGGTTTTGAACCACAAATGGTTCTGAGAACGATTTCTGAACAACACATTACATATTCGATTGGCGTGCCTGCGATGTTCAAAATGATGCTCGCGGAAGCCGACAATCTGTCCGATCAGAACTACCGATCGCTGCGTGTCATCGCGTGTGGGTCGGCTCCCCTGCCGCCTAGCCTTAGTGCGCAGCTGAGCGGAGTATTTCCCAATGCGACCTTCGTTGAGGGGTACGGTCTGACGGAATGTGGACCGTGCTTGTCGATGAATCCGCTGATCGGCCCGCGCCGTGCAGGTAGCATTGGGCGTCCGTTGCCAGGTTTTGAAGTGAGAATAGTAGGTTCTGACGAAGAGGATATCCCGCCCGGGGGGACCGGAGAGCTGTGGTGTAGGAACGCGTATTGTGTCACCCCGGGTTATCTGGGACGTCCGGAGGAGAATGCTCGCCGGATCAAACCCGGCGGTTGGTTCGCCACGGGTGATCTTGCATACCAGGATGACGATGGGTGGCTGTACTTTCGTGGACGTGCAGACGATCGAATAAACGTGGGGGGAGAGAAGGTATACCCCGCTGAGGTCGAAGCCATTCTGGCTCGGCACGCTGCCGTTAGGGACGTAGCGGTGGTTCCCTCTCCCCATGAGGTGAAGGGCCAGGTTCCTGTTGCATTCGTTGTACTGGAAACCGGAGCGAAGACAACTGAGGAGGAACTTCGGGAGTACTTCTTCGCAGAGGGACCGGCATACGCCCATCCCCGATGTATCACTTTCCTAGATCAGATGCCACTTTCTGCAACTGCGAAGACAGACAAACGTGCTCTATCCCGTGACGCAAGGAGCGGGAAACTATGACGGGGCCGTTGTCAGGTGTGAAGGTTGTCGATATGTCCCGGTTGGCACCGGGGCCGGTGGCTACGCAGTTGCTCGCGGATCTGGGTGCCGAAGTCGTGTCCATTGGGGGTGGGCGAGCAGGTACACCCATCGAGGAGGCATCGCGGGGCAAGACCTTTATCTCGCTCAATTTGAAAGATGGAAACGGACGGGCGGCATTGGACCGTCTGGTCAGTACGGCAGATGTCTTCGTTGAGAGTTTCCGGCCCGGGGTAGCCGAACGCCTTGGGGCCGGATACCCGCGTCTGTCCGCGCTCAATCCGGCCCTCGTATACTGCTCGATCACGGGCTATGGGCAGGAGGGCCCGATGGCACAAGCTGCTGGGCACGATATCAATTATCTTGCACAGACCGGCGTATTGGCAATGCTCGGGCCCACCGAGGGATTCCCCACTGTTCCGTTGAACCTGGTAGCGGACTTCGCAGGGGGCTCCCTCGTTGCGGCCTTTCGAATCTGTGCTGCACTCGTTGACCGGGACGACACAGGGAAAGGTCAATATCTGGATGTGGCGATGGTGGACGGGGTTCGTGCACTCATGCCGATGAATTATGCGACGTGGAAGACCTCTGCAGCGCCAGAACGGGGCCGGAGCGTTATCGGAGGGGAAGCTCCCTTCTATCGTTGCTATGAAACAGCCGATGATCGGCTCGTCGCCGTTGGAGCGCTTGAGCCGCAGTTCTTCGCTAGATTGTGGAATACCCTGGGCCTGGGCGAGGTCCCGGCACAATACCCACGATCGCAATGGCCGGCCATCGAAGAAGCCCTAGCGGTGAAGTTCAAAACCCGTTCGCGCGACGACTGGGCTGCAGAGTTCGCGACCGTCGACGCATGTGTGTCCCCCGTGCTGACGCCCGATGAACTGGACGCGGATCCGCAGCTTGCTGCTCGGCACGGGACGGGATGGGGAATAGAGGGACCACCCATTGACATCGCGACGCGCGACATTCGGAGAGGCAGAACCGACAGGACGGATCGAACGGTTCCGGTGTTGAGAGGGCTTGGACTTTCGGAAACTCAGATAGCAAAAGCACATGACTTAAGTGAGCCAGCAGGGCTTACCAAGTGGCCGGAAATGTAGTCGAAAGAATACAAGTATATTGGTATTCAATCATGTATTGGTAAAGGGGTAACTAAAATGTCGAATGAAACATTGAAGCAGGATCGGCGTGTCGCAATCGTTACAGGTGCTGCGCAAGGAATTGGCGCTGCCGTCGCGGAGCGGCTGCTGCGTGAGGGCCTCGCGGTGGCGGCAGTCGACATCGACGGAAAAACTCTCGAGGGCACCGCTGCGCGGCTTTCTGGGTTTGGACCAGTCCATGCGATCACTGCAGATGTCCGCCAGGAGTCCGCGGTCGAGGCCGTGGTGGAATCTACTGTAACGACGCTCGGCAAGCCAACAGTATTGGTCAATGATGCTGGATACATTCGTGACAACCTTCTGTTCAAGATGGACTTGAATGACTGGGATGAAGTCATGGACATCCATCTTCGGGCGCCATTTATGCTTACTCATGCAGTCCAGGGATTCATGGTTGAGGCCCAAAACGGGCGGATAGTGAACCTATCGTCTATTGCGGCGCTGGGGAATCGGGGGCAGGTTAACTATAGCGCCGCCAAGGCGGGTATCCAGGGATTCACGCGAACGCTTTCCTTGGAATTGGGCCGATATGGAATTACCGCCAATGCTATTGCTCCAGGGTTCGTCGAGACTGCCATGACCCGTCAAACAGCGGAGCGGATAGGCGTACCGTTCGAGGACATGAAGAAACAGGCTGAATCACAGATTGCCCTCCGTCGAGTGGCGCAGCCCGAGGATATAGCAAACATCGCGGCGTTCCTTATCAGCTCGGACGCGGACTACGTTACGGGGCAGATCGTGTACGCGACTGGCGGCCCAACTGTATAGGGCTCCGCCGGATGGATCTCGCGCAGACACCATCTGAGCGCGGGAACTACCTACTGTAGTAGGTAGTTCCCGCGCTCAGATGGTGTTTATGTGGATGAGCCGGTTGCGTGGATGAGCCGGCGCGCCGCAGGCGCCCGCTACAGCACCTGGCGACCGCCGAGGAAGACGTGCGAGGGCGCCAGGTCCAGCCAGGCCTCGGGGGCCAGGTCGAAGGGATTGTCCTGCAGGATCTGGAAGTCCGCGAACCTGCCCGGGGCCACCGCCCCGGCACGGTCCTCCTCGAAGTTCCCGTAGGCGGCATTGCTCGTGTACATGGCCAGGGCCTCGGCCAGGGTGATGTTCTGGACCTCGTCGAGCACGCGCCCGGACCGGGTGGTGCGGGTGACCGCGCCGTAGACGCCCTCCCACGGATTGCCATTGGTCACCGGCAGGTCCGAATTGCCCGGCGCCACGATCCCGCGGTCGATATAGGTGCGGTGTGGCAGTAGGCGGTTGAGGCGGTCCTGGCCGATCGCCTCGGGATAGGAATCGCCCAGGTGGTAGACGAAGCTGATCGACGACGAGGCGATCAGCCCCCAGTCGACCATGGTGTCCAGCTGTGCATCGGTGGGCAGGGAACAGTGCTCGATGCGCACCCGGTTGGCCTTGACCCAGTCGAGTTCGCCCGACGCCTCCAGGGCCTCGAGCGCCTGGCCGATCGCCGCATCGCCGATCGCGTGGATCGCCATCCGCAGGCCCCCACGGGCCGCACGTCCGAACGCCTCGGTCAGCCTGCTGGTCGGGTGGGTCAGGATGCCGGTGTCGTGAGTGTGCTCGTACGGGGTGCAGGTGGCAGCGGTCTTGCCGCCCAGCGAGCCGTCGAGCTGGAACTTCACGCCCTGGATGCGCAGCATGTCATCGCCGAACCCTGACTGCACACCGGCACCGATAGCGGCGTCCATCATCCCGACATTGCCCGACAGGGGAATCGCGTAGAGCCACGGTCGCATCCGCACGCTCAGCCGGCCGGCGTCGTGGAAGCGCTGGTAGAGGCGCATGGTGTCCGGGTTCGCCAGGCAGTCGTTGACCGTGGTCACGCCCCAGGCGTTGAAATCCTGCTGCGCCAGTGCGAAACCGTGCTCCATATCCGCCACGGTGTCCGCCGGCAGTGCCAGCAGGCCCTTCGCATCCTCCTGCACCAGTCCGGTCAGGTGTCCTGCGGGATCGCGGACCAGCTTGCCGCCGTCCGGATCGGCCGTGTCATCGTCGATGCCCGAGGCCGCCAGGGCCGCCGAGTTCACCACCGCCATGTGCCCGCAGGTCCGCTCGATGTAGACGGGGACATCCGGGGCCACCGAGTCCAGGTCCGCGCGGGTCGGCATCCGGGCCTCGGCGAAGTAGGTCTCATCCCAGCCGGTGCCCACGATCCACTTCCCGGCGCCGGCCCCATCGTCACCGGCACCCGTCCCGGCCGCCCGGGCGGCCACGGCCTCGGCCACCAGGGCGAGGACATCGGCGATGCTGCCCACGGAGCCCGGGCGCAGGTCCAGGGTCAGCTTGTTCAGGCCCCAGCCCACGGGATGGCCGTGGGATTCGGTGAACCCGGGCAGCAAATGGGCCCCGCCCACGTCGATCGTCTGGGCCAGTTCGGCTCCGGCGGTGGCGGCCGCTGCGGCGTCGCGGGCTCCCTGGCCGGCAGGGGCGAAGCCCGCCACCCTGCCGTGGTCGACGATGACGTCCTGGGGTGCGGAGAACCCCTCGCCGGTGAACACGCGGGCATTGGCGAAGACCTGGACGGCCGGAGCCGCGGGTACCGCGGCGTCGGTTCCCGAGTCCGGGCCCGCGCCGGGGCCATAGGCGGAGTAGTCGAAAGCGGGGTCAGTCATGGGTGCTCCTTTGCTGTCGTGTCTGTGTGGTCGTGGTCGGATGTCTAGGCGGCGTTCCCCGCATGGGCATCCGGCTTCAGGCGGATTCCAGGCTGAACCCGGGCGAGCCCGGGATCGAGTCCAGAAGGTGCCGAGTATAGGGGTTCTCCGGGGTGGACAGAATGCGGTCGGTCGGTCCCGACTCGACGATCGCCCCACCCTTCATCACCAGAACCTCATCGCAGACGTTCTGGATCACCGCCAGATTGTGGGAGATGAACAGGAGGGAGAAATCGCGCTCGGCCCGCAGCTCGTCCAGCAGCTGGAGCACCTGGGCCTGCACGGACACGTCGAGGGCCGAGGTGATCTCATCGGCGACCACCAACTCGGGATCGCGCAGGAGCCCGCGGGCCACCGCCAGGCGCTGCCGCTGCCCGCCGGAGAACTCGTGCGGATAGCGCTCCAGACTGTCAGCCGGCAGGGCCACCCGATCCAGCCACCGGACCAGCTCGGCGCGGCGCGAACCCGGCCGGGGCGCTCGCGGGTCCAGGGCCTCGACCAGGGACTGTCCCACGGTCCGGCGCGGATTGAACGAGGAGAAGGGATTCTGCGGGATGTAGGCGATCGTCCCGCGGGCGGCCTTCTTATACGGATCGCCCTTCTCGAAGGTCTGCCCCGCCAATTGCACCGAACCGCCGTCGAAGCCGTAGACGCCGCAGGCGATCTTGCCGATCGTGGACTTGCCGGAGCCGGATTCGCCCACCAGTCCCACCGCGGTGCCGCGGGGGATGCGCAGGGAGACCCTGTCGAGCACGGTTTTGGCGAAGATGCCGTGGCCGAATCGCTTGGTCACCTCGTGGATTTCCAGGATGTTCTCCGTCATGGCGTTCACCTGTTCCCTTCCCGCTGCTGGACCGGTCCGTCGGCCGGAGTGCTCGCTTGCCCGTCTGCACCGTCCACCTCGGTCAGGTACAGGGCGGCGTCGAGCAGCTGCTGCGTGTACGGGTGCTCCACCCGCCTGGTCCTGATCTGCTCGGGTGCCAACTCCTCGACGACCTGCCCCTTGTACATCACCAGGACGCGGTCGCACAGCGCTTCGACGACGCCAAGATCGTGGGAGATGAAGAGCACGGAGGCCCCGGAGTCGCGCCGGAACTGGTAGATCCGGCGCAGCACCTCGGCCTGTACGGACACGTCGAGCGCCGTGGTCGGCTCATCGGCGATGAGCAACCGCGGGTTGAGCAGCACGGCCTGGGCAATCAAACAGCGCTGCAGCAGTCCGCCGGAGAGCTGGTGCGGATACAGGCTGAGGATCCGCTCCGGGTCCGGGGTGCTCAGCGCCTGCAGCGCCTTGACCAGTTCGGAGTGGGCCTTCGCCCTGTTCCAGCCAAGGTGGCGGCAGAACACATCCGTCAGCTGCGTGCCCATCTTCAGGGAAGGGCTGAAGGTGCTCATCGGATCCTGGTAGACGAGGCTGACGGCACCTGCCAGTTCGGCAGAGGAGTTATCCCCCAGCATGTCCATCCGTCCCACTCGCAGGGTCTCGGCGCGCACCGTCAGGCCGGAGGCCGGCAGCCCCGCCAGGGTCATCGCGGTCAGCGACTTACCGGATCCGGACTCGCCCACGATGCCCAGGATCTCGCCTGGCGCGATGTTGAACGACACCCCGTCGACCAGCGGGGTCGTGGTGCCGTCGGCCTCGGGTTTGGC
The DNA here is from genome assembly GCF_024580695.1 of Brevibacterium sp. 91QC2O2. Taxonomy (NCBI): domain Bacteria; kingdom Bacillati; phylum Actinomycetota; class Actinomycetes; order Micrococcales; family Brevibacteriaceae; genus Brevibacterium; species Brevibacterium sp. 91QC2O2. The sequence goes on along the minus strand of NZ_JANIJY010000030.1, from coordinate 16,729 downwards.
CACGGTCAGGTCGCGGACCGTGACTCCCGCCGGCTCGGATCCGTCGGCCTGTGCCCCGGCGGCAGAGGCCTTGGCACCGGTCGAGGCCGCGCCCAGGCGGCGGGCCCGGCCGGCGGCCTTGGCGGCGGCCAAGCGGGCGGCCACGCGTGGATCGATCATGGCGGCCAGACCATCGCCGAAGAGCATGATGCCCAGGCCCAACAGGGTGATCGCGATGGCAGGACCCAGCACGCCCCAGGGCTGGCCGGACATCTCGCCCAGGCCGTCGGAGAGCATCCGGCCGAAGTCGTAGTCCGGCGCCTGCACTCCCAGGCCGATGAAGGACAGGCCGGAGAGTTCGACCAGGGTGAACGCGGTGGAGTTCGCCGCGGCCACGGACAGCGGGATCGCGATGTTCGGCAGGATGTGGCGCACCGCCATGCGCAGCCGGCTGACACCCTGCAGGTCGGCCATGTTCACGAAGTCCTCGCCGACGACCTTGGCCGAGAGGTTCGCGGTCAGGCGGATGTAGGCCGGGATCCCGGCGATGCCGACGGCGACCATGGCCGACAGCGAGCCCGGACCCATGATGGCGGCGACGATGAGCGCCAGGATCATCGACGGGAAGGCCACAGCCACGGCGTTGATCTGGAAGATCACCGCGCGCAGTTTGGAGCCCACCAGCCACACCAATACGCCGATCAGCGTGCCGATGATGAGTGCCATGAGGCTGGCGCCGAAGGTCAACAGCAGGGTCAGGCGGGCCGCGACCATGACGCGGGCGAAGATATCGCGGCCGAACCCGTCCGTGCCGAAGGGATGGTCGCCACCGGCTCCGCTGCGCGTGTTGAGCGCATCGATCGTGGTGGCCGGCCCGCGGAAGATCATGGGGCCGATGATGGCCAGCACGATGAAGACCAGCAGAATGATGCCGCCGGCGTAGAAGACGGCGTTGCCGCGGCGGCGCGCGCCGGTGGCCCTGCCCGGTGCGGGCGTGGGACCGTCCGGGGCTGCGGGCGCCTTGGCCGGGACGGGGGAGATGGACTGGCTCATGAGTTGCTCCCGGGGGTCAGAGTGCGCGGATCGATCAGTGCGAGCACCATGTCGATGATGATGTTGATGATCACCGCGACCATGCCGAGGACCAGAATGGTGCCCTGGACCACCGGGTAGTCGCGGTTGATGATGGCGTTGACGACGCTGGTGCCCAGACCCGGCCAGGAGAACACCTGCTCCATGATCAGCGCCCCGCCGATCATGCCCGAGAGCATGAGGCCGGACATGGTCAGTGCCGAGGTCGCCACATTGGGCAGCAGATACTTGAAGTTGATGCGGTTGCGCGACAGGCGCCAGCCCTCGGCGGTGCGGATGAAGTCGGATTCGAAGGCGCTTTCGGCCTCGCGGCGGACCACCCGCGACAGCGAGCAGACCGGGCCGATCGACAGGGCGATGATCGGTAGGACGAACGAGGACGCGCTCTGGGCCCCGCCTGCCGGCAGGACACTCAGGCTCAGTGCGAAGACGATGATGAGCACGGTGCCGCGGACATAGACCGGGATCGCATCGATGAAGGCGGTGACCCAGCTGAACGCCACGTCCAGCCAGCGGCGGCGTCCGGCCCTGGTCAGCACGGCCACGCCGATACCGGCCAGGATCGCCACGAGCATCGTGATGACGATCGCGGAGAAGGCGACGATCAGCGTGTAGGGCGCGCGTAGCAGGATCTGCGTGCCCACGGTTCCGATCCGGTAGGAGTAGCCCAGGGAGCCGTTGAAGATGTTCTGCACGTAGTGGCCGAACTGCACCCACCAGGGTGCGTCGAGGCCCAGGTCCCGTCTGACCTGTTCGACCTGGGCCTGATCGGCTTCCAGGCCCGCCGCCAGCCGCGCCGGATCACCCGGAATCAGCTGGACGATGAGGAAGGTGACGAAGATCAGGATGATGAAGGACAACAGCAGAGTGCCGACCTTGCGGAAGGCGAATCTGGCCCACGGGGTCGTCGACCAACTGGGTATGAGAGAGGGTGGGATGACGGAGAACAGCCGGCTGTCGGCTTGAAGGGTGTCTGTTTTCATGGTGGTCAACCTTGCGCTTCGTCGATGGATCAGTCGGTGATGCGGATGGTCGTGAAGTCCTGGCGGTTGTTCGGCGTCAGGTACTCCACTCCGGCCCGCGATGCGTAGAAGGTCGCCGAGCCGGACAGCGGGACCACATCGGCGCGGCCCAGGAAGTTCGCCTGGAGCTTCTGATACGCCTGGCACTTGGATTCGGCGTCGTCGGAGGTCATGACCTCGGTGACGAGTTTCTCGCCCTCGGGGTTCTTCGCCCGTGTCATCGATCGGCCGCCGTCCTCGATCGGCACGCCCATCAGCCGGCTGACCGAGGTCCACAGCGTGACGGTCTGGTTGACGGTGCCGAACAGGGTGATGTCCCATGTGTCCGATTCCGGTCCCAGTACCAGGGAGGCCCACGTGGCGTTGTCTGTCAGGGCGTAGTCCACGTCGGCGCCGGCGTTTTCCAGCTCCTGGTAGATGTACTCCGCACCGATGCCGCCGGGCCCAAACGAGTTCGAGGCCGCGTACTTCATCTTCACGCCTTTGAGCACTCCAGAGTCCTTGACGGCTTGCGGATCGTACTGTTGCAGCAGCGAGGCGTCGGTATTGGCGCACTGCATGTTCTTATCGCCCACTGTCAGCTGATCGTCGCTCTTGCCCGCGTAGGCAATCTGGTTGTAGTTCTTGTTCAACAGCACCTGGCCCACGGCCTTGCGCAGTTTCTCGTCTTTGAACGGACTGGTGTCGGCCTGGTTGAACACCACGTACTGTTCGCCGATGATGATGGTCGCTACGTTCTGGAACCGATCCGTGTCGGTGGGGCTGATGACACCCAGATCCAGCGACCCGCCCAGGATCTCATTGGCGTTCGTCGAGGTGTCCGCGCCCACGGAGAAGTCCAAGGTGCCGGGCACGCGCCCGGGCAGGTCCGCTGCGAACTTCGGCCAGGCGGCGTAGTCCGCGTTGAGCTTGAACCGGTAGTTGATACCGGGTTTGGCCTCGGTCACTGAGTAGGGACCGGAGAAGGCGCCATCCACCGTTCCGGCCTTGAGGCCCTTGAGATCGGCCAGGCCGGCCGGGCACACGATGCCGGAGCCGATCACGGTCAGGCCCGGTTCGATTTCGCCGAAGGGTTCGCTGACCTTGATGTCGACGGTTTTCGCGTCCTTCTTCGACACCGTGACGTCGCCGGATCCGAAGGACAGTGACTTCATGGCCGATTTGGTTGCCGGGTCGACGAAGCGCTGCAGGGATTTCACGACCACGTCCGCGTCGATGGGCGTGCCATCGGAACAAGTGGCGCCATCGCGAAGGGTGACGGTGCCGCCCTTCGAACCGATCTTCCAGTCCTGGGCCAGTCCGCCGACGATCTTGCCCTTGTCGTCGTAGCGCAGCAGCGTGTCGTAAAGCATGCGCGCGGCGTAGTAGTCGTCGCCGGCGGTCAGCAGAGCGGGGTCGAAGGTGGTCGGGTCGGCGGAGAACCTGGCCCTGACCGTATCCCCCTCGGGCGCCGCGCCCAGTGAACAGCCGGTCAGCACCAGCGCCAGGGCCGAGGTTCCGGCTGCCAGAGCGGCTGCCAGACGGCGGGTGCGGCGCCGGGGTCGGTGGCCGTCCGGCCGTGGTTTGAACACTCTGATGCTCACGGTTGCCCCTTCGGGTCGGTGATGGGTTCTGCGAATGCCGCACTCGAGGCACGGGTGGCCAGGGTGACGGGGACGACGACGCGCGTCGGCGGGGTCTTCGGTTCGGTCAGGCGTGCGGTCATGAGGTCGAGTGCGGTCCTGGCCATCTCCCGCAGGCTCACATGCACAGAGCTCAGCGGTGGCTGCAGATGACGTGAGAGCGGGGCGTCGTCGAAGCCCACCACCGACAGCTGCCCTGGGACATCGACCGACATGGATCGGGCCACGTCGAGCAGTCCCAGAGCGATGATGTCGCTGGTGACGAAAACCGCGGTGGGGGTGGGTGCGTGGGCCAGAATGTGTGGCAGGGCCGAGGCCCCGAAGTTCTGTGTGAACGGGCCCCGGACGATCAGCTGTGTATGTGGGTCGACGCCGGCGGTCAGCAGAGCCTCGGAGTATCCGCGCAAGCGCTCGGACTGGGAGTTCAGGGAGTCCGGTCCGATGACGCAGGCAATCCTGCGGTGGCCCAGGCGCAGCAGGTGGCTGGTGGCTTGGAATGCGCCGGCATAGTCGTCGTGGACGACCAGGTCGGTGGCGGGAGTCTGCGCGCCCCGGGTCAACCCTGCCTGCTCGTCATCGAGCACGACCACGGGAAGGCCTGCCGCCAGGGCGCGGGTGAGCGCAGGGTTCGCATGGTGGGTGCCGATGTAGAACAGCCCTGCCAGGTCGAGCCCTGCGAAGAGGTCCACCAGGGCCTCCTGGCGTGCCGGCTGGTCGAAGGCGATGCTGACGATGAGTTCGCAGCCGGCCCGATGGGCGGCCTGGGAGAGTTCGTGGACCAGTTGGGCGAAGTACTGGTTGAGGGCCTCGGGGACGATGAGGCCGAGGACGGGGGAGGAGTGCTGCGGCTCACGTCCGGTGGGTGCTGTGGGCTCGGCCGACATCGTGGGTGCGGCGTCCGCGGTGGGCGCTGCCGGGTTCGCAGGGCCCGCCGGTCGTTGGTAACCGGTGGCGGTTACCGCGGCGTCGATCCGGCCGGCGGTCTCCAGCTTGAGGTCGAGGGTGCCGTTGAGGTAGCGCGACACGGTGGAGCCCGCGACTCCGGCCGCGGCTGCGACGTCGCGGATCGTGGGGCGCTTGGAATCCATGGGCATCCTTGAGGGTGTCGGTGGAAGACTGCGGTGGGCTGTTGCGCAATAACGCTATGTGATGCGAAACACGGAGTCAACAGATTTTCAGGACGGGTTCGAATCGGTACATATGGCCGCTGACCAGGGGATTCTTAACGCATCTGTTGTGTGAATGTTTTCTCAAGTTATGGTATGAATATGTAACAGATCACAATCAACCATCCTTCCCCTGTTGAAACCGGATATCTGTGAAACCGCACCGTCTGTGGACCGGGAACTTCGTCCTCGCCATCTTCGTCAACCTCTTCCTGTGCATGGTCTTCTACCTGCTGGTCACTTCGATGGCGGGCTACGCCCTGACCCGGTTCCACACCGGGCAGGCCCTGGCCGGGCTCGCGTCGAGCGCTTTCATCACCGGTTCCGTGCTGGGCCGGATCTTCGCCGGGAAGTACATCGACCTGGTAGGGCGCAAGCGGGCCCTGCTCATCACCCTGGCAGTGTCGATCGGCGTGGCCCTGGTGCACCAGGCCGTGGGCGGGATCTGGTTGCTCATCACCCTGCGCTTCCTGCACGGGGCCGTCTACGGCTTCAGCCACAGTGTGCTCATGGTCGCGGCCCAATCGCTTATCCCACCCGCCCGCCGGGCCGAGGGCACCGGGTATTTCGGCGTGGCGGGATCCCTGGCCTCGGCCGCGGGACCCGCAGTGGCGGTGGCCCTGGTGCACTCACTGGGCTACAACTGGCTGTTCACTGCAGCGGCAGCTTCCTCGCTCATCGCTGGCGTCTTCGTGATCTTCCTCAAGATCCCCGAACGCACCCCGTCGCGCGAGGAGGTGGCCGATAAATGGCGGCTGTCGCTGCGCAGCGTGATCGAACCGGGCGCGGTGGCGATCTCCGGGGTCATGTTCATCGGCGGCATCGCCTTCGCATCCGTCCTGGCCTTCCTCGATACCCATACAACGGAGGCGGGGATGCCGGGGATGGCCGGCTGGTTCTTCGTCGTCTACGCCGCCACCACCCTGGCCGCACGCCTGCTGCTGGGCCGGGTGCAGGACCGCAGGGGCGACGATCTGGTCGTCTACCCCATGCTGGTCCTGGCGATGGGCGGCCTGCTACTCCTGGCGGTAGGGCAGGGGCCTGCCGCGGTACTGGTCGCCGGGGGCTTCCTGGGCGTGGGCTTCGGAACGCTCATGCCGGCGATCCAGACGATTGTGGTCAACCGCTCCACCCCGGCCCGGATGGGAGTGGCCGTGTCCACGTACTTCCTGGTGATGGACCTGGGCACCGGCTTCGGGCCGCTGCTGCTGGGCAGCCTGGCCCAGGCCGGGGGCACCCGGTCGATCTTCGCCGGCGGTATCGTCGTCACCCTGCTGGCGCTGGTGCTCTACGCACTGGTCACCCGTCGGCCCAAACCCAAGCCGGCATAATGCCGGCGCACAAGGGGCCGCCGCACCGGTGGCCACAAGCACCCGACCCCTATGACCTCGGGCCCGGAACCCGGGGGTAAGGAGAAACGGAAATGAGAATCGACGCCATCTTCACCGGCGATTTCGTCACCGGCGATGCCGCAGCGCCCAGGGCCGGTGCCCTGGCCGTGGACCGCGGCCGGATCCTGGCCCTCGGCGCCAGTGCCGCCGACCTCACCGGGTTCAGCGCCCGGACCACCTGCGACCTGGGCGGGGCCGTGACGGTGCCCGGCCTGCACGACGCCCACCACCACACCATGGGCACCGGCGAACACCTGGGCAGCATCGACCTGCGCTACCCGAATGTGACGAGCCTGGACGATGTGTACGCCGCCGTCGCCGCGCGCGCCGCCGAACTCCCGGCCGGGCAGTGGGTGCGCGGGGTCGGCTACGATCAGAACCGTCTGGGCGACCACCCCACCGCGGAGGCCATCGACCGGGTGTCCAACGGCCACCCCGTGATCCTCGAACACGTCTCCAAGCACATGCTCGTGGCCAATACCCGGGCGTTCGAACTGGCCGGCTACCCGGAGCGCCAGGGCTTCCCCGATATCGACGGCGGCCGCGTGTTCCGCGACACCGCCGGCCTGGCGGAGGGCCTGCTACAGGAATCGGCGAAGGACCCGATCCAGTTCGTATCCGCCCGGGTGACCAAGGCCGAGGCACTGGCCAACCTGGGCCGGGCCTCGGACCAGGCGGTGGCCTACGGGCTGACCAGTCTGACCGAACCCGGGGTGGTGCTCGGCGGGGCGCTGGGCCTCAACGCGCCGATCATCGACATCTACCAGGACGCGGTGGCCACCGATGTGCTGCGTCCCCGCCAGACCCTCATGCCCTTCCACCAGGTGCTGCACGGCCTGGAGATCAACGCCGAGGGAATGCGGACCCTGGACCTGGGGATCCGGACTGGCTTCGGCGACGACCGGCTGCGGCTGGGCCCGGTCAAAATGGTCTCCGACGGCTCGCTGATCGGCCGGTCGGCCGCCGTGCACGAGTGCTACTGCGGGGAGCCGGAGAACACCGGGGTGATGGTCGTCGACCCCGCCCAGATGCCGGACCTGGTGGCCTCCTACCACCGGGCGGGCTGGTCGGTGGCGATCCACGCGATCGGCGACCGCGCGGTGGACCACGCACTGGACTCCTTCGCCTACGCCCAGCGGGAATTCCCGCGCACCGTGCGCCACCGGATCGAACACTTCGCCATCACCACCGATGCGCAGGTCGCACGGTGCGCTGAACTCGGAGTCGTGCCGGTGCCCCAGGGTGTGTTCGTCTCCGAGTTCGGCGACGGGATCATCTCAGCGATCGGCGCGCAGCGGGCGGCCGGCACCTACCGGATGCGCTCGCTGTTGGATGCGGGCATCGTGGTCCCCGGCTCCACCGACAGCCCGGTCTCCGATGCGAATCCGCTCAAGTCGATCCACGATCTGGTCAACCGCAAGACCTCGGCGGGCGCGGATTTCGGACCGGACGAACGCGTCACCGTGGCCGAGGCCGTACGCGCCTACACCTACGGCTCCGCCTATGCGGTGGGCCGGGAGGATGCAGTGGGCGTGTTGGCACCGGGCATGCTGGCCGACTTCACGACCCTGGATAACGATGTTTTCGCGATCGATCCCGCCGGCATCGAGGAGACGAAGGTCGTGTCCACGGTGATCGGCGGGGAAGTCGTGTATTCCGCCTAGCGGATGCACAGAGGCCCGCACGAACCAGAACGGTCACGTTCTGGTTCGTGCGGGCCTCTGGAATATCAAGCAGCGAGGTTGGCGACTGCGATCGCGGCGGCGAACTTCACTCCAGCGGGGATCGCGGAGGTCTGCGCATCATCGGCGATGAGCAGCCCGTCGGCCTGGAGGCGGTGCAGCAGCCGGGCGCCGCGCTGCGTTTCGGGGCGGGCGGCGGAATGGCCGGCGCGCAGGGCCTGGACCAGGATGCCGCGGACCTCGCGCGAGGCGTCCTCGGCCAGCTGCCGGTCCTCGGCACTGAGCTTCTCGTCCTCGCATTCGAGCAGCGTTCCGACGTAGGTGGCCAGCAGATCCGTGCGGATCGCCGCGGCCCGGTCGGGGTCGGCCTCGTTCCACTGCGCCACCCCGGCACCGGGCAGGGCCTTCGTCGAGGTCAGCTCCAGCAGCTCGAGTTCCTGGAGTGCGACCCAGAACGCGGCCAGCGGTTCGAGCTCCCACATGGTCTTGACCTGGAACGGGTGCTCGGCTGTGCCGTCGCCGGCGGCATCGGCCGGAACCTTGGCGACACCTGCCGCCGCGATCCCCAGCAGGGCCGCAACGGGTTCGATATCGGCCCGGCGCAGCGCCCCGGTCGAGGTCACCGGCTTGCCCTTGCCCAGCCAGTCGAGCAGTCCCGCGACGGCGGCCACCGGTGCGGTGGCATTCAGATCGTGCAGCAAAACTTCGGCCGGGGTGTCTGCGAACTCGCCGGGCAGCTCGCGGACGTCCGTGCGGCTCAGGGCCGGGGCGGTGTGCTGGGGTGCAGTCGGGGCGACAGCGTCTGCTGCTGCGGCCGGGGCCGGCGTGGGGGCGAAGGCTCCGAGGGGCTGGTCCGGCGCGGCGGTCTGTGAGCCGGCCTGCGCGGTGGCCGGTACGAAGGCGGCCAGGGACTGTGCGGCCTCGGCGTCGGTGATGATCGCGTCGAGTGCGGCGATGCCCTGGGCGACCTCGGCGGCGTTGACCAGGGGCTCGCGCGCGAGCTGGAGGAACTGCAGATAGCTGTGCAGTGCGACGGCGATCTCCACCTCGGGATGGCCCGAGCCGGTCAGATCGCTCGTGGCCATCTCGACGACCAGGTCCGCGGTGGGCAGGGCCAGGCTGGCGGGGGAGCCGAAGGAGTTGCGGAAATCTGGGGCGACCTGGAACAGGCCCTCGAGCAGGGCGGTCACCCCGGCCGAGTCCTCGGATCCGGGCTGGTCCAGGTACCAGGAGGTGAAGCGCTGCTGCAGGGAGCGTTCGGTCGCGGCCGAAGGCTGCACATTGCGGTTGCGCAGGGCCGGATTGCCCTGCGGCTTGCGCTTGGCGGACTTCGCTGACTTCTTGGTGCGTTTGTTCTTAGACATCGGAACAAGTGTAGAAGGTGAACCGGGGACGGGCTTTCGGCTTGGGATCGGGGGACAATGGGAATGGATGCTGGTAGTCGGATCGTCTCCGAACCACGCACGGATCCTTCCTGAGCCCTCAAGCCCCTCGAGGGTCTCCCGCGCCAGGTCCATGAACGCCAGAGTGGCGGGGAGACCTGCGCACCGCGCCGGGTGCCGAAGGCGTAGTGTTCCAGGATGGGCGGGCGCTGGGACAGCGTCACGATGTCGATGGGATGTTCGGTCATCCGGGGATCGAGCGAGGCGTAGACCGCCTGGTCCTCGAACTCCACGGGCACCAGGTCGAGTTCATGGTCGTCCATCGCCAGCTGCATGAGACCGGCCTCACCTCCCCGGCTGGCACGATTCCGTGCGCTGCCCTGCATCTCGCGGAATATGCGGATGGCTCAGAAGCGCACCGCATCGACGAACTTCTTGAGATCCTCGTTCTGCGTGTTGTTGAAGGCATCCTGCGGTGTGGTGTTCACCGCGATCTCACCCTCGTGGAAGAAGACCAGGCGGTCCGCTGCTTTGGCTGCGAACGCCATGTCGTGAGTCACCAGGGCCACGGCAATCCCATCCGTCTCCTTGAGCCGCCGCAGGACCTCGAGGACCTCGGCCGCCACGGGCGGGTCGAGTGCCGAAGTGATCTCGTCGCACAACAGCAACTTGGGTCTCATCATGAGCGCCCGAGCGATCGCCACGCGCTGGCGCTCGCCGCCGGAGAGCTGGGCGGGCTTGGAACGGATGTGCTGGGACATCCCCACTTCCTCCAGCGCCGCCGCGGCCCGGCTCCTGGCCTCTTCGTCGCTTAGGCCCAGTCTCTTGCGTGGGGCCAGCGTGAGGTTGGCCAGGACATCCATGTGGGGCCACAGTGTGTAGGACTGGAAGATCATCCCGATGTGCTGGTCGATCTCGTCCCAGGCCTCCGTATACTCCTCGTCGTCGAAAACGACTTGGTCGTCGAAGGTGATCACGCCGTCATCCGGCTCCGTCAGGCCCGCCAACACTCGCAGCAGAGTGGACTTGCCGGAGCCAGACTTGCCGATGATGACGGTGATGTCCCCGACGTGCATGTCGAAGTCGATGTTCTTCAGGATCTCTCGGTCGCCGAAGGACTTCTTCAGGCCTCGGGCCGAAACCAGGATGTCGCCCCGGTCGGCGCTGATGCCGGGTCCCGCATCCGGGGTGTTCGTAGTGCTACTCATGGAGTGTGTCCTTTTGTCGTCATTCGCCGCCCTGCTTGCGCAGGGTCCTGTACTGCTTGCCGCTGCCGGCTACGGCCGGGAGCATCTTGCGGCGCCTGGGCACCTGGGTCTGTGAGTCCTGCATCCGGCGCTCGATCCAGCTGGTCAGCAGGGATGCGGGGAAGGCGACGATGAAATATATGAGCGCCGCGACCGTGAAAACCTCCAGCGATCTATATGTTTCCGTGGAGATCGTGTTGGCCGCGAACATCAGATCACCCACCGCGATCGTGGACACCAGGCTGTGTCCTTGAACAGGGTGATGTCGAGCGAGAGGATGACCGGCAACTGTTGGCGCATGGCCTGCGGCAAAATGATGTAGCGCAGCCTCTGGGCATAGGACAGGCGCAGCATCTGGCCTGCCTCGACCTGTTCGACGGGGACGGACTGGAAACCGCTGCGGTAGGCCTCGGCCATAAAGGCCGTGAGATTCAGCGACAGAGTGATGAAGGCGGACAGGAACCCAGGAAGCGTCAGGCCGATGAGTGCCGGCATCGCATAGAACACCCAGAACAGTTGGACTAGCAGGGGTGTACAGCGGAAGATCTCGATGTAGACCTGCGCGATCCAGCGGATCACGCGGATCTCCGACATTCGGGCGACGGCCACCGGTACGGCCAGGATCATGCTGGTTACAATCGCCAGCAGGGCCAGCTCGATGGTGGTCAGGAGTCCCTGGCCCAACCGGTCGAGACTATTGGTCACGACGGACCAGTCGAAGTCGTAGTTGAACATGCGGCCCGCCCTACTTCTTGATCAGATCGGGCGAGGTATCCGGCAGATCATCCGCCGGGACGTAGCCGACTTTCTTGTAGGCGGCGTCCAAGTCGTTTTCGTTGCGGGCACGGTCGATCGCCACGTTGATGACGTTGAGCGAGCGGTAGTCGATGTCGGTGGGTACACCGTAGGCGGCTTTGCCCTGGTAGATGGCGGTGTCCGGGATGATCATCTTGAGGTTCTTATCCGCCTGTACCTGGGCCAGCGCGGCCGGGTAGTCGGCGAATTCACCCACGACGCGCTTCGCGTTGAGCGCGGAAACGGAATTGGCGTATTCCTTGAAAGACGTGGTGTTCTTCGTCAGTGATTTCATGGTCGTCTCCAGCGCGGTTCCCTGCGCCGTGGCGATTTTGCCATCCGTGTTATTCAAGACGTCGTCGGCCGTCGTGTATTTCGAGTCGGCGCGCACAACGAAGACGCCGGGGTATTCCCAGACGGAATCGGTGAAGCTGATGGACATGGATCGGGAAATGGTCTGGTCCAGGCTGGCGGCGAAGTCATAACGATCGGCCTGCAGGCCCGCCACGATGTTGTTCCATTCGGCGGGAACGGGCTCGACCTCGACGCCCAAATCCTTTGCCAGGTTCTGTAGGGGGATGATGTTGGGGCCGCCGTAGGTGCCATCGTCCTCTTGCATGGTCATGGGCGGTGCCAAGGCGATGCCGATGCGCAGTTTTCCGTTGGCCTTGATCTTCTCCAGGAAGGCGCCGGGTTCTTGCCCGTTTGCTCCTCCTGCGCCGCTCCCGTTACCGCTGCCGATCTTGGCCCCGACGAACCCACCGGCCAGGCCTAAAACGATGATCAGGACTACGATGATGCTCCACTGATTGGGAGTCACGCCCTTCTTCGACTTCGCCACAATTCACCCGCTCCTCAAAGTGTTTGATTGTCGTTCTGTAAGTCCGCCTTGATCCTAAATGATGATCTAGATCACGTCGAATCGGTAAGGTGTGTATCGAAACCAGGACAAGGAGTGTTTTCCGTATGAAATCGTGAGAGAAGGCGATACTCCACAACCAGCCTTGTTTCCAGGAATCATGCGGGATGTGGACTGTAGGCAAGTCGGTTCTTTGGTGTGTGTGGGAGTGTGACCGGAGGGGTGTCGTGTGGCGGCCCGATTTCCGGGAGAGTGCGAGGATCTCCCGTGAGGGCGTGGAATCCTCGTGTTCTGGCGGGTGTTAAGCGGTGCTGAACGGTTCGTTTACCATTCATCGATCCTCCACCTGATGGACGGCTGTGATTCACAACATCTTTATTGCTATGGTCTAGATCACATGAAATAGATTCGGCAGAACCCACCTGTGCTGAATCCAACCCCCGGTTCCGTACCCCTGGAGGACACATGAAATCCGTTAAGCAGCGCGCCCGTTTCACGAAGATGTGGGCAGGACTCGCCGCGCTCGGCTTGATCGCCTCGCTGTCCGCCTGCAATGCCGATGAAGCCACTGCCGGCGATGATGGCGCCCCGCAGGGGGCCGACACCGTCGAGGCCGCCGGGAAGGTGGTGGACGGCATCTCGAAGGACGACGCTCTGGCGGCCAAGCTGCCGGATAAGTACAAGGAATCGGCGAACGTCTCGATGACCTTCACCTTCCCGCCCATGCGGTACAGGGAGGGCGATAAGGAGCTCGGCGCGGAATACGAACTGGCCCGCGCCGTGACGAAGAAGCTGGGCATTGAGATGAAGGTCCAGGAAGTCGCCTTCGACGGGGTCATCCCCGCGCTCAAGGCGAACCGGGTGGACTTCGCGGTGGCCTCATATGCCGACCTCCCCGACCGCCGCAAGGAAGTGTCCTTTGTGGACTACTACCGTTCCGCCACCGCCCTCGAGGTGAAGAAGGGCAATCCGCTGGGAGTGAAGAGCCTGTCGGATATGTGTGGTCACAGCCTCGCGCTGCAGACGGGCATCGAGTCCGTGGAAACGGCTAAGAGCGAGAGCAAGAAGTGTGAGACCGACGGGAAGAAACCGATCGACGTCAAGCTCTACGAATCCAGCAATGACGCGACCCTGGCCGTGGTCAACGGCCGTGCCGACGCCACGGGCAATGACTACCCGGCGGCAGTTCACGAGGCCAAGAGTGTGGGCGGCGGCAATGCCCTGGAGGTCAGCGAGGGCCGGATCTCCTCCGATTACTACTACGGCATCGTGACCCGCAAGGACGACACCGAGCTGCAGGAGACGCTCAAGGAGACTCTGCAGTCGTTGATGGACGGCGGTGAGTACGGCACGATCTTCAAGGCATACGGTCTGAGTGAGGGCATGATCGAGAAGTCGGGCATCAACGACGGCCCGGCGAAAGACTGATCATGAGTACCGTGACTTCGGAAGCACCGACCGACTGGAAGATCAGGTACCACCACAAGTTCAATCCGCGCAAGGTCATCACCGGCGCGATCGGCGTGGTGCTGGTCCTCTTCGTGATCTACCTGTTCGCCACGGGTAATCTGCAGTGGTCGAAGACCCTGGCGTATCTGTTCGACTACCGAATTCTCACGGGCGTGGGCTATACGCTGATCTATTCCGTGCTGGCCATGGTGCTGGGGGTGATCGGCGGTGGCCTGCTGGCGGTCGGGATGCTTTCGGACAATCCCGTGTGGAAGAACCTGTCCAAGGCCTATGTCGCGCTGTTCCGCGCTCTGCCCCTGCTGATCCTGCTGCTCATCTTCTACAACATCGCCATCTTCATCCCGCACCTGGGGATCGGGCCCGCATCCATCGACGTCAACAACGTCGTCACCCCGTTCGCCGCCGCCGTGCTGGGCCTGGCCCTGCACGAGGCCGCGTATATGGCCGAAATCGTGCGCTCCGGGATCAACGGCGTGGCCCGTGGTCAGGCCCAGGCTGCCGAATCCATGGGGATGACCCGCGGTCAGGCGATGCGCTGGGTCATCATGCCCCAGGCCATCAGGCTGATCGTCCCACCCACTGCCAATCAGTTCATTTCGATGCTCAAGAACACGTCCCTGGTCGTGGTGATCGCGGGCAACGACCTGCTGACGGTGACCAAAGAGCTCTATTCGAACAACTTCCTGACCATGGAACTGCTGTTCGTCGCCGCCATCTGGTATCTGGTGCTGGTCCTCATCTTCAGCTGGCTCTCCGGCCTGCTGGAACGACGCTACAGTCGTGGCGCATGACCGGCTCCCATACCCTTTCGCACACGGACCCGCACACGGACCCGCACAAGGAGACCCCATGAGCTTCCTGACCATCGACCATCTGGACAAGTGGTACGGAGACTTCCACGTCCTCGACGACGTCAGTCTGGCGGTCGAACGGGGAGAGGTCATCTGCATCATCGGCCCTTCGGGCTCCGGCAAATCGTCCCTGCTGCGCTGCGTGAACAATCTCGAGGCGATCGACGGGGGCCGGATCCATCTGGATGGCGAGCTGATCGGCATCGAACCCTACAAGGACGGCTTCGCCAAGCTCAAGGGCAAGGTCGCCGCCGCACAGAAACAGCGCTTCGGCTTCGTCTTCCAGAACTTCCAGCTGTTTTCGAATATGACGGTGCTGGAGAACATCATGCTGGCCCCCGTCCGGGTCAAGGGGCAAGCGCGTGCGCAGGCGAGGGAACGGGCGCTGGAACTGCTGGAGAAGGTAGGGCTGTCCGACCGCGCCGATTCCTACCCGGGTGACATCTCCGGCGGCCAGCAGCAGCGCGTGGCGATCGCCAGGGCGCTGGCGATGGATCCCGAGGTGCTGCTGTTCGACGAGCCGACCTCGGCGCTGGACCCGGAACTGGTGGGCGAGGTGCTCAAGACGATCCGCGAACTGGCGGGGCAGGGCTACACCATGTTGGTGGTGACCCATCAACTGGAGTTCGCGCAGAAGGTTGCCGACCGGGTGGTCTTCTTCGACAAGGGCCGGATCGTCGAGCAGGGAGCTCCGGCCGAGGTCCTGGACAATCCGCAGGACCCGCGGACCCGCAAGTTCCTCGAAGCCGTTCAGGTGGAGGTCTGAGGTGCGCGTGACGATCGTGGGCGCGGGCCTGATCGGCCTGACGAGCGCCCTGCGGCTGCGCCGGTCCGGGGCCGAGGTGACCCTGCTGGAACGCGGTGTGGTCGGCTCGGGTGCTGCGCGCGGCAATGCCGGGCAGATCTGCCCGGACCAGGCGACCCCCGTGGCCAAGAGCTCGCTGATCCTATCGGCACTGACCCAGCTGTACCGCCAGGACAGTGCCCTGCACGTGGAACCGGGAACGCTGCCGGGCTATGCGCCGTTCCTCATGCGCGTCGCGCGGAATTCCCTGCCGGGGAGGTATGGGCGCAACCAGGCCGGGCTCAAGGACATCGAGAACCTGGCCACCCGCGCCTTCCTGGATTTCGCCGCCGATATCGGCGTCGAGGTGTCCGATGCGGGGTATCTGCACGTCTACGATTCGGCCGCGGCCGCGGCCGCCGGGCGGGCACACGAACTGGATCGGATGTCAGGCAGTAGCTGGCCCCACGAGGTCTCCGAGGTGGTCGACGGGGCCGGTCTGCAGGTCATCGAGCCCGCCCTGAGCGGAACGGGCTTCGGGTTCCTGGACGCCGGCAGCTATTTCACGAATCCGAACCACTACGTCGACGCCCTGGAGCGTGAACTGCGGGCTGCGGGCGTGACGATCCACGAGGGCATTATGGTCACCTCGGTCACGGATGAGGGTGATGTGCGCCGAGTGCACACCTCGTGCGGGGACTTCGCAGCCGATGCCGTGGTGATCGCAGCCGGAATCGGCAGTGCCCAGGTGGGTGCGACCTCGGGGTACCGGATGCCGATGCGGGCGGGTAAGGGCTACAGCTTCACTGTCGACGCACAGCCCGCCACGGAACATGTGATGATCTTCGAGTCCGCGCACGTCGTCTCCGTGCCTATGGACGGGGCCACCCGGATCGCCGGGACCATGGAGTTCGACGGGGACACCGAACGATTCAATGCGCGGCGGATCGAGCAGATCGTCGCGGGGGTCTCGCCCTATTTGGATTCGGATGTCCTGGCGGTGCGCCGGGACGAGTGGGTCGGATCGCGTCCGCTGACCCCGGACGGCCTGCCGGTGATCGACCGGGTGCCGGGGCTCGAGAACACCTGGATGGCATCGGGCCACAATATGCTGGGGCTGATGTTCGCCCCGTTCACCGCGGGGCTGCTGGTGGACATGGTGATCGGCGGGCGCAGCCTGCGCCACCGCCAGTTCGCCGCTTCCCGGGCCTTCTGAGCGCTCGACCCATGTTATTGAGCTGTTGCACCGGCGTTTCAGGCGGCGGTCTCAAGGTGCTAGTGCAACACCCTTCCCAGGAGGGGCGTATGCCATACATCGCAGTGAACTACTCGAACCAGGAATGGTCCGAGGTGCTTAACGAGATCGTTCGGGGAATTCCTGTCGCCC
>NZ_JANIJY010000003.1:0-239757 GCF_024580695.1 Brevibacterium sp. 91QC2O2 | reverse complement strand
GGATCTACCTGCTACAGCAGGTAGATCCCGCGCCAGGATGGTGTCTATGGAAGGGCGAGGGCCCGGCAGGCACGGGACGGCACTCGGTCTTATGCGACCAGGTGGGCGTCCCAATCGTGGTGTTCGTTGAGGAAGTGCGTCACATAGGAGCACTCCGATCTGATGCGCAGGCCCCGGGCAACCGCATCGTCGAGCGCAGCGCGGACCACTTGGGCGGCATAGCCCCGGCCGCCGAACTCGGGGACGGTCACGGTGTGGTTGAACACGCGGGTCGTGGGTGCAGGGGCCGCAGGCGCCGTGGTCTGCACGGCGTCCCCGGCGGCCGATCCCGCCTCCGGGGACACACCCGTTCCCGACTCATCGTAGAAGGCGGCGAAGGCCACCGGGACGTCCGGGCGTTCGGGCAATACGCCCACGTATCTGTTGGCGCCCGCGGGAATATCCACCTGCAAATTGCTCATGTCCGCATCGTACGCATAACCTGAAACACAGGGTAATGAGGTGAGTCACAAGCCCTCCGTACCATCGAGCCAGACAATCCGCGCCAGCCAATCACAGAACCGCAAGGGAGCTTCATGCTCGACATCTCCGCAGACAGCCTGTACTCCGCGCTCACCCCGGCGCGCGCCATCCGCACCATCATGGAGGCCGTGACCCGGGTCGATCCGGAATCGGTTCCCGAACGCCTTTCGAGCTCCCTGCCGCATGGCACCCTGCTCTATATGCCCGGTTCCTACGGCACCTATGATGCGCTCAAAGTCCTGACCCTGACCCCGGACAACCCCGCCCGCGGACTGCCGTACATCCAGGGCACCTGCACCCTGTACGACGGCACCACACATGCCGAGTTGGCCCGCGTCGAGGGTGCCGCACTGACAGCACTGCGCACCCCGGCGGTGTCTCTGGCCGGTGTCTTCCATGCGCTGCGCCGTCGGTTCCCCACGGGGGTGCGGGTCGCGCTGTTCGGCAATGGCGTCCAGGCCCTGCCGCATCTGCGGGCCGCAGCGGCTGTCGTGCCGCTCGACCACGTCGACGTGTTCGTGCGGACCGCCGGCCGTGCCGCCGAGGTCCTGGCCGGCCTGGCGCGCACCCCCGGCCGGCCGCAGACCGCAGCCGAGCAGACCGCAGCCGAGCCGACGGTCGCGGCGGAGAAGACGACCGGGTTGAGCTGTGCCGAGGTCCTCCAAAACACCCCGGAGGCCGCGGAGGCACTGCGCGCAGCCGATCTCGTCATCACCGTCACCTCGTCCGGCGAGCCCCTGTTCGCCGCGGCCGACGTCAAAGACGATGCCGTGGTCGTCGCAGCCGGCTCCCACGCCCCCGAACGCCGTGAACTGCCAGGGGAGTTGATGGGCCGGGCCACCGTGATCGTCGAAAGCCGGGCCGCGGTCCTGTCCGAATGCGGTGACGCCCTGCTGGCCCAGCGGGAGGGCCTGTTCGATCCCGCAGACGCGGTGACCTTCCGCGACACCGTCGTGGCGGAGGGCCGGAATCTGCCGGACACCGGTCCTATTGTGTTCAAAACAGCCGGCATGGGCTGGGAGGACGCGGCGCTCGCGGCCTGGACATACGAGGCCCTGCACGGCTCGACCGAGTCCGGGGTGGGGACCAGCGGCACCACGGTTACCCCCGGCCACGTCGAGTCGCGGCTGGGGGAGGGGCTACGGCTGGCCGCTGCGACCTCGGCCGATATCGGGGAACTGGTGGCACTGGTCGAATCGGCCTACCGCGGCGATTCCAGCCGCGCAGGCTGGACGACCGAGGCGGATCTGTTGGGCGGTCAGCGACTGGACGCCGAGATGGCCGCCGCGGCCCTGGCCGATCCGGACTCCGTGACCCTGGTGGTGCGCGATGGGGACTCCGGCGCGCTGGCAGGCACCGTGCTGCTCAAACGCGAGGATGCGCGCACCGCCTACTACGGCACCTTCGCGGTGGCCCCCACCCGGCAGGGATCGGGACTGGGCAGCGCGCTCATGGCGGTGGCACAGGACTGGGCGCGGGAGCACTGGGCGGCGAGCCGGATGCGGATGACGGTGATCAACAAGCGCTCCGACCTCATCGCCTATTACGAGCGCAAGCGGTGGGCGCGCACGGGCGCCACGGAGCCCTTCCCGTACGGCCAGCCGCGCTTCGGCATTCCGAAGGTCGACGATCTGGAGTTCGTCGAACTGGCCCTGGACCTGTAGCCGAGCGACCCGAACGGCTCGAACCCGAGTACCGAGGACCCGGACGGCTCAAACAAGAGCAGGCACTTCGGTCCGATTTCCCTGCCGGGAATCAGACCGAAGTGCCTGCGAATGTGAGGCCCGGGGCGCCTGGCCCGGAACGTTTAGACCGGGACGCCTGGACCGGGACGTCTGACCAGCGGGCCTAGAACAGGCTGGCGGGCCAGACCAGGCCGCCCACCAGCAGGACCGGGCCGACGACGACCATCGACATGCCGAACCACGTGAAGATCCGCACCAGCTTGGGCTTCTCGGACTCGGGTGCGGTGGCCACGGCGGTGG
This sequence comes from Brevibacterium sp. 91QC2O2, assembly GCF_024580695.1. Taxonomy (NCBI): domain Bacteria; kingdom Bacillati; phylum Actinomycetota; class Actinomycetes; order Micrococcales; family Brevibacteriaceae; genus Brevibacterium; species Brevibacterium sp. 91QC2O2. The sequence continues at coordinate 237,250 of NZ_JANIJY010000003.1, read as the reverse complement.
CGCCATTGGTGGAGAAGGGGCTGACGTCGACCACTGCCGAGCAGATGCCCAGCGCCGCGATGAGCGCCCAGCCGGGCAGCGCGCCGTCGGCGACCATCGGCAGGGCCAGCGGGATGAGTGCTGCCAGGATGCCGGTGGTCGAGGCGAAGGCGGAGACCAGACCGCCGACCAGGCACAGGACGAAGGCGGCGATGAGCGGGGAGCCGATGGACTTGGCCCCCTGGCCCAGCAGTTCGACGGCGCCCATTTCCTCGAGTACGCCCACATAGGTGATGATGCCGCCGACCAACAACACGGTCGACCAGTCGATCTTCGTGATCGCGCCCTTGGAAGCGCTGGGGTCCAACAGCAGCAGAATCGCCGAGAGGCCGAAGCAGATCAGGCCGATGTCGGGCTTCTGACCGAAGGCGGCCAGCACGACGACACTGGCCAGCAGTACGACGATGGCCACACAGGTGACGATCTGCATCCAGGTCAGGCCCTTGACCGCGGTCGCCTCTGCGCCGGTGTGGGCGTCATCGGCGGTGAACATCGCCTGGTCCTCGTCGTCCTCGCCGAACTGCACGGTGGACGTCGAGGCCTTGCCGCGGCTGATCGCCGAGGCGCCGGACTTGGGCTGGTAGACGGGATTGTCGTTGTGTTCCATATCCGGTCCGGTCACCGCCAGGCGCTTCGCCGCGCGGTGGGCGCGGAAGGAGTCCCGGCCCAGCACCAGATAAGCGGCGATGAGCATGAGCGCATAGGTCGCCAGCGCGATTCCGAACAGTTGGAAGCCGCCCAGGTCGATGCCCGCATTGTTCGCGGTGCCATAGGTGACGATGCCGTAGAGGCTGGTCGGGGCGAAACCGCCGGCGCCGATGGCAAAGCAGATCGACATGCCCATGAGAGCGAAGTTGACGTTGTAGCGCCGTGCCACCTGCATGCCGATGGGCATCATCACCAGACCGGCCAGGGGCGCGCCCATGGCGGAGATGCAGCCGGTGAGCACGAAGAACACGAAGGGCAACACCAGTGGATTGGCGCCGACCTTGGACAGGGCCATGTCGATCAACCGGTCAACGGTGCCGTTGGTCTGCGCGATCGCGAAGAACAGGGTCACTCCGACCAGCAGCACCATGATGTCCAGGGGGAAGCCCGCGACGATGTCCGCAGCCTTCATATGTGCGATCGTCAGACCGACGCCCGCGGCGCCGGCGAGCATCAGCACGCCGATGTGGACACCGCGGATGGCACCGACGGCGAAGATGGCGATGAATATCAGGATCGCGACTAACTGGGCGGTCAAAAGCAGGGCTCCTTCTGGGAGACGGTGGATGGGCCGGCGCACCTGGTGGGGTGCCGCCGGCGGTGAACGAAGCGCGCACTCCAGTGTGCCGCCGCGTGGACAGGATTTGTCATCCAAACGTACGGCAATCACTCAGCTTTGGCGCATATCTACAAGGGCGTGTCGGAACCGGCCGGGTCTAGGGTGGGACCATGACGACTGATTCAGCGCAGCCATCGCACGCGCAGCCCGCCATGGGCACCTACGCCGACCGCCCGCTCGCCCCGGAAACACTGGTAGTCGATCTGGGCCGGCCCGACCGAGCCCACGATGCGCCCTTGAACCCTCCGGTGGTCTTCACCTCGACCTTCATCGGGACCGAGGACATCACGGCCGATGACTACGGCTACGCCCGCTTCGGCAATCCCACCTGGGATCCGTTCGAATCCGCCCTGGCCACGCTGGAGGGTGCGAAGCTGCCCGGACTGGTGTTCGCCTCGGGCCTGGCGGCGATATCCGCTGCCCTGGAGACGGTGGCCCCCGGCGGCACCGTCATCATGCCCGAGCACTGCTATATGGGCGCGCTGTCGGGTGCGGGGGCGACGGCGGCCTCGGGCCGCTTCGACCTGGTCACCGTCGATATCGCCGACACCGAGGCCGTGCTCGCCGCGGTGCGCACGGCCACTGCCGCGCACGCCACCGCCACATCCGGGGCCGACTCCCAGACCGGTGGTGCGCAGGACGCGGCGGGCACCGAACGCGCGGTGCTGCTGTGGATCGAAAGCCCCACGAACCCCATGCTCGAGGTCGCCGATATGCCCGCGCTGATCACCGGCGCGCACGCGGCCGGGGCCTATGTCTGCGTGGACAACACGTTCGCGACCCCACTGGTCCAGAAGCCGTTGGAAATGGACGCGGATCTGGTCGTGCACTCGGCCACGAAGTACATCGCGGGGCACTCGGACGTGGTGCTCGGCGCCGTCCTGACCTCGCGCGAGGACCTGCGCGAGGCGGTCCTGACCCGCCGCTCGATCCACGGCGGGATCGCGGGCCCCATGGAGGTGTGGCTGGGTCTGCGGGGCCTGCGGACCATGGCGCTGCGCGTCGAGCGCTCGATGTCGAACGCGCAGCTGCTGGCCGAACGCCTGGCGGATCTGGCGGAGGTCGTGTCCGGAATGAGCGTGCGCTATCCCGGCCTGCCCACCGACCCCGGCCATGCGCGCGCCGCGGCCCAGATGTCAGGCGGCTTCGGTTCCATCATCTGCGTGGACATGGGTAGTGCCGAGGCGGCGGTGCGCGTGGCGGAGGCGGTGCGGCTGTTCACCCCGGCGACCTCCCTGGGCGGGGTGGAGAGCCTGATCGAGCGGCGGCGCAGGCACGCCGCAGAACCGGAGTCCGTCCCCGCCGGCCTGTTGCGCCTGAGCATCGGCATCGAGCACGTCGAGGATCTGTGGGACGACCTCCGGTCGGCCATTCAGGACTGAATCATTCAGCCCTGTGCCTGCCGCAGGTCGACTTTGCGGACCTTGCCGGAGGCGTTGCGGGGCAGGGTGTCGACGAAGACGAGGTCCTTGGGTTGTTTGAAGCGGGCCAGTCGGTCGTCGAGCCAGGTGCGCAGTTCGTCCAGGGTCAGCTGGGCTCCTTCGCGCAGCGCAACGGCGGCGATGGGGACTTCGCCCCAGCGTTCGTCGGGGCGGCCGTAGACGGCTGCTTCTAGGACGGCTGGGTGGTCGAAGAGGACGTTTTCGACTTCGGTGCAGTAGATGTTCTCGCCGCCGGAGATGATCATGTCCTTGGCGCGGTCGACGATGTAGAGGAAGCCCTCGTCGTCGGCGCGGACGAGGTCTCCGGAGTGGAACCAGCCGCCGGTGAAGGCTTTGGCGGTTTCTTCTGGTTTGCGCCAGTAGCCCTGCATGAGGTTGGGGCCCTGGTAGACGAGTTCGCCGACTTCGCCTGGGGTGACATCGTTCATCGCCGGATCGACGATGCGCGTCTGCAGCGTGGGCAGGGGCTTGCCGATCGAACCGATCTTGCGCAGGGAGTCCGGCCCGGACAGGCTGCAGGTCACCGGCGACATCTCCGTTTGCCCGAAGGCCGCCACGATGTTCGTGCCGGGGAAGCTGCGCGCCATGTGCCGCAGCAGATTCTCACTGGCCGGGGCCGCGCCCCAGCAGATCACGCGCAGGGCCAGGTCCCAGTCGCCACCGCCGGGCCTGCCCGCGTCCCTGGCATCGCACAGCTGCTGCCACTGCTGGGGGACGTTGAAGGTGAAGTTCGCGCCCTCGGCCTCATAGGCGTCGAGCACCTCGACGGGGTTGAAGGCACCCAGCGGGTGGATGACGGAGGTGGCCCCCATCGCGATATTGCCCGCCATATTGCCCCAGGACGCGGTGTGGAAGAACGGCGCGGTGACGAAGCAGACGTCGTCGGTGCGGACCTCGTTGACGCGGATGATGGTGTTCGCCTGCGAGACCATGTTCATATAGTCCAACATTGCGCCCTTGGGCCGGCCGGTGGTCCCGGAGGTGTACATGATCATGCAGGTCGTGTACTCGGCGACATCGGGTGCGATGAAATCGGCGGGGTCCTCCGCGGCCAGCGCGGCATGGCGTTCGAGGACGGGCGGGCAGGCGGGCGCGGCGGCGATGGCGGCCTCGGCCAGGCCCGTTTCACCCGGGACCTCCGAATCGAAGACGAGGATCCGCGACAGGGTGGCGGCCCGGCCCGCGGCCTGCGCATAATCGGTGATCCGGGGCAACAGGGCGGGATCGACGAAGACGGTATTGGCGTCCGCGTCGTCGAGGATGTAGGCGATCTCCGGGGTTGTCAGGCGGGTGTTGATGGGTACGAAGATCGCGCCCAGCCGGTTGGCGGCCATGGCGGCGACGATGTGGCCGATGTGGTTGAGCGCCAGGGTGGCTATCCGGTCGCCGTGCCCGACTCCGCGGCGGTCCAGCGCGGCGGCGGTGTGCTCGATCAGCTGGTTGATCCGTCCCCAGGTGTATGGCACGCCGCGGTGTTTGAAGGCGATGACATCGGGGCGGACCCTGGCATGTCCGAGGATCTGCTGGTTCCAGTGGTTGCGGCGGACTGCGGTGGGGATTCCGGTGGAGGTGTCCGGGGTGGGCTGGGCCAAGGTGTACTCCTTTGTACTGCGCATTCTCGTACTGCGCATTGTGCTCTGTGATCGGGTCCGGACCGGGGCCGGGTGCGGGGTAGATGGGAAGGGCCGTGCGATTCACATCACGCCGCCGCCGCAGTGCATCCTTCGCGGGATGGGCTGCGACGACGGCGTGATGGGTGGAAGGGACCTCAGTTCAGCGTGTAGCGCTTCTGCAGTTTCTTGCCGATGATGTACTTCATGACCTCGGTGGTGCCACCGTAGATCGGCTGGATCCGGCTGTCGCGGAAGGCCCGGGCGATCGGGTACTCGTTCATGAAGCCGTAGCCGCCGAACAACTGCAGGCAGCGGGTGACCAGCTCGACCTGCAGGTCGGAGGTCAGCCACTTGGCCTTTGCGGCCTCGGTCGCGGTGAGCTCACCGGCATTCAGGGCCAGGGCGCAGCGGTCCAGATAGGCCTCGGCGGCGTCCACCCTGGTCTCCAGCTCGGCCAGCGTGAACTGGGTGTTCTGGAAGTCCCCGATGGTCCCGCCGAAGGCCTTGCGGTTGAACACGTACTCCCCGGTCCAGTCCAGGGCCGCGCGGCAGGCCGCGACGGCACCGGAGGCGATCGACAGGCGCTCGAAGGGCAGATTGGCCATCAGGTGTTTGAAGCCCTGGCCCTCCTGGCCCAGCAGATTGCCCGCCGGGACCCTGACGTCGGTGAAGAACAGCTCGGAGGTGTCCTGGGCCGCCAGGCCCACCTTGTCGAGGTTGCGGCCGCGCTCGAAGCCGGGGGTGCCGGCGTCGACGATGATGAGCGAGGTCCCGCGGGAGGGCTTGACGTCCATATCGGTGCGGGCCACGACGACGACGAAATCGGCGTTCTGGCCGTTGGTGATGAACGTCTTCGAACCATTGATGATCCAGTCGCCCGAACCGTCGTCCGCGCGCACCGCGCGGGTCGTGATGCCCTGCAGGTCCGAGCCGGCGCCCGGTTCTGTCATGGCGATCGCTGCGATCAGCTCGCCTGCGACCAGGCCGGGCAGGTACTTCTGCTTCTGTTCCTCGTTTCCGAAGCTCAGCAGATAGCCGGGCACGATCCCGTCGGAGACGCCCCAGCCACCGGTGCATCCGCCCAGGCCGCGCTTGGCGACCTCCTCGCTGATGACCATGTGGAAGCGGAAGTCGTCGACTCCTGCACCGCCGTACTCCTCGGGCTGGGAGAACCCGATCAGGCCGGCCTCGGCGGCCTTCTTCCAGATCTCGCGCCCGGTGTTCTTGGCCTGTTCCCACTCCTCGCGGTGGGGCGCCATTTCCTTCTCGAGGAAAGCGGCGACGGTGCCGCGGAAGGCCTCGTGGTCCTCATCGTAGAGATTGCGTTTCATCGCGTCCTCCTCAGACCAGTTCCAGGATGGTGGCGTTGGCCTGGCCGCCGCCCTCGCACATGGTCTGCAGCCCGTAGCGGATGTTCTGGTTGACCATCCGGTGGATCATGGTCGTCATCAGACGCGCCCCGGAGCCGCCCAGCGGGTGGCCCAGGGCGATTGCGCCGCCCTGCGGGTTGAGGCGCTCGATGTCCGCGCCGGTCTCCTTGAGCCAGGCCAGCGGGACGGGGGCGAAGGCCTCGTTGACCTCGAAGGTGCCGATGTCGTTGATCGACAGGCCCGAACGCTTCAGCGCCTTGGCGGTGGCGGGGATCGGGGCGGTGAGCATGATGCGCGGATCGTCGCCGGCGAGCACCGCGGTGTGCACGCGCACCAGCGGGGTCAGACCCAGTTCCTTGGCCTTGGCAGGTGTCATGACGAGCATCGCGGCAGAACCGTCGGAGATCTGCGAGGCGTTGCCGGCGGTGATCACGCCGTCCTCGCGGAACACGGTGTTCAGCTTGCCCAGCGATTCCAGGGTGCCGCCGCGGCGGATCCCCTCGTCGACGGTGACCGTGCCCGATTCGGTCTGCACGGGCGCGATCTGGCCGGCGAAGTCGCCGCGATCGGTGGCCTCGGCGGCCAAGGCGTGGGAGCGCAGGGAGAATTCGTCGAGCTGCGTGCGGCTGAAGCCCCACCGTTCGGCGATCATCTCGGCGCCGATGCCCTGATTGGGGTTGTCGCCGGGGTAGCGGGACTTGAAGGCCTGGCCGTAGGGGGACTTGCCCTGGGAGGTCGAGCCCATGGGCACGCGCGACATGGACTCGACGCCGCCGGCGATGACGACATCGGCCTGGCCCGAGGCCACGGTGGCGGCGGCGAAGTGCAGGGCCTGCTGGCTGGAGCCGCACTGGCGGTCGATGGTCACGCCGGTGACGTCCTCGGGGAAGCCCGCACCCAGGGCTGCGGTGCGGGCGATGTCGCCGGTCTGTTCGAATGCCTGGCTGACGCAGCCGAAGACCACGTCGTCGATCACGGCGGGGTCGATGCCGGTGGTGGCGACCAGGTCGGCCAGCACCGTCGATGCCAGGTCCGCCGGGTGGATGCCGGAAAGGGCGCCGTTGCGCTTGCCGGTGGCGCTGCGGCGGGCTGCGACGATCACTGCGTCTGTCATGTGGGTTCCTCCGAGGCGATGCCCGAGTCCGCTCCACTCTGAGGGGATCGGGAGATTGTTTGGATGTGACCAGCTTTACACCTGGGGCAAAAACAGTCAAGATGGACTGTATTCGGATGTCCCTCCGAAATCAGTCGACGCTTCGAGGAGGAAGCAGTATGAACATCGCAGGACACGTGGCCTTCATCACCGGAGGCGCATCCGGTCTGGGCAAGGCGACAGCAGACGAACTGGTGCGCGCCGGCGCGAAGGTCGTCCTCTTCGACCTGCCGCGCTCCGCCGGCGAACAGGTCGCCGCGGACTACAACGCCCAGGCACCCGGCACCGCCCTGTTCACCCCCGGCGACGTCACCAGCGAGGAAGACGTCACCGCGGCGATCGAGCAGGCCAGGGAATTCGGCGACATCCGCGCCGTCGTCAACTGCGCCGGGATCGGCTCGGCCCACCGGATCGTGGGCAAGGACGGGGTGTTCCCGCTCGACAACTTCCGCAAGGTCCTCGAGGTCAACCTGGTCGGCACCTTCAACGTGCTGCGCCTGGGCGCGGCCGCGATGCGCGCACAGGAACCCATCGACGGTGAGCGCGGCGTGATCATCAACACCGCCTCCGCCGCGGCATTCGACGGCCAGATCGGCCAGTCCGCGTACTCCGCCTCCAAGGGTGGCGTCGTCAGCCTGACGCTGACCGCGGCACGCGACCTGGCCTCCGGTCTGATCCGTGTCAACACGATCGCCCCCGGCATCTTCAAGACCCCGCTGATGCTCGGTGCCCCCGACAACGTTCTGGAGTCCCTGGGCCGTCAGGTGCCCAACCCCTCGCGCCTGGGCGAACCGCCGGAATACGCGCTGCTGGCCCGCCAGATCGTCGAGAATCCCTACCTCAACGGGGAGACGATCCGACTGGACGGCGCCATCCGGATGCAGCCCAAATAGAGCAGCACGACTCGAGCAGGCCGGACAGCCGGCCGGAATCCCGGGGAGACCATGACGCAAATGCGCGCAGCTCAGTCGCGCGAGCAGATCCTGGACGCGACGATCGAGTGCCTGCTGGAGTTCGGATACTCCGGCACCACCACACAGAAGGTGCAGGAGCGTGCGGAGGTCTCCCGGGGCCGGCTGCTCTACCACTTCCCGAATAAACGGGAGCTCATCATGGCCGCCGTCACCAGCGCCACCGACACCAGATTGGCGCAGGCGGCGGCGCGCCGGGCCGCACACGCCGACGCCGAGGCGACCGGCACCTCGGAGCCGGCGGCGCGGATCGCCCGGTTGGTCGAGGGCCTGTGGTCGAGCTTCGCCGAACCCATCTTCTGGGTCGCCTTCGAAGCCTGGACGGCGGCCCGCACGGACAGGGAGTTGGCAGCGCTGACCGCGACCCACGAGCGCACGGTGCTGCGCCGGGTGAGGCAATCGGCGATGGCCGATCTGGGCCCAGAACTGGCGGCTCACCCCAGGGCCGGCGACGTCTTCGGCCTGCTGTTCTCCGCCATGCGCGGGCAGGCGATGACCTATGCGTTCTCCGGACGCGATATGAGCACCGAGCCCATGGTGCCACTGTGGGAGGCGCTGGCGGCCGAATGGCTGGGCGTCGCCTCGGCACCCACTACCGAATAATCCATCAGTCAGGACCGTCACAAGGGCGTGAAACGATGACCGAAACACAGACGAACCCAACGACAAGCCCGGCGATGTATCCCGGATACTATGCTGAGCGCTTCCCCGACAAGCCCGCCGTCATCATGAGCGACACGGGGCGGGTGCTGACCTATGCGCAGCTCGAGGACCGTTCGCAGCGGCTGGCCAACCACTACCGCAGCAGCGGGCTCGAACGCGGAGACCATGTGGCGATCATCGCCGAGAACCGCTTCGAGATCATCGAGGAGTACTGGGCGGCACAGCGCGCCGGCCTCCTGGTCACCGTGGTCAACAGCCACCTGACCGTGGGCGAGGCCGAATACATCGTGCGCAACTGCGGCGCGAAGTCCATGACGATCTCCACCGGCCTGCCGCTGGCCGAGGAGCTGGCCAGGGCCCTTGTGGTGGACGGTCCGGACGGCCCCGCGGTCGCCGAACTCCTGTCCGTCGGCGGTGACCTGCCGGCGGCCACGCCCTATGAGGACGTGCTGGCGGCGTTGACGAACGAGCGGCCGGAATACGAGCCGCGCGGCGGTGACATGCTCTATTCCTCCGGGACCACCGGCCGGCCCAAGGGCATCCAGCCGGCCCTGCCGGATCAATCGGTCGAGGTGTTCGAGGGGATCTTCCCCGTGTCGACCTTCGGCCCCCTGTTCAAATGGAGCGAGGACACCGTCTACCTGTCGCCGGCGCCGCTGTATCACGCCGCGCCGATCCGGTTCGTGCACATGACGCACTGCTACGGCGGCACCGTGGTCGTCATGCCGAAGTTCGACGCCGAGGAGTGCCTGCGGCTGATCGAGAAGTACCGGGTGACGCATTCGCAGTGGGTGCCGACCATGTTCGTGCGCCTGCTCAAGCTACCGGAGGAGGTCCGTGCCCGCTACGACGTCTCCAGCATGCGGGTGATGGTCCACGCCGCGGCATCGTGCCCGGTGGACGTCAAGCAGAAGATCATCGACTGGTTCGGCCCAATCGTCTGGGAATACTACGCATCGACCGAATCCAACGGTTCGACGATCATCGACTCCGAGGCCTGGCTGCGCAAGCCCGGCTCGGTGGGCCAGGGCGCCGGCGGCACAACGGTGCACATCCTCGACGCCGAACTCAACGAGCTGCCGGCCGGCGAGGTCGGCAATATCTGGATGGAGTTCGCCGGGAAGAAGCCGTTCAGCTACTGGGGCGAGCCGGAGAAGACCGCGGGGACGCGCCACCCGGATCCGCAGAAGTGGGACTGGACGACGATCGGCGATATGGGGCGGATCGACGAGGACGGTTACCTCTACATGGCCGAACGTCAGGCCTACCTCATCATCACCGGTGGCGTGAACATCTATCCGCAGGAGGTGGAGAACGCCCTGGCGCTGCACCCGGACATCGCCGATGTGGCGATCGACGGCCAGCCCGATGACGAACTGGGCCAGATCGTCGTGGCCTATATCGACCTGGCCGCAGGAGTGCCCGCGACCAAGGAGACCGCCGCTGCGATCATCGGCTGGCTGGGGGAACGGGTCGCGAAGTACAAGCTGCCGCGCATCGTGTACTTCACCCATCAGATGCCGCGTACACCCACGGGCAAGCTGCAGAAGCGCAAGCTCGATCCCGCCGCCGCCGATCAAGCATTCGTGATGCACTCCTGAGAGCGCGCGCTTTGCGGTAAGCTACTGATCGAATGTTCGGATAGTTTAGGTCCGGGGCCACCGGGCCCGATAACTCAATGAAGAGGGAAGACATGAAAGCAGTCCAGGTCAACGAACTCACCGGTCCCACCAACATCGTGCTGGCGGAGATCCCCAAGCCGGAGGCCGGCCCCGGCCAGATCCTCATCAAGGTCGAGGCAGCGGGTGTGACGTTCCCCGAACTCCTGCAGACCCGCGGCGAGTACCAGGTCAAGCACCCGATCCCGTTCACCCTGGGCTCCGAGGGCTCCGGCGTGGTCGAGGCCGTGGGCGCGGGCGTGGACAAGTTCGTCCCCGGTGACCGGGTGGTGTTCATCGCGGGCAAGGACTCCTGGGGCGAATACGCCACGGTGCCCGCGGATATGGTCCTGCCCCTACCCGAATCGGTGGACTTCGAATCCGGCGCTGGAATCCCGATGAACGTCCTGACGGCGGACTTCGCCCTGCGCGTGCGGGGGAACCTGCAGCCTGGCCAGACCCTGCTGGTCCACGGCGCGGCCGGCGGACTGGGATCCGCCCTGGTGCAGCTGGGCCTGGCGATGGGCGCGACCGTCATCGGCGTGGTCTCGAGCGAGCCCAAGGCCCAGGTGGTGCGCGAACTCGGCGCCCAACACGTGGTCTTCGCGGACGGTTTCAAGGATGCGGTCAAGGAACTCTACCCGCACGGCGTCGATCTGGTGGCCGATGTGGTCGGCGGCGATCGCTTCACCGACTCGCTGCGCAGCCTGGCGACCTTCGGCACACTGCTGGTGCTGGGCTTCACCGCCGGCTCCATTCCCCAGGTCAAGGTCAACCGGCTGCTGCTGAACAACATCTCGGTGGCGGGCGTTGGCTGGGGTGCGGCGGCACTCGGCCGCCCGGGCTACCTCGACGGTCAGTGGGAGGTCCTGCTGCCCTTCATCGAAGCCGGACAGCTCAACCCCCACATCCACGCGACGTATCCGCTGGAGCAGGCGGCGCAGGCGCTGACGGACATCGACGACCGCAGCGTGCGCGGCAAGATCATCCTCAAGCCCTGACCCCGGCCACACCACTGCCGATCCCACGATACGAAGGAACCCCCGATGACAGACGAACTCCTGGTCGACCTGGACGCCAACGGCATCATGACCGTGACGTTCAACCGGCCGAAATCCATGAACGCACTCAACCGGGCCACCACGGAGGCCCTGTTGGCGACGATCGAGCGCGCCGAGGCCGAGGCCAGGGTCCTGGTGCTGCGCGGTAACGACCGCGCCTTCTCCTCCGGCGCCGACCTGGGCGCGGTCAACGACGCCGGGGACGATTCGGCCAAGCAAACCGGCGGGATCCTCGACGTCATCAACGTCATCGTCGAACGCCTGAAGAACCTCGCGATCCCCTCGGTGGCCGGAGTCTCCGGCGCGGCCGCCGGGGTCGGCTGCTCCCTGGCGCTGGCGTGCGACTACATCGTGATGAGCGAGAAGTCCTACTTCATGTTGGCCTTCACCAAGATCGGCCTGATGCCCGACGGCGGCGCCACCGCGCTGGTCGCGGCCTCGGCGGGGCGCCACCGCGCCATGCGGATGGCCCTGACCGCCGAGAAGGTCCAGGCGGCCACCGCCCTGGACTGGGGCCTGGCCAGCGAGGTCGCGGCCCCGGCCGACTGGCAGGCCCGCACCGCCGAGGTCGCCGTCACCCTGGCGGCCGGTGCGCCCCTGGCCTACCGGGAGACCCGGCGCGCGATCAACGCGGCGAGCCTGGATGGCCTGACGGCGGCACTGGACCGCGAGGCAGAAGGCCAGGCCCGGCTGCTGAGCAGTGCCGACAACAAGGAGGGCGTGGCCGCGTTCTTGGAGAAGCGGCAGGCCACCTTCACCGGAAACTGAACCGGGGCCTCGGCCCGGGTCCGGATGCACCATCGAGAACCGCAAGGAGTCACAATGCTCAAGGGAATCCCCTCCACCCAGGGGGACAGCTACCAGCTCAACACCACCCAGATGCTCAAGTACGCTTCGGGCACCTTCTCCGAACACGAAGTCGTCTACCACCGCGTCGACGGGACCTGGGGGCGGACGAACTACGGCGAATTCGGCAAGCGCGTGAACCGCCTGGCCAATGCGCTGACCGGTCTGGGGATCGGCCCGGGTTCGATGGTGGGCGTGCTCGACTGGAACTCGCTGCGCCACCTGGAGCTCTACTACGGCGTGCCGGGGATCGGCGCGACCTTCCTGCAGCTGAACCTGCGCCTGCCGCAGAACGACCTGGAATACGTCATCGACCACTCCCAGGCCAAGTGGGTGTTCGTCGACGAATCCCTGCTGCCCATCGCCGAGGCCATGGCCCAGAACACCTACGTCACCGGCTGGGTGGTGATGGGCGACAAGCCCTCCGACCAGTACTCGCCCAAGCTGGAGAACGTGTACTACTACGAGGACCTGCTGGCCGCGGCCTCCGAGGAGTACGACTGGCCCGTCATCGAGGAGACGACCGCCGCCTTCGCCGGGTACACCACCGGCACCACCGGCCGGCCCAAGGGCATCTACTACTCGCACCGCTCCGTAGTCCTGCACGCCATGGGCTGCGTGGCCGCGCTGAGCGTGCACTACCGCGACGTCATCATGCCGTGGACGCCCATGTTCCACGTCATGTCGTGGGGTTACCCGCTGTTCGCCCTGGCCGCCGGCGCCAAGCTGGTGCTGCCGGGCAAGTTCTCCACCGACAACATCGGCGAGGTAGCCCAGGCGATGATCGACGAGGGCGTCACCCTGGCCAACGGGGCGCCGGCCATCTTCACCCCGCTGCTGGAGCACTTCAAGGCGGCCAAGGAGCCGGTCGATCTCTCGCGCGCCCGCCTGGTCGCAGGGTCATCGGAACCTCCGGTGGCCCTGATGAAGGGCTTCAAGGAGATCACCGGGGCCGATGTCGTCCACGGTTACGGGGCCTCGGAGACGACCCCCGTGGTATCGGTGAACTACCGCCTCAAGCCGGCCCTGGACGGGATGAGCGAGGACGAGCAGTGGGATATGAAGCGGATGCAGGGTGTTCCGCTGTTCGGGGTGGAGATGAAGATCGTCGACCCGGCCGGCCAGGAACTGCCCCACGACGGCAAGTCCATGGGCGAACTGCTGATGCGCGGGCCGTGGATCACGGAGAGCTACTACAAGCTCGACGACAACGCGGACCGCTTCGCAGACGGCTGGTGGCGCTCCGGGGACGTGGCCGTGATCAACGAGTTGGGCTACGTCAAGCTGACCGACCGGATCAAGGACGTCATCAAGTCCGGCGGCGAGTGGATCTCCTCGATCGACATGGAGAATGCGATCCTGGACAATCCGGCGGTGGCCGAGGCCTGTGTGATCGGCGTGCCCGACGCCAAGTTCGACGAGCGCCCGGTGGCCTATGTGGTGGCCCGGCCCGGTGAAACGGTGACGAAGGAGATCGTCTGGGAGACCCTGTCGAGCCGCTTCGCCAAGTGGCAGCTGCCCGATCAGGTCATCGTGGTCGATGAACTGCCGCGGACCTCGGTGGGCAAGCTGGACAAGAAGCTGCTGCGCTCCAACTGGGAGGGCTGAGGCTCTTCCCCTTTTTAGAGTTCCACTACTTGACGAAATGGTGAAAATCCGGCGAATCAGCCCGGAAAACGACATTTCGTCAAGTAGTGGAACTCTTCTGTATTAGCGGGTCAGCAGGTAGACGCCGGAGCGGGTGACGCCGGTGATCGTCCAGCCGGTCTCCAGCAGGCCGGTCAGCGCCGCGCGCAGCGCCCTGCGCCAGCGTGCGGATAGCTGCGGGTTCGCAGCGCGCAGGGCCTCGATGTCCAAGGGGATCTGCACACCGACGGTGGTCGGAGCGGTGCTACCGGCCGAGGCCGCACTGTCTGCCGAGGCCGCACCGCCTGCCGCCGTGGCTCCGGCTGCCGTTGATTCGGCCGTCGAATCCTCCAGGGGCGTCTCCACCGGTTCCTGCGTGTCCTCGGCCAGGCGCAGCCCCCAGGCGAAGGACGGGTCCTCGGCGGGGACCTCCACGGTCTCCCGCGCCGCCGGCTTGTCCAGGCGCCAGGAGACCATCATGCGGTCGGAGCCCTGGCCGGCGTTGACCCCGTCGGTCATCTCGCCGTAGAAGTTGACCAGGTATTCGGCGCAGTCGGCGCCCAGGCGCTGGAAATTGAAGTACGCGTTCCGGGCGATCAGCGGATCGAAGGTCCAGTGCATCTCCGTGATCCCGCGCTCCAGGCACCAGGCGCGCTGGTCGAGCTTGAGCGCCGCTCCCACTCCGGAGCCCAGGCCGTCGCGGCGCACACCCGCCACATGGGAGTGCAGGGTCTGGCCCAGCGGTTCGGCGAAGAAACCCAGTGCCATTCCGCGGATCGCGTCCGCGTGGACGTCGTCGGCCACGGTGCCGCGGGGGAAGGCGCCGCCCACGTAATTGCCCGCATGGGACAGGGCGACCAACATACCGGTGTCGGCGACCGCATTGGTTCCGGGGGACACTCCCCAGACATCGTCGAGCAGGTCGGCGGCGGCCTGGCACTGGGCCGAGCTGTGCAGCAGGCGGATGTCGACGCCCGCCCGGCTCGCGGCGGCCGAGGCCTCCTGTTTCGCCTGATGGAGTGTCTGCGGGGGAACTACTGTTTGAGGAACGGGTGTCATGGTGCCAATTCTGCCACTGCCCGGGCTGCGGGGCCGGGCTGTTTCACCCAGCGATCCGGATACCCTGGGTCCATGACTTCACAGCGGGCGGTCGCCGTCATCGGCGTGGATGGGATCGGGCGGGAATGGGCGCGGATCTGCGCCGCGGCCGGACTGCACGTGCGGCTGTTCGATCCGACACCGGATATCGAAGGGGTCGCACAGGGTATCCGGGAGGCCGCGGCGGTCATCGACGCCGGACGGGTGCAGCCCACCGCAGGACTCGACGATGCGGTGATCGGCGCCGATGTGGTCTTCGAGTGCGGGCCGGACCGGGCGGGGGCCAAACAACAGGCACTGGTCGATATCGCGCTGGCGGCCCCCGCCGGGTCCCTGCTGGTCACCGCGGCTCCGGAACCGGTGGCGGACTCATCCGGCGGTGCCGAGGTCGCGGCCCTGGCCCGCGGTCTCGACGATATCGCCGCGGCCCGGCTGGTGGCGGTGTGGCTGGCACCGGATGCCACCGCCGCCGAGGTGATCGCCGGGCGGGGGAGCAGCTCGGAGAGCGTGGAGCGGGCCCTGGCGCTGTGCCGCGCGGTGGGGCTGCGCGTGAGGCCGGCGGATCGGGATCTGGAGGCCGAGCGGACTCAGACCGCGGCGCGGTAGAAGTACGTGGTGCGCTTGGCGATGAGGCCGGCGGCGTCGAACTCGAAGAAGTCGGCGAAACCCTCGTGGGCGTCCGAACCGTCCTTGAGTTTGCCGTTGAACTCGCCGCGGGTGGCGGCACGGTTGCCGTCGACGACGACCTCGGTCACGGTGTGGGCGCCGGAGACGATGATCCGGTCGCCGCAGTAGAACTCGCCGATGGCGGGGCCCGCGAAGGTGTCGTAGCCGGGGCGGTCGTAGGTGGCGTCGGCGGCGAACAGGGCGGTGGTGGCCCCGGGATCGCCGGCGTCGACGGTCGCATAGTACTTCAGCGCCAGGGCGCGGATATCTGACATGGGAATCTCCTCGGATCGTGTTCGAGTGGCGGCCCGCGGCGGTTACCGTGGGCGCTGGCTTAGAACTCTAACAATCTCCGCCGGGTGGGCACTCATCCGTCTTGTATCCGGGAACGGGTTCCCATACGGTTGGAGTAGCACGCAATGTATCGCGCGCCACACGACACATGTCGCACATATACGTGCCCGTCGCAGCATCGCGGGGCATGGAAAAGGAAGGTATGGGATGTCGCAGTACCAGGTAGTAAACCCTGCAACGGGCGAACTCGTCGAAGAGTTCCCCACCGCCACCGATGACCAGATCAAGGATGCTCTGGACCGGTCGCACAACGCCTATCTGTCCTGGCGTGACACTCCGATCGCAGAACGCACCGCGGCGCTGGCGAAGGTATCGGAGATCTACTTCGCCCGGGCGGAGGAACTGGCCGGCTACATCAACATCGAAATGGGCAAGCCCGTTCCCGAAGGCGTGGGCGAAGCCCAGCTGTGCGGTCTGATCTACAAGTACTTCGCGGAAAACGCCGAGGACTTCATCAAGCACGAGCAGCTGCGCGGGCCCAAGGACGCGGAGGCCTACCTGCGCCGCCGCCCGGTCGGCTCGATCCTGGGCATCATGCCCTGGAACTTCCCGTACTACCAGGTGGCCCGGTTCGCAGCCCCCAACCTGGCACTGGGCAACACCGTGATCCTCAAGCACGCCCCGCAGGACCCGCGCTCGGCCGCCGTGATGGAGGAGATCTTCCACGAGGCCGGCATTCCCAAGGACGCCTACATCAACGTGTACGCGACCAATGAGCAGGTCTCCGACATCATCCTGCCCGACCCCCGCAACCAGGGCGTGTCCGTGACGGGTTCGGAGCGTGCGGGCAAGGCCGTGGCCGCGGCAGCCGGTGCGAACCTGAAGAAGGTCGTGCTGGAACTGGGCGGGTCCGACCCCTACATCGTGCTGGGCGCCGACGACCTCGATCAGACAGTCGACACGCTCTTCGCCACCCGCATGGGCAACAACGGCCAGGCCTGCAACAGCCCCAAGCGCATGATCGTCATGGAGGACATCTACGACGACTTCGCGGCGAAGATCACCGCGAAGGCCAAGGAGATGACCCCGGCGGATCCGACCGCCGAGGGCTCCGCGCTGGCCCCGCTGTCCAGCCAGGCCGCCCGCGAGCGCTTCATGGAGCAGGTCGAGGCGACGATCGCCGACGGCGCGACCGTGCTGACCGGTGGCAAGTCCTATGACACGCCCGGTGCCTACGTCGAACCGGTCATCTTCACCGATGTGAAGCCCGGCAAGCGCGGCTTCCACGAGGAGCTCTTCGGACCGGCATTCATGCTGTTCAAGGTCGCCAGCGAAGAGGAAGCTGTGGCCCTGGCCAATGACACGCCGTTCGGTCTGGGTTCGGCCGTCTTCGGCCCGGATCTGGAGGCTGCGGAGCGCGTGGCCAAGCAGATCGACGCAGGCATGGTCTACATCAACGCTCCGGAGGGCACACGCGAATACCTGCCCTTCGGCGGTGTGAAGCGTTCGGGCATCGGCCGCGAACTGGGCCCGCTGGCCATGGACGAGTTCTGCAATAAGCAGCTGTACTACAAGCAGAACTGAGCCCGGTAGTCACCTTGGAACTCGGTCGGCTGTGCGCCGGCCGAGATCCGGGTGGCGGGTCTGAGGTCCGGGTGCGGGGGTTGCTGCTCCCGCATGATGAAACAAACGCCTTGTTCAGTGTACTGAACAAGGCGTTTGTTTTACTGTGCACACATGAGTGATTGGCAGGAACAGGTGAGCGCCCGGGTGGCGGCGATCCGCAGACACCGGGGCATGTCCTTGTCCGCTTTGGCCGCCCGTGCCGGAGTGTCCAAGGCGACTCTGTCGGGGATCGAATCCGGCAGGGGCAATCCGACCCTGGACACGGTCGAACGCCTGGCCGTGGCCCTGGCCATCCCGGTGGGCGACCTCCTGTCGCGGGAGGACCCGGGGACCACCGTGCGGCGGGCACCGCAGACGGCGCTCGACGAGCTGAGCCGCATCGAAGGCGATTCGATCGTCGAGGATCTGCTGGTGCGCATCCCCGGTGGCAGGTCCTTCGAATTCTGGCGCCTGCGGATGGCCCCGGGTGAGCACTTCGTAGGAGTCCACCACACCCCGGGGACCGTGGAGATCTTCGTGGTCATCACCGGGATGATGACGGCGGGGCCGGATCTCGGCGCCGAGGCCGGCGGCGGCCAGGAAGCCGACGCCGGGCAGGCGGACCTTGGCCCCGGGGACCTCATCGAGTTCGACGGGGACCAACCCCACACCTATACGGCGGGCCCCACCGGCTGTCAGGCCCTGGTGGCGCTGGGGTCGACCTCGGGCGCGGCCCACGACAGGGCGGGGGCAGTGCGATGAGTATCAGTGCCTGGATCGTCCTGCTGGGCACCTTCACGGTGGCCGTCGCATCGCCGGGACCGGACTTCCTGGCGGTGTTGCGCCGGACCTTGGAACGGGGCCTGCACTCTGGAATGCGTACAGCCGCCGGGGTGGCGGCGGGTATCGCGACCTGGTTGTGCCTGGCACTGTTCGGGATCGTGGGGCTCATCGCCCGGCACCACGTGCTGTTCTTCGCCGTGCGAATCGCGGGCGCCGTATTCCTGGTGTTCTACGGCCTGTCCATCCTGCGGGCCCTGTGGCGCGCCCACCGGGAACGGTCCCGGGATCAGGTCCGGGAAAGGGACATCGTGTCGAGCGACTCGGACACGCCGGCCCCTGAGGATTCGCCGTGCGGCTCCACTGTGCCGGAGTCTGCGGCTGAACCGCCGGCAGAGCCGACGGCGAGCAGCCATTCGCCGAACGCCGTTGGGATGAAAACCGGCACCGGGGCGCGGCAGCGCTTCGCCGATGTGCGGCTGGGCTATCTGACGAACACAGTCGGCAATCCCAAGGCGGTGGTGTTCTTCGGGGCGCTTTTCGTCAGCGTCCTGCCGCAGGCGATCACGCTGGGGGAGTCCCTGCTGGCGGGGGCCGTGATGACGGGTATCGCTCTGGCGTTCTTCACCCTGGTCGCCTTGCTGAGCTCCCGGCCCCTGGTGATTCGCGCCTATGAGCGTGCCCAGACGGCAATCGACACGTTCCTGGGAGCCCTGTTCGTGGTCCTGGGCCTGGTCCTCATCCCCTGGGCGGGGCTGTAAGCACAGGAGTCGGCACCCCGCGTAACCAGTCCGTAATCTGAGATGAGGATAATGGGTGCATGAGCGATCCTCAGACCACGACCCCCGTGCAGCCGCGGAATCAGACCATCGACCGGATGCGGTCCGAACCCCGGAAACAAGCGGGCTCCCAAACCGGCCGGAAACAGCCGATCACAGTGCAGATCACCCGTGAAGTCGACCCCGAAGCATCCGGCGAGGTCGAACAGTGGGTCTCCCGCGGCCAGGCGATGCTGCGGTATTGGCCCGGTTATCTGGGTTCGGGCTGGGTGCGCAATGACTCCGAATCGCATATCTGGCATATGCTCTACCGCTTCGCCGATACCCGGACGCTGAAGTCCTGGGAGGCCTCGCCCCAGCGGCGCGCCTGGGCCAGCGAACTGGCCGACCACGTGCAGTCCGAACGCTCCGAGCGCCGCACCGGGATCGAGGGCTGGTTCGACACCAAGCCCTTCCACGAACAGGCGGCGGACGATTCCGCCCCACCGCGCTGGAAGCAGATGATCGTGATCTTCTTGGGCTTCTTCCCGATGAGTCTGTTGGGCAATGTCGTCATCGGCCTGCTCCTGCCCGCAGCCACGCCCCTGGTCCTGCGGGTCCTGGCGACCACCGTGCTGGTCATGCCGATCATGGTCTACTTCGTGCTGCCGCTGTTCACGACCAAGCTGTTCGCCGGCTGGCTGAACAAGCCACGCCGTCCCAGGAGCCGGCGGCAGCGCCCGCGCCGTGCCCGGCCTGGCGCGTAGGATGGCCCGGTGAATGATTCTTCAGCCGAGGCGACCGTGACCGCACCTGCGACCCCTGCCCCGAGTACGGCCGGCGCCAAGAACATCGTCGTATCGGCTCTTGCCCTGTGCCACCCGCAGCGGGCCGAACTGCTCATGGTCCGCAAGCGCGGAACCACCAGCTTCATGCTGCCCGGTGGCAAGCCGGAAGGCGGTGAGTCCGCCCGTGATGCGGTGGTCCGGGAGATCTCCGAGGAACTGCGGCTGGACATCGACGTGCCGGGGCTGGCCGAACTGGGCACCTGGACGACGGTCGCCGCGAACGAGGCAGGGCATTCGGTCACGGGGACCGTGTTCACCTTCGAGGGGGTGCCGGCGGGGCTCGACGTGGCCGAGCCCCATGTGCATGAGGAGATAGAAGAGGCCGGCTGGTTCTCCATCGAGAACCTGCCGGCCGATACCGCGGAACGCCAATTCGCCCCGCTGACCCGGGACTTCGTGATCCCCAACCTGCCGCAGCGCTACCGCGGATAGATCGGGCGATCACGCGCCCGCCCGCACTCACATCGTGTTGACGATCAGACCGATGTGCGTGTAGAAGTTCAGGGCGCCGAACAGCACCCAGACGATCCCCGGGATGATCCACAGGACGCCGTTCCACTTCAACAGCGCGCCCGATGCTGCAGCCGCGTCCTCGGCCCTGGCGACCTTGGTGACGGAGAAGGGGAACAGGATCGCCCCGATGCCGATCAGTGCGTAGACCAGCGAGATGAAGCTCGCCTCCAGCCACGGCCAGGCGGCGAAGTTACCGCTGATCGGCTCCTGCGGGGGAGCGGCGAACAGCTGGAACGTCACTCCGGCGAAGGCGATCGCAATCAGTGCCAGCCCGATCGCCGCGATGAACAGGGACACGGGCCGGGCCGTCTGCGCGGCGTAGCGCAGCGGGTTCGCAACGGTGTTCAGACGTGCACCGCGGCGGAACAGGAACACGGCAGCGGCGATCAACAGTGCGCCGAAGGCGATGCTGGGCTCGCCGAAGATCACATTGTCGAACGGGAACCCGCCTGCGGCCAGCGGCCAGGTCAATGCCATGTGCAGGCCCATGATGAACAGGATCGCCCCGGGGATCAGGAACGCCAGGGCCCAGCCCGTGGTGTTCAGATGCCGGGTCTCGGATCCCAGGGTCGGGTCAGCGTCGGGTTGGGCGACGGGCTGCTTGGACGCCCGGCGCAATTCGATGAAGAACCATACCGTCAGCAGCAGTCCAACGCCGGCTGCGGTCGACATGATGGTGTTGTACGTGGGCATCGTGGCCCAGTCGATCATTCCCGGTGACTTCTCACCGGTGAAGAACCCCATGATCGTTGCTTCTTTCCAGATAGTTAAAACTTACAGTAGTTGCAACGTGTGAGGCCGCTGAATATTCCCTCCACCGGTGGAGCTAAGGCGACCTGCTAGCGTGAGGAGTGGTTCCGTATGCGAATCACCCCGATCAGCACAGGAAGGCAGCTTGTCCTCACCAGCCGCAGCACCGCCGCGCTTCTACCTGCTCGACCTGCTGCGCCTGTGCGCCGCGGCATCCGTTCTGGCCTATCACTACACCGGCCGCAACCACAAGAACTGGCAGGCCAGCACAGAACAGACATTCGGCGCCCTGTCCCATGTGACGGCCTACGGCGCGCTGGGCGTGCAGCTGTTCTTCATCATCTCCGGCTTCGTCATCCTGATGTCGGCCCAGGGCCGCAGCGTCCAGAGCTTCATCGCCGGGCGGATCTCCCGGCTCTATCCCGCCTACTGGGTGTCGGTGCTCCTGGGGTCGTTGCTGGGGCCGCTGCTGGCTCCCGAAGTCTTCAAGAACCCCTCGGCGGTCAAGACACTGGCGAACCTGACGATGATGCAGAACGCCCTGGGGCAGAAGGACGTCGACGGTGTCTACTGGACCCTGTGGATCGAGCTGCTGTTCTATGTGATGATCGCGATCTTCTTGGTCGTGGGGATGACGCAGACGCGGATTATGGCATTCATCATCGTCTGGCCGCTTGTGGGGGCCATGGCCCAGCAGGGGGACGCGGGATTGGTCGTCGAACTGCTGCAGCCGGGTTACGCCGGACTGTTCACCGGTGGGATGGCGCTGTTCCTCATCCACCAGTACGGGCATTCGCTGCTCCGCTGGCTACTGGTGGTCTACTCCGTGTGCTTCGCCGTGCCACAGACGATCGCGGTGAACTTCCACCCGATGGTGCAGAAGTACGTGGGCCGGGACATGTCGGACACCGTCTGTGCCGCCCTTGTCATCCTGTGCTTCGCCCTGGTCGCATTGGTCACGGTGACACCCCTGCGGCACAAGGGATGGGGCTGGATGACCTATGCGGGTGCGCTGACCTATCCGCTCTACCTGTTCCATCAGTACTGGGGCTGGACCGTGATCAGGACGCTGAGCCCGACGCTGAACAAATGGCTGGTCGTAGCCGTGGCCACGGCCGTGTGCGTGGCGCTGGCCATCATCGTGGAACGGTGGGTCGAGCGGCCGCTGCGGCGCCGGCTGCGCAGTACCCTCAAACGCGGATTCGCCGAGGTCACCGCAGCCTCCGACTCCCGCGGCGAGCCGGGTGCCCCGCGGCACTGAGGCTATGTTCTAACGCAATATGCAAGCAGCCAATCGACGATTTCGCCGACCGAGGCGTTGCCCTGCACAACCGTCAGATCAACGAAATCTGCGACCTGGGTGTCCGTCGGGCCCATGACCAAGATTCCGTTCAGCTGAAGAAAGATCACGGTAGTGACCCAAGCTGTGCGCTTGTTACCGTCGACGAAGGCATGGGCATTGGCCACGCCGCGTAGCAGTACGGCTGCTTTTTCCAACGTGCTTGGGTAGAACTCTGTCTCCCCGAATCCGGCTTGCGGCTGAGCGACTGCTGACTCCAGAGCGCCCCGGTTCATAACCGGGGCGCTCTGGAGCGTATCGTGCAGGCCGATGACCTGGGCCACCGATAAGTAACTCGTCATCGTTGGGCGAGGAGGTTCAGGGCTCCTGCCCACTTCTGTATGGCTGCTCTGGCTATGTCATCGACAGCAGTCTGGTCAGCCGGTTCGCCTGGTAGAGCGGGCTTTGTCGGGCCTACGCCGCGCACCGACTGGCTTGAGTACTCTCTAATCATCGCTCCTGCGTCGATCGTCTTGCCATTCTCATGACCACCATCCCGAGAGTAGAAGGCTGAACGCCAGGGCGTCTCAGAGTGGCTGAGATCGACTAGATCCTGGCGTGACTTCGACCCGTAATATGCCAAGACGGCATCGACGATAGAAGCCTGCTCCGGGGTCAAGCCATCGAGATTAGGCGGTGTGGTATCGAACGCCTGATAAGAGGAGCGTTCGACTGGGCCGAACTGCCACGCTTCGATGGGTTCATCGAAAAGCGGCCGGCCTGTCCACGTCAAGTTCCAAGCCTCCGCATAGTACAAGAGCTTGAATGCCTTGGTTTTCTGCACCGCAGGCAGGCGTGCCTTGATGTATGCGAGAACAGAGGTTGCACGTGTCATTGTCGTCACCGCCTTTCGAATGCGGGTCGAGGGTATCTCTGCCCAATTCTATGCGAGCCCCACGAGGAGTATATGGGAACATCCCATCTGCCTGACTAACGCTGAGGGCAGATGGGATGTTCCCGGGTGTTATTTCCTGTGCCTGACCAAATGCTCGATGGACTCAGGCCGGACGGGTCTTGGGGCTGGACTTGAAGGTCAGCAGGGGATCCGTCTTCGCCAGGTGGCCCACGGCCTTGTCGATTTCGGCCAGAACGTCGGCGCTGAGCTTCACGCCCGAGGCCTCGGCATTGGCCTGGATCTGTTCGGGTCGCGAGGCGCCCACCAGGGCGGCGGCGACATTGTCATTGCTGAGCACCCAGGCGATCGCCAGTTGCGCCATGGTCAGGCCCAGGTCCTTCGCGATGGGTTCCAGCTTGGCGACGCCGGCTAGGGTCTCCTCGTCCAGATAGCGTTTGATCGCGTTGTTGCCGCCGTGTTCGTCGGTGGCGCGGGTGCCGGCCGGCAGCGGCTGACCCGGCTTGTACTTGCCGGTGAGCACGCCCTGGGCGATGGGCGACCAGACGATCTGGCTGATCCCCAGTTCCTTGCAGGTCGGGACGACTTCGCCTTCGATGACTCGCCACAGCATGTTGTACTGCGGCTGGGATGAGATCAGCTGGATGCCCAGTTCCCGGGCCAGGGCGTGGCCGCGGCGGATCTGGTCGGCCGTCCATTCGCTGACCCCGATGTAGAGGGCCTTGCCGGAGTGCACGATGTCGGCGAAGGCCTGCATCGTTTCTTCCAGCGGGGTCTCGTAATCGTAGCGGTGGGCCTGGTAGAGATCGACGTAGTCGGTCTGCAGGCGGGTCAGGGAGGCGTTGATCGACTCCATCATGTGCTTGCGGGACAGGCCGCAATCGTTGTGGCCCTTGGGTCCGGTCGGGTTGTAGACCTTGGTGAAGATCTCCAAGGATTCGCGGCGCTGGTCCTTCAGCGCCTCGCCCAGCACGGATTCGGCCTTGGTGTTGGCGTAGACATCGGCCGTGTCGAAGGTCGTGATGCCGGCGTCCAGCGCGGCGTGGATGGTGCGTGCTGCGGTTTCGTTCTCCACCTGCGAACCATGGGTGAGCCAGTTGCCGTAGGTGATCTCCGAGATCTTCAAACCGGAATTGCCCAGATAGCGGAACTCCACTGTGTCTCCTTCGTCGTCGTGTTGCGTCTGCCACATCCCATTGTGCCAGGTCAGCGCGGTGGGTGGGGCGGCTCTGCGGCATTCAACCGTTGTGCGGTGAGCTGCTGGGGCCGGTCAACTCCTCGATAACGAGTTGCAAGTCACAGGTGTATTCAGAGGGCTGTGAGGATTCTTTCGTAAAACGGTGCAGCGAGGACTGTAATGTGACCATGGTACGTACATCACATAGTTCCCTTACCCTCAAGGCGGCCTTCACATGTGGGATTCATGAAACGCATCGCGCGCAAGGTTGAGCGCGGCGTTAGGAAGACCTTGTCCGTCTCAGCACGGCAGGGACGGACAAACGACCCGGCGCCCCTGCCGGTCCGGCGGGAAACGGGCTGCTGCCGCCGGGCGACCACTACAGTCTGATCTGGAGTATCGGGAAGACGTACGGCGGAATGACGACAGTCGTCCTCCAGCGCAGCACATCCTTTTCTGCGCTGGACGACCGCCTGGTCACGATCCTCACACTGTCGCCGGACCTGGACGTCCAGGCCAAAGAAGCCGAACTGAGAGACTCCGGCAGACTTGGTGCCGATGCCCACTTGAGGAACCTGTGGCAGGACCTGCGGACGTGGTCCGACGAACAGCTCCGTGGCCTACGCTCAGGCAATCCGGGTGCGCTGATCGACCCGGACGAACTCTTGGAACGTCCTGCGGGCAGGCAGCGGGTCCGCGCGAAGGCAGAAGGCGGTTGGCAGGTCGACCATTACCGGCCGGAAGGCGGGCTGCTGGTCACCGAACGTCCGGTGCCGGGGGCCAAACGCAAGGACGCCAGGCGGATCACCCTCTACGACAGCCGGGGCGCGCCTATCGGGCGGTGGAAATCGATACACTCCTTCTACCAGGCCTGGCTCGACGCGGTGATCGCCGGCCGACAGGCATATCTCATCTCCGATTCGAAGTTCGCGGGCTCGTTCGTCTATGACTACCGCAGGGACAATGTGGTCACCTGTCAGGTCATGCACACGCCGTACTTTACCGATCCCGCCGGAAGCATATTCGGGCGGCTCAACAAGGGGAAGCTCGAGATCGTCAGCCACCTGGACTTCTTCGATTTCGCCGTAACCCTGACCGACCGACAACGAACCGACATGCTGGAATCGCAGGTCAGCGCCGGTGCCATTCGCACGGTTCCCAACTTCGCCCACGACACCCATGGAGATCCGGATACTCCACGGGATCCCAGCCACGGGGCAATTATCGCCAGGCTTTCACCGGAGAAGCGCGTCGACCACGTAGTTCGAGCTTTGGCACAGTGCCCGTCTGATTCTTCCGTGCATCTCGACGTATACGGTGAGGGACCGGAGCGGAACGGGATCATGGGATTGATCGATGATCTGGGCGTGCGTGATCGTGTCACCTTGCACGGGCACGTGGACCACGCGAAGAGGTTCCTGCAGGACGCGAGCTTCCTGGTCCTGGCCAGCAGGTTTGAGGGGCAGGGCCTGGTCGTGTCGGAGGCGATGTCCGCCGGCTGCATCCCGATAGCCTACGACTTCAAATACGGTCCGGCCGACATCATCACGGACGGGCGCGATGGGTTCCTGGTTCCGGCCGGTGACATCGACGCTCTAGCCGCTGCGATCCGCTGAGTCTCCGAGCTGAGCACGGAAGAGCTACGTGCTATGCGCCGGGCAGCCCGCACACGTGTCGCGGAATTCTACGAACGGCCCAACGTCGAACTGTGGGGTCGGACCATGCGGGAGTTCGGACCGAAAAAACCGCGTGGAAAGCGTCAAGCGGTGACCGCCAAACTGACCGGTTTATTCCTGGCCGAGAATGCTCTCGAGTTCAGGGTGCATCTAGACACCGCTGCCGGTTATGTCGGCGACGCACTGCTGGTCTGGCAGCACAGGGGTAAGCCAACGATATTCGGTCGCCAGCGAGGACTGGTGCTGGGCTCTCAGCTCGTCTGCCGGGTGCAGTTGGAACGCCTGGCCGGTATCCGGCCCGGGGTGCTCGACCTGTTCGTTGACCTGTTCGGCGGGGGAGAAGTGAACAGGGTCAGGGTGGGCGGCCTCGACCGAGACGATGACCTCGAAATCGGTCGATACGAGTTGTACAGGACCCAGAACGGAAATGCGAGCTTGAAACATGGTATAATGAACGGGTTCACAAGGTGAGTCGACGAAACTTTCTCGTATGATTGTCGACAATTCTTCAGCTCCGCGGCTGAAGGAGAGATACAGTATCGGGTCGAATCGTGTGAACCACCTTGCAACACCCGGAAATCTGGTAACGTACAGAACCGGAAACAGCTAGTCTGACAGTTTGTCTGATTGCTGAAGCGGTGAAATATTTCGTATTGACGCTGTAATAATCAAATATCACTTATAAGTGTAGGGATAAAATTCTTGGCTAAAGAATCTCAAGTGGACGTTTCTGTAATAGTTCCATGCTACAACTGTGCAGAATGGATTGAACGATTTTCGGAGACTGTTGTAAGTCAGGTTGGATGCAGCTGGGAATTGATTTTGGTCGATGATGGGTCTACCGACCAGACCCCGGAATTCGTCGACAGCATGGCTGCTCGTATGGAAAATGTAAAAGCCTATCATCAAGAAAACTCTGGTTGGGCAGGGAAGCCACGCAACCTTGGTCTTAGCCATGCAGTGGGACGATATGTATTCTTTGCGGATCCTGACGATGAATTAGGAGACCATAATTCTCTGAGTAGATTGGTTGATTTTGCTGACAACCACGGATCTGAAGTTGTAATTCCCAAGATGGTTGCATCTGCAGGGCGCGCCTATGCGCAGTGGCGTTATAAAACGACGCAGGTTGATGCCAACCTTGTCACCGCGTTCACGACACTTACTCCACAAAAGCTATTTAATAGAGACTTCTTAAGCAGGAATAATATAAGATTCCCAGAGGGTAAGGTTCGGCTGGAGGACGGTATTTTTCTTTCCCGGGCTTACCTGCTCGCATCGAGGGTCTCAATTGTAGCTGATCAAATATATTATCGTCTCATTCATCATGAGTCGGGTGATCATCTTTCCCGCAGAAGGATTGTGCCCAGTGAGTATATCAATTCTGTTTGGGAAATCTGTGAAAATGTCGAATCGCTATGTGCTGACTCGGGACTGGTTGATCTAATAATTGCAGAACTTACGAAACGAAAGGTTCTTTCAGGAACTCAGCCCCAAAAGGTTCGCAAGTCTACCCAGGAATACTTGGATGAATGGATGGTTGCCCAGCGCGGATTCATTCATAGATTTCTGTCCGCCCCAGAGAGGTTGGGTGCGCTAGATAAAACTTCGCGCAGTCAAGTGGAGCTTGCCATGGCTGGCAGCGCAAGTGATCTAATTCAGTGGAGTCGGCTTGCTGATGCGAGAATCTCTGCTGCCCCGGTCCGTCATAAGGACAGGACCAGCCTAGTTTTTATACTTGCTGATTCTATTGCTGATTGCCTTAGTTCAATTGATTTGATTATAAAGGATAGATCGGAAGGTCGAATCGTGGCTCGAGTCCCTGCGTCTTTGGATAGTTATCGCAATAGAATTGTGGAAGTTCCTGATGATGTCTTGCCCAAAACTGATTCTTCAACAATTTATGACTTCTTTGCTGACCTCCGCAGTGGAGCCGGCGAAGAAGCGGTTTCGGCTGAGGTTCGGGTATCATCTCCGTCTGAAGGATTCTTAAAGTCTATCAATGGAGCATGTCAGATGGAATACTACTCAACGAAGTGGCATAATCTTAGTTTGAATGTCAAAAGCTCTGAAGCGAATGAAAAAAACGTGATGTCAAAATTAGGGCGGGGCCTAAGGAAGCTGACCCGTAATGGTCGCTAGTAGGAACGGTCGGTGTCGTGATTCTGTGATAGGTCTCGTGGCGAGCTGTATTGTAAATGGGGTGTGTGACGGGCTGACGATCAATACAGACCAGGTACTTCTGTCACACAGGAAAAATCGGTAGAGTCATTGGTCATGAGCAAATTCCTTGCTAGTAGTATACGTCGGGTATTGCTACGTGGGTCACATGCCATAGGGCGGTCAATAGTAGAAGCGTGTGCGGAGCGATCTCTTCCCGTGGGGACGGGCGCCGGTACCGGTACTGATTCCGTCGTGGTGTTCTATTTCGCGGGTGAAGCTCGCAACATCTATCAGGCCCAGCAATGGGTTTGGTCCTTGGAGCAGTTGCGTGACCGCTTGCGTATGGAACTGCATGAGGAAGCGCCTGTTGTTATTCTTGTCCGTTCTGCTAGCAACGCCAGTCTGCTTCACGGTCTAACTGACTTGCCGATATATCTTCGAAAATCGGTGGGGGACCTTGAAGGGTTCTTTCTGGGAAGCCCGAGCCTACGTGTTGTCCTGTACCCGAACCAAGCCACACAGAACTTCCAGTCGCTGCGGTTTGCTCGTCCGGCGCATGTGCACCTGAGCCATGGTGAGAGCGAGAAGATCTCAATGATCTCGAACCAACTCAAGGCGTACGACTATGTCTTTACTGCCGGTCCTGCGGCACGTAGCCGGTTGCGGAAGACGTTGATTAACTTCGGCGAGGAACGGATGATCGACGTAGGGCGGCCACAACTGGACGCACCCTACAGCGTGCCGGAGGCATGGACGAAAATGCGGACTGGGCGCCGGAATCCCGTGGTCTTCTTCGCACCGACGTGGGAAGGCGAGTCCAGTGCCATGGCCTATTCTGGTGTGCCCGAGTACGGGATTCCATTAGCAAAACGGCTTCTGAACCAGGGCCTCGACGTCCTCTATCGACCGCACCCGCGCGCAGGAAGTATAAGTTCGGTCTTCGCCAAGGCCGATAGGGATATTGAGGAATTGCTGTCAGCAGCGCCGGGGTCCATGGTGGACAAAGGACCTCATGCGGATTGGCAGTTCCATGCCGCAGACGTATGTGTGGCAGAGGTCTCTTCAATCGCATATGACTGGTTGCCAACCACCAAGCCCTTGTTCATGGTGAAACCATCGAATCCACGGGCAGAGATCTTGCCGGGCGGCCTGCTTGAACAGGTGCCGAGCTTCAGAGCCGACCAGGTGACGGCCTTGATCGGGGCCATCGCCGATGCGGCTACAGCCAGACCCGGTTCTGAGAACGTCAGTCAGTGGACTGAAGTTTCGCAGTGGTACTTCGGTGACACAACAGCAGGTGCCCAGCAGCGTCGTTTCGAGGACGCAGTGCTAACTGTGATCGGTCAACGGAACGCCGATCTGGGCTATTCTTAAGGATCCGGCCGGATATCGTTCGTTGATTGTCAGTGGGCCCTGCGCTGCTCGCGTTTGGCACGTTCGGCTTTGGCAAGGCCGACTAATTCTGCGATGGTGCGGTGCAGCTGCCTGGAATGGTCTTCGTCAGGTTCTAGACGGTACAACCGCGTCTGTGCAGCCAGTGGTCGGAGCTCCGTGCGGATCCTCGACTCCTGTTCGGGGCTACCCACGATGAGTGCATCGAAGTCTCGTAGGCGATTGTTGATCCACTGTTGGGATTCGGAATCGGCAAGGTAGGCGTGAAGGGTCGACCGGTAGGTGGTCTCCCGTAGAGTCAGCCGGGTCTGCGTTGCGTGCAGAGTCAGTAGAGGGTCCAGAGAATCCATGACCTGTTCGGCTTTGACCGTATTGGCGACGTAGAAGACACGTAGGCCAGTGGTCTCTCGCATCTTCTGATAGACCTTGAAATCGCCGCAGACGACGGCCGTGGGACGTTTGAGGTCCAGCTGTTCCAAGGCGGGCAGCCAAGCGAAGGAGTAAAGGGCTTCCTCCAAATTACCCATGACACTGAACACGACCTGTGCGTGACGCTGGTAGAGGCTGGCATTGACGGCCTGCCGGGCGGCGTCCCTGCGGGGGGCCCGGCGGAATTGCCGGGCCAGCGTGGTGTTGAAGTTTCTGGCGGTGCTCCCCAGAGTGGCGGGCGGTGCGAATGAGTCTTCGGCTTGTGGCGCGTGTGTGCTCTTCCAGGTGCGGGACTGCTCCACCATGTGAGTGATCGCAGCCAGGAACCGGTTCAGGGACTTTCCGGGGGCGCGATCGCCGTAGTAATAGTCGGCGAGTTCCTGTCGTTTGACCTGTTGTGTCTCATCGGTCAGTTGTTCGTCGATTAGAGACACGATATTGCTGGCCTGATCGGCCGGCAGAAGATCCAGCGAACCCACCAGGCCGTCTTCGGCTACCGGTACCGTGGGCTCCACGGGCCTGGTCATGATGAGCGGTTTCGCAGTGGTAAGCCAGTCGTAGGCAACGGCCGATATGTCTGTGATCATGACGTCGGCTACGTCCAGTTGCCAGCCGAAGGGAGTCGTGTCGACCAGGTGGCCGGAATCAGGGTCCGCCTCGATGATGTCGTACAAGCGTTGCTTGATATCACGGTTGGCACGGCGCTCTTCGCCGGACCTGACGCCGGTGCGAGGGTGGGGTCGATAGATGATGCGGAAACGACTGTCCGACAGTAGCGCGTCGATGATCTGCTCACCATGGCTCAGGACTGAGCCATAGGACATAGAAGTCCGTCCGCCTTCCCACGTGGGCGCGTAGAGCACGGTAATTCGGTTCGGGTCCTTGTCGATGAACGGTTCTGCTGGAATATCGATCTGAGGCCTGCCAATGGGCAGCGTCCGGGTGTCCACGTCATAGTTCAGCAGGTGATGCGACAGGCGCTGGCGGGATGCCTCGCCGGCGATGAGAAAATAGTCGAACCCCTTGAGCCAGTTCGATGCCATGTAGATCTTGTCGCTCTCACCGTGGCAGATGAATGCATGAACGGCGTCGTTGTAGCCCAGGATGCGATAGTTCTGGTAATTCTGATTGGGATAGAGGACGACATCCGGGCGGATGCTGGTTGCCACTTCACTGATGTCTGAGAACGTGGGAGTCAGCAGAACCCGGAGGGAGGTTTCCTCACGAATGACTTTGGCAGTCATCGGGTTGTAGCAGAAGATGGCGACGGAATAGTGCTGGGATAGCCACTCCAAGGGCCCGTACCATTGTCTGATCTGGTACAGGTTGATTCTGCGATCGGGGAAGTTGATGAGAACGTCGATGTGTCCATCGGCGACGTATTCGGTATCCCGTTTGCGCAGGAACGTGCGTTCGGCCAGGCGCCTGATCGAACGGGAGGCCTTTCGTACGACCCGCGGGCTGTGCCGCGAGATCACACCATGGGACACGAAGCCTCCTTCTTGATCTTGCTAGATACGTTAAATACGAACATCACACAATCCTAGATAGTTCAGACGCCGTTTGCGTTCGCGAAAAGCGGCGCTGGCAGTCAATTTTCGTCTGTATCATCGCCTTGATCGGCTTCCGCACCATCGCCCGAACGCGGCAGCCCGTGCGTGTCGATATCGGTGTTGCGCTGGCTGATGAGAGTGTCAACGGCGCTGAGGAAGGCGGACATGGAATTCCCTAGCGGACCGTCGCCAAAGTAGTAGCTGCGCATCCGCTCGCGCTGTGACTTGGCTTCGTCATGGTCCAGTGCCCTGCAGATCATATCGGCGACATCTGCGACGGAATCATCGTCGATGATTGGCGTAGCCCGGGTGATGGGTGATTCGTCGTTGAGCTGTGCGCGGTCGTTGCGGCGATCGGTGATCAGCAGGGGAGTGCCAGGCTTCAGGTACAGGAAGTCCAGTCCGACGCTGGAAATGTCCGTGATCATCAAGCTGACATCGTTGAACATTCCGAGGATGTCGCCCTGCATCGCGACCAGGTGTTCTCCACCGGCACGATTGGCCTGTTCGATGAGAGCGAGGATCTGAGCGTTGGCGTTGCTCACGGCATCGCACTTGCTGTTCTCCACTCTGGGATGCGGTTTGTAGATCATCCGAACGCCGGGTTGTTCCAGCACAGCCTTGACGATCTGAGGTCCGAAGACGTCGACTGAGGTGTAGTTATTCGCCTCGTTCTCACCCTCCCAAGTGGGGGCATACATGACGGTGCGCAGATCACTGTCCGGCAGATCGCTGGTATGTGGAATATCCAGTTGTGGCCTGCCGACCGGGACGAGCTTGGCGTAGTCGAAGTCGAAGAGTGCGCGATGGTGTCGGTCGACAGCAGCCTGGCCTGCGACGAATACACGATCATAGGCTTTGGCCTGATTGGAGACCATAGAGATCTTGTCGCTCTCCCCGTGGTTGACGTGCACGTGGACCATCGGAGCATAACCCAACGGCTGGAAGTTCATCACGCCGTTGTTGACATAGATCGCCAACCTGAAATCGGAAGCATGGATGAAGTCCATCATCGGCTGAAAGCGCCGCTTGAACACTATGGGTAGCCGCGTCAGTCCGGCGATCGTATCGGCAGCACTGGGCCGGCGGAACATAAGGGCCACACGGTGCTGTTTGTGCAGTTCCTCGAGGACAGGCAGCCATTGCACCAACTGATAGGTCTTGGATACGGTGTCACCGAAGTAAACCATGACTTCCGCGTTGATGTAGTCGCCCCTGAAGCGTTCGCCGATGCCCCTGTAGTCCTGCTGTCCGCGAAGCCACCTGCTGGTGAACTTCCAAGCGGACGAACGCATGGCCTGCTTAGCTACATACTTGATCGGGTTCGGCACCTGACCATCCTTAGAGTTGGGGTAAGGATTGGATCCTACTACTTCGCCCTCAAGTCTACCGGGTACGTACTGCCTCAAGCGGTCAGCTACCATTAACCCAGTTGTCAACCTGTTGCCGAACCTGGGCTACGACTTGCCTGGGCTCCGGCTTGAAAGGATCTGATCCATGCGCCGTGTTATCACCTACGGGACGTTCGACCTCCTTCACTACGGGCACATCCGCCTGCTGCAGCGTTGCAAAGCGCAGGGTGACTACCTGGTAGTGGCCCTGTCGACCGACGAGTTCAACGCCGGCAAGGGCAAGAAATCGTACTTCAGCTGGGAAGACCGCAAGCACATGCTAGAGGCGATCCGCTATGTAGACCTGGTGATCCCCGAGAACACCTGGGAGCAAAAGCGCGAGGACATCAAGAACTACCAGATCGACGCCTTCGTCATGGGTGACGACTGGGCAGGCAAGTTCGATGATCTGCAGGACCTGTGCGAGGTCATCTACCTGCCCCGCACACCAGAGATCTCTACGACTCAGATCAAGAACGACCTGGGCAAGTGATTCCAGGAATCATCAGGCCGCGCTAACAACCACGTCCTTCCGCAGTAGGCGATTCTCTGCCGATATCAACAAGACGCGTCCGCGTGTCACGGCTTGAGGGCCGACTGACTGCGAATATAGAAACACTGGGAAGTAACCGAGGAGTGACGTAAATCTATGTCTGCAGCCAACGCCATCTTGGGAGCCGAACCGCAGTCGTCTGGCCAGATGACGCCGAAACAAGAAGAAGCCCTTCTTGAAAGAGTGTCAAGACTGGAGGCACGTACCCCGTCTCCGCAAGTAAGCGTAGTAATAGCTGCATACAACGTCGGTCCGTATCTTATGCGCGCCGTCGAATCGGTCCTTAATCAAACACTGAGAAACTTAGAGGTCCTGATTGTCGATGACCATTCGACCGATCAAACGCTACGATTAGCTGTTGAACTGGCCGAGAAGGACAATCGAGTACGGATTCTGAGAACTAAAAAGAACTCAGGCGGACCCGGTGAACCAAGAAATATAGGTATTGAGGAGTCCCGCTCCAAGTACTTCACTTTCCTTGATGGTGACGACGTCCTGGAACTGCACGCTTGCAAAACGATGCTCGAGTACGCCGAGTCATCTGACGCGGATTTAGTGGTAGGCAGGACCGAACGCTATCATGTCAAGACGGGCCGAACCACCGCTTGGTACAGCCAACTATTTGTCGAGTTGCGCGAGGCGATAGATGCTGAGCAGATGCCGGAACTTCTGAGTGATTCAATCGCGGCCGGAAAGCTGTATAAGCGTGCATTTACAGTCGCCAATGATAATTGGTTGCTAAACGGTGTCCATTTTGAAGATCTTATATTCACGGCAAGAGCATATGCCGAAGCCGACAAGATCACGATCGTACCCAGTACAACTTACTATTGGTATGTGTATCCTGAAGATGAACGCATATCTATTACCGCTCAGAATGACACCTTGAAGAATGTCATTGACCGCCGTTCAGCTCTGCAAATGGTTGACTCTGCACTGCAGGCGTCGGGTAAGCAGTCACTCATCGAGAGATCAAAATACAAGTTTTTATGGCATGACGCGAAGCTCTACCTTAACCTGGCCAATGACTCTACAGACGAATGGCTCTACGGGCTTTGCGACATCCTTATTCCAAAGCTAGAGACCTTTGAACGAGCTGACTGGGGTTTAATCGATGTCTTCGCGCGGTGGATTTATGGATCGGTTTTGAACCGAGATTTGGAAGGTATACGCCAAGCTATTCTGTTCAGCAGAGATCGGGGGATGCTTTCGGGGCGTCAGGTCGAAGTTGAGGGACGTACTTATTGGCAGCCAGGTGGCACCAATAGAGTGACCATAATTCCAGGAACTCTCGGGGCTAATCTCCTGGATATTACTGACCACCCCGTCCTGGAAATGCCGAGGTCGACTGTAAGACCGCGGACTGTGGTTACACAGATAGCAAAGAGCGATGGCGAGACATTGCTCTTAAAAGGGCACACGGATGACCTTCTCGGCTGCTTGACTGGTGCTCGGGCAATATTACGAGGAAAACTAAAGGACGGACATGAGACATTCGAGACCCCAATATATGATTATGAAGAATCGCCGGACGGCGGTGTTGACTGGTCAGCAAAAATTGTGGTCCCGGATTATGTCACTAAATCACGTCCTCAGCGTTGGATTTTCTCTATTCATTTTATCTTTGAAGAAACCGAGATAAGGTCTCCACTCAGACTTTCAAAAAGCCTGGCTAAGTACAAGTTTAATATCTGGCAGCACGGTAAGGTGCCCAACGCATTGCGTCGGAAGTATCGAACGTATGTTACAGAAAATAAACACCTCGGTATACGACTTCTTAAGGCTGTCGGCAGAAGAGGTAAGCTAGACGGTATTGTAGCTAAGTCTAGTAGTCGTGCAATGCAATTTAAAGAGGGTATGCAAAAACGAAACGACCGCTACTCGCTGGAATATGCATACTCTGTAATGCGCCATCTGCCGATAGATAACGACGCAGTACTTTGTGAGTCGATGAGCGGGCGGAGTGCTTGGGACAGCCCTCGGTATGTAGCGGAAGAACTGATGAAGCGATCATCGAAGTACACTGTGTACTGGGTGTATTCTGGTCAGACTGCGCCGGATCTACCTCACGGATTCGTTGGTGTCCGTCGGTGGTCGCCCGAATATTTGCGACGTGCAGCAACGGCAAAAATTATCATTGACAACCAGACTCTAGCGAATTTTTTCCGCAAACGTGCAGGCCAGGTATATCTACAGACCTGGCATGGAACCCCATTAAAAAAGATGGGGCTCGACTCCCCGGAGTTCCAGTTCGCCAGTAGACCGATGCGGGAATCACTAGTTGAGCGGGGCGCTGAATGGGATGCGTTGATCTGTCCAAGCGACTACTTTCGTGAAACCTTTGTGAAAGGATATTCATACCACGGCGATTTGGTGAGCAACGGGTCGCCGAGAAATGATATCCTGATTCAGGATGGTAATAGCCGAGGAAAATACAAAGATAAATTAGGCTTACCTCGGGATAGGAAAGTGGTCTTATATGCGCCCACATTTCGACAGTCGTTTGGGGGTGGGGCGATGGAACGCCCGCGAGATGTCTTCCGTCTTAAGGACTGGGCTGACCGGCTGGGCACCGACACCTATTTAGTGGTTCACCCTCATTACCTTGACCGGTTCCCAATACCGAAGGCCCTGGCGCCGTTCGTCATGGCTGCACCGCGCAATGTCAACGTTAATGACCTCTACCTTGCGTCGGATCTGTTGATTACTGATTATTCGTCTGTAATGTTTGATTATGCGCTTTTAAAGAGGCCGATGATATTCTTCGCGTATGATTATGATTCATATGTGAGCGTCGAGAGGGGAACCTACTTTTCGTTGAAGGATGAAGCTCCTGGACCAGTTGTTAAGTCTTTTGATAGCCTGCTGGAGTCGGTAGAAGAGTCTCTCGCCGGAGGTATGGAAGTAGGTGAGGCGTATGAAAGATTCGTCTCACGGTATTGCGGTAATGATGACGGTCTGGCATCGAGGCGCGCTGTAGATTACCTGCTTGCAAAGGTTGGTGAGTGATGGTTTCTGGTAACGGTATCCGACGAATTGTTCTGGTTGCGAATAACGTTGGTGAGCTTGGTGGCGTAGGTACATATATGCGGGTCATGGGAGAAGCGTTTCAAGACTCTGGCTATGATGTGCAGCTGCTGGGGTTCGATCGTGTCTCGCAGCATGGTAATTTCGGTGGTCTTGAGCATCACACTATGTATGATGAACCTAACCCCGGTAAGCCAAAATCTGAGAATTATGTTTTGGGGAATGATGACCCAAGATATAAGAAGAAGTTGCGCAAGTATTTGAGCGTCAGGGCTGCTGCTGGACGTAATGCCCGGCCGTTCATCGACGCTTTCGACCGCTCTACGGCTGTGATTGTGGCACAGGTGTGGGCGATGGAGAACCTTGTCGATGCTGGATTTCACCCAGCAGATCGCATGGGACCTATAGTCTTTGGTCAACACCATGCATCGCATGAGCAAGCTCAGGCTGGAGGATATGTTCCGCGCATCCGTAAGGCTTTCGCTGAGGCTGACAAATTCGCTGCACTTACCGATGAGGATGCACGACTGTTTCTAGAGGACGGAATCCCCGCTGTAACCTCTATTCCTAATCCAGTGAGTATGCAGTTTGGTACTGCTGATAGGTCGTCAAAGACCATTGTTGCTTTGGCGAGGTATGCAGAGATCAAAAGACTGGACAGGCTGGTAGCCGCGTGGTCTGTATTGTCTCGTGAATTTCCGGATTGGTGTGTCGAGCTTTGGGGGGACGGCCCAGAGCGTGAAACGTTACGTGCACGAATAGACGAGTACGGGTTGCAGTCGTGCGTACGGCTCATGGGCCGCACTGATAGCCCAGGTGATGTTTTGGCTAATTCGGCGGTTAATGTGGTGTCGAGTGATAGTGAGGGTTTACCATTCAGCATCGTTGAGGCTGCGCGTAAAGGCGTGCCGACTGTGGCTGTCGACTGCTGTCCTGGCATACGTACTCTAATCGATGATGGCCGTTCGGGTATCGTTACACCGCGGGGCTCGGTTTTGGGCCTGGTGGCTGGGTTGCGGCGTATGATTTCCGACGACTCGGCGAGGATTCGCATGGGTGAACAGGCAGGCATTGCTTCGAATCGGTTCATGCCGGACGCTGTGGTGGGACGGTGGTCTGAGGAGTTTGAACGCGCTTTGCGCTGAGCAGCGTGAGTGTGAAGTGGGTCGTACGGCACAATGGTCCTATGAGCATTGACCTTGAGATCGCCCAAGCCGCCGTCCTCAAGCCCATCGGAGACATCGCCGCCTCCGTGGGGCTGACCCCGGAGGACATCATCCCGTTCGGACACGACAAGGCGAAGATTTTGGTTAAGGTGCTCAAAGCGGGGGAGGACCGCGGACAGGGCAAACTGATCCTGGTCACCGCGATGAGCCCCACTCCCGCCGGCGAGGGCAAGACCACTACCAGCATCGGCCTGGCCGATGGACTGAACCAACTGGCTCAGGTCGACTCCTGGGACGTCCCAGCGGGGACGGTGCCGGCAACCCTGGCTCTGCGCGAGCCCAGCCTGGGCCCGGTCTTCGGTATGAAGGGCGGCGCCGCAGGTGGCGGCCATGCGCAGATCCTGCCGATGGAGGACATCAACCTCCACTTCACCGGGGACTTCAACGCCATCGCCCTGGCCAATAACCTGGCCGCGGCAGTCCTGGACAACCATATGCACCAGGGCAACACCCTGGACATCGATCCGCGCCGCGTGGAGATCCGCCGAGTCGTG
Source organism: Brevibacterium sp. 91QC2O2 (assembly GCF_024580695.1). NCBI lineage: Bacteria > Bacillati > Actinomycetota > Actinomycetes > Micrococcales > Brevibacteriaceae > Brevibacterium > Brevibacterium sp. 91QC2O2. The sequence continues at coordinate 198,896 of NZ_JANIJY010000003.1, read as the reverse complement.
GATCTCAACGACAGGGCACTGCGCAACATTGCGATCGGCATGGGTGGGATCACCGGTGGGATCCCACGCGAGGACCACTTCGACATCGTCGTCGCCAGCGAGGTCATGGCGGTGTTCTGCCTGGCCGCCGACCTGGCCGACCTCAAAGAACGCCTATCCCGCATCGTCGTCGCTCGGACCCGGGCCAACCTGCCGGTGACGGTGGGCGACCTGGGCGTGGCCGGCGCTATGGCCGCCCTGCTGAAGAACGCGATCGACCCCAACCTGGTCCAGAGCATCGAGGGCACGCCGGCCTTCGTCCACGGCGGCCCCTTCGCCAACATCGCCCATGGCTGCAACAGTGTCCTGGCCACCCGGGCCGCCCTGGCCCACGGTATGTACGCGGTCACCGAAGCGGGTTTCGGCGCGGATCTGGGCGCGGAGAAGTTCCTCGACATCAAATGCCGCCAGGCCGGCCTGTGGCCGTCCGCCGCGGTCGTGGTGGCGACAGTGCGGGCGCTGAAGTACCACGGGGGAGTCGCGAAAGCGGACCTGGAGACGGAGGACCTCGATGCGATGCGCGCGGGCCTGCCCAATCTGCTGCGGCACCTGGAGAACCTGGGTGGGGTCTACGGCCTGCCAACGGTAGTGAGCATCAACCGGTTCCCCAGCGACACAGACGCGGAAGTCGCCGCTCTGATCGCGGAACTCGCCGAACGCGGCATCACCGCATGCGAAGCCACCCACTGGGCCAACGGGGGTGCCGGTGCCCTGGACCTGGCCCGCGCAGTCGTCGCCGCGATCGAGCAGACGGAGTCGGCCTCGGCGTCGGAGGACGAAGGACTCAAGCCGGGCGAGCCGCGGTTCGCCTATGACCTGGATGAGAAGCTCGAAGACAAGATCACCGCGGTGGCCCGGCGCATTTACGGGGCCGGCGAAGTCGTCTTCCCCAAGCGCGTGGCCAAGAAGCTGGCACTGTTCGCCGCCGACGGGTTCGCGGGCCTGCCCGTGTGTATCGCGAAGACCCAGTACTCGTTCTCCACCGATGCGTCCCTGCTGGGTGCGCCGACCGGACACACCCTCGAGGTCCGCGATGTGCGCCTGGCCGCCGGCGCTGGATTCGTCGTCGCGGTGTGCGGGGACATCATGACCATGCCGGGCCTGTCCAAGCAGCCGGCTGCGCTGAGCATCGACGTCGACGAACAGGGTCAGATCACGGGTCTGTTCTGAAGTGCGACTGCGCACAACCGCCCTAGCCCTGTGATGCGGATCGCAGCGGAGTCTTCCGGAGAACACAGCCTGGGGCGGTACAGTGGGCCTGTTAGGTCCCGCTTACCCGATTCGAGTCGTTAGGTTCATCCCACGCCCATGCTGAACTGGATGCCGCCCCGCGCCAAGCAGCTTGCCATTGAGGTATTCCAGTTTCTGACCGTCGGCGGTATCAGTTACATCGTGGACGTGGGCCTGTCGAATCTGTTGGTCTTCGGCCTGTGGATCATGCCGGCGCTCATGCACGACAGCCCGCTCAAGGCCAAGATCATCTCCACCGTCGTCAGCGTCGCGGTGTCCTGGCTGGGTAACCGCCTGTGGACCTACGGCAAACGGCAGACCGGATCCAATATCCGCGGCATGGTCCGCTTCGCAATCGTCAACCTGGTGGGCATGGGCGTCGTCCTGGTCCCCGGCTGGTTTACGGTCTACATCCTGGGCTTGCGCGACCCCATCAGCTACAACATCTCCATGAACATCGTGGGCATCGCCCTGGGCATGGTGTTCCGCTTTTTCGCCTACCGGCACTGGGTGTTCAAGGAAGAACCCGCCCATCCGGACCGGGAAACCATCCCAGTAGACGACGACGCGTCCGTCGGTACGCGGTGACCACTTGCCGCGGCATCACGCTACGGACCTCGGCCCGGAGGCGCCGGTAGCCCAGGTGCAGCATAGCGGTGCGCTGCCGTTCCAACTCCCCGGCCGCGGCCTGCTGTGCCAGCTCCTCGATCTCGTCCCACAGTTGTGAAGTGGCGGGCTGGAAGTAATTCGCCTCCAACCAGCTGCGCTCGGCGTGCTGGAACCGGCCACGGGCCAGGTCTGCTAGCGTGCCCTCCAGCCCGGACCCGGCGAAGACCTCGTTGAGCATTGCGCGGTCCACCCCGAAATCCGAGACCACCAGACCCGGCAGCCCCCGGTCCAGGGCCTCGAGCATCGCAGTCGAGCTGACCGTCACCAGCGCGCAGCCCGGCCGCAGAAACTCGGACATAGGCCCCACGGCCACCTCGACCTCGGCTTCGGCGAGCGCACCCGCGGTCACCAATTCCCGCCGGATCTGCAGATAACTGTGCCGCTCCGCGTGCGTCTCCTGTTCGCCCGGCAGGCTGCGGACCTTCAGGATCGCCCGCCGAGGCGCCTGCCCGGTGCCCGCCCGCTGCCAGGCTGCCAGCGCCTCAAGCAGGGCGGCCCGCTGGTCCCAGCGCTGTGGCACCTTGGCCTGTGGGGCGAAGACCACCGTATCCACGGGGTCGGTCACAGCCGGTGGGATCCGCCCGGCGCTGCCCAGCATCGGCAGGGTCGTGACCACTGCACGGGCCCGGGCCCTGGTGCGCCTGATCGCCTCATCATAGGCGGTGCGTTCGGCAGCCGAATGCGTGATGAACACATCGCCGAGCCGTCGGTAGCGTTGCCCGCGCAGGGTCGCGGGTAGTCCCATGCCGGGCAGGCCGGAGACCAGCCCCGGCCGGTTCTTCAGCGACGCGGCCACGGCGAACACCTGGGCTGCGACGGGGCCGGTGGCGGCTGCCAGGACGACGGTGGGGCGCACCGCCGTGAGCAGTGCGCGCAGCTTGGTCCGGGGCACGATGCGCACGTCCAGGTCCTCCCACCTGGTGCCGGATACGGCGTGGGCGATTTGCGTGCCGGTGGGACGGATCGGCGTATCCATCAGCACCACCTCCACCCGGATCCCCGGATGCGCCGCGGCCAGGGAGTCCACCAGTCGTGCGGCCCACTTCAGATACGATTCGCTGTCGGCGATCGCCAGGATGTTCACCAACGCCGTCCGGGGTTTCTTCACCGGCAGCCGGTTGTGGGTCAGCTCGTTGAGTTCGCGCCGGGTGGAGTCGGGCCCGCGTCCGGTCCACCAGGCCGCAGGGATCGGATCGACTTCGACCCTCGGAGCCCGCATGACCAGCGGCAGGGTGGTCACCGCGGTCGAAGGCAGGGAACACACCCGGGTGTGTTTGGGGGAGTGGGCCAACCGCAGCTCCACGGGCAGGCCGGGGGCTGCGATCGTCAGGCCGGGGATGTGGGCCAGTCGGTCCAGGAGCTCAGGGCTCTGACGCCGGTGCGGATAGTAGACGCACTGGCCCGCCTGGGGCTCGGTCGTCTGGTCAGTGGTGCTCTGGTCAGTGGTGCTCTGGTCCACAGTCCTCTGGTCCGCGGTTCGGACCTGGTCCGCGACCCAGGAGGCGTAGGCGTCCTGGTCGATCAGTCCGTCGGCGGCCAGGGCCGAACCCAGGATGACCGTCGGCGGTTCCGCGGCGTCCTCTGATGTGTCATCGCCCAGGTTCAGTCCGCGCGCCCATTCGAATCGGTGGCGTGCCAGCCTGCCGCCTGCACCCGTGAAGTCCCGGGCCAGCCGCTTGTCGACCTTCATCGCGCTGACCCAGCGCAGTCGGCCGGCCCGCATGAGCCTGCGCAGCACTACCGCGGTGGCCAGGCCCAGGGCACGCCTGGCCGGGGAGGCATCGAGCCGGGAGCGCACCAGGGGCGCCGGCCGGCGCCGAGTCAGGCTGCGCGCGGCTCCGATCGTGGCCAGGCCGTCGTCGACCATCACCAGCTCGCGGGGCACGGCGGGCAGCGATCCCAGCAGCCGGCGCTGGAAGCTCCCGGAAAGCACATCGCCCACCAACACCCGACCCGAGGTGCGCGGCAGGCGGGCGGGTGAGACGTCCTGGCCGGGCGCCTCGGCCTCGACGACCACGCCGGAGGGCAGCCGGTCGATGGGGAACTGCGCCAGAAAGCCCGTCATGCCCGCCGCCTGGGTCCTGGCGTGGACGATAAGCGCCTCGTCGATCAGCCGGGCCTCGAGCACGGAGAGGAATTGCAGGGGGGACTCTACAAAGGCGTGCGATGCTGTGGCCGGATCCGGGGTGCCGCCGGGCACCGTCTGTGCGTGATATGCCATGATACGTAAGGTATTCAATCCTTGGAGGGGGACTTGTGACTGTCTTGGTGACCGGTGGTGCCGGCTATATCGGATCGCATGTCGTGCGGCTGTTGGAACAGCGCGGCGACGATGTGGTGATCGTGGACAATATGTCAAATGGCATCGCCTCCCGGATCGGCGAGCTGCCGCTGGAGCAGATCGACCTGTCCCACGCCGATGCCACCGATCGCCTGGTCGAGGTCATCGAACGCTACGGCGTCGACTCCGTCGTCCACTTCGCCGCGAAGAAACAGGTCGGGGAAAGTGTTCAGCGGCCCCTGTGGTACTACCAGCAGAACGTCACCGGCCTGGCCAACCTGCTGGCCGCCCTGGAGCGCACCGGCGTGGACCGCCTCGTGTTCAGCTCGTCGGCGGCGGTCTACGGGATGCCCGACCGGCTGATGGTCGAAGAGGACATCGACTGCCGCCCGATCAACCCCTACGGGCAGACGAAGCTGATCGGCGAATGGATGATCGACGATGTGATGGCGGCGACCGGGCTCAACGCGATCAAGCTGCGGTACTTCAACGTCGCCGGCACCGGCTGGAACGACCTGGCCGATACTGCGGTGATGAACCTGTTCCCGATCGTGTTGGACCGTGAGGCCCGGGACCTGGCCCCGGTGATCTTCGGTGATGACTACGACACCGATGACGGCACCTGTATCCGTGACTATGTGCATGTCAAGGACCTGGCACTGGCACACGTGTACGCCCTGGATGCTTTGGCGGCGGGCCGGCCGCGGGTCTCGACGTTCAACGTGGGCACGGGGCAGGGTGCCAGTGTGCGCGAGGTCATCGATGCGCTCTCCGATGCGCTGGGTCGGCCGTTGACTCCGGAGATCGGTGATCGTCGGGCGGGGGACCCGCCGCGGTTGATCGCCGATGTCACGGCAATCTCCACCGAACTGGGGTGGAAGGCCGAGTACGGGTTGGCCGATATCGCGAAGTCCGCGGTCGCCGCGGCCGCCTGGCGCGCAGCTCAAGACTGAACTCCCCGGGTACGTCGTAGCCGTCGCACCCGCCGGACGATGCGCCCGGAGAATCGCCCGGCCCTGCGCCGCAGCTTTCGGATCAGCACCGAGGACCCCGAGGCTTCCGGCTGTGGTTTCGGGGGTAGCCGGCCGGGCAGGTCGAGCTTGGTCAGCCGGCGTCGTTTGAAGTACCGGGCGTGTGCCGGATACGCGTCGGCTAAGAGTGAGGCCGCCTCCTCACGCAGTCCGGGCAGGATCTGTGGCTGCATGCAGTAGGCAACGGCGTGAACCAGCCGCTGGAGCCCGGGCACCTGCTCGGCCGCGCGGGCCCGGCCGGCGGGGGCCTCGGCCACAGCCGCCAGATCCGAGGTCGGGGACGGTTCGCCGCCCGGCCCGCCCTGTGCCCATAGGAAGTCGCAGATTGTCACGGGTATCCGATTGCTGTTCTCGTAGGGTGTGAAGCGCTCCAGCGCCAATTCGGTGCCCACAGCGTAGGCCCGCACCCCGTAGAGCCCGGAGGCGGTGGCCAGGGCGGTGGAGAAACAGCCGACGATCAGGTCGGGGCACAGCCGGTGGATGCACAGCTCGACAGGCACCTGGGCGGGCAGGACCTCCAACTGGACGCCCAGTGCAGTGGCCTGTTCGTGCAGCAGCGCCGTCACCATGGCCCCGGCGGCCGGATGCGGTTTGAACAGGATGCGAGCGGCCCCGGAACCCACCGCAGTGGCCTCGTCCACCGCGGTGCGCAGCATCGAGGCATAGAGTCCCTGTTCCTCCTCTGTCGTGAGCAGGTCGATGTCCGCCAGGTACTGGCCCACGATGATGGCAGTGGGCCCGGTGTGCTCTGTGTGCGCGGTGGTGTCCGCGGCGAAGGCGGCGAGTGCAGGATCGGCCGCGCGACTCATGAGCTCGAAGGTCGCCCGCAGCGCGGCCGCGGGCACGCGCAGGACCGGCACCCGGTACTCGGCCAGCAGGACGGGGTCGAGGCCCGGTACCAGCTCGGCGATGATGAGCCCGGCCAAGCGCTGGGACAGCTGGACCGGCAGCACATTGCGGGTGGGCCCATAGCTCATCAGGCCGTCGGCGTGGACGAACACGGCCGAGGTGCCGAAGACCTCGGCCAGGGCCGTCGCCGGTGGGCTCTGGATCGATTCGACGTACAGTTCCAGGTCCGCGGTTCCCAGATTCCATTCGCGGCGCAGCAGGCGTTCGAGGAGCGGGAGATCGTCCGCGCGCGGGCGCCAGGTGGCCGGATGGTTGGGCCAGATCAGTCGGTTGAACTCGATGACCCGGTCGAAGACCGGAGTCAGAGTCTGGCCGATCGGGGATGAGTGGAACGGTGCGCCGAAGTCGTTGATCACCCGGTTGTCGCTGATCAGCAGGATCCGTTCGTCCGCCGGACCGATCAGTCCGGCGGACAGTGCTGCGTGCAGATTGGCCAGCTGGAACAGGCTGGAGACCTCGAAGATCTGTTTCATGCTGCCTTTCGGTGGTACTCGGAGGAGGCTCCGGCATCCTTATTTCTGTCGATGCTCTGGCGCTCCCCGGCCACTCGGGTCAACACGGGTGCCAGGCGTCTGGACCGCTGGGAACCCAGCCCGGAGGCGAGCCGGTCCAACTCGGCCGGGCGCAGAGCGGTCAGCGCCCCCGCGGTGCGTTCGACCAGGGTGGTGCGCAGATGCGCGGGCAGGTCGTCGCGTTTCAAGTGGATGTCGACCAGCGCCAGCAGATTGTGCCCCGCTTTGAGGGCGAAACGGTCCAGATCCGGGTCCGCCCGACAGCGTTCGATGATCCCCAGGCAACTGGGCACGATGTCCATCTGCCTTTCGTCATAGGTCGCAGTCAGGGACGTGGACACCTTTCTGCGGTATACCGGCGCGTGCGAGTCGACCACTGCGAAGCGCAGATCTGCCAGGAACAACCGCCAGTTCCACTCCCTGTCCTCCGCTGTGCGCAGGGACTCATCGAAGTACAGGACACCGGGGCATCCGGCGGCCGCCTGCTCGGCGTGTTCGGCCAATTCCCGTCGGTAGAGACCGGCCAGCGTGCTTGGGAAATCCACCATCGTGGCTTGGAATCCCACCGGTGAGTCGATGAAATCCCGGGTGGCCAGGGCTTTCCCGCGCAGCGCCACCGGGGCCCGCCACAGCCTGCGCGCCTTGCCTGCCGCGCGGACCAGGTCAGTGCGCACGAAATCCACATCCAACTCTTCGAGGACATCGACCATATGGGCCAGGTAGCCGCCGGCGAACCAGTCATCGGCATCCAAAAAGGTCACGAACCGCCCGGTCGCCTCGCGCAGCCCCAGATTCCGCGCCGCCGACACCCCGCGCGCGGCAGGCACGCGGGTGAGCACAGCGGTGGGGAACGGGGCCAGGGCCGCGGCTGCGACCTCGGCAGTGCGATCCTGTGATCCATCGTCGATGACCACCGGCTGCACCAGGGCGGGATCGATGCCCTGCCAGGCCAGGCAGCCCAGTGCATCGCCCAGGTAGTCCTGGGCGTTGTGCGCGGGGATGACGACGCTGACCAGGGGAGTGCCGACCAGGGGAGTGCCGACCGGAGGAGTACTGACAGGGGAAGTCGAGCCCACCGGCTTACTTCTTCACGCGCAGGGACTCGATCTTCGACTCCTCGCCCGGCATCACGCGCTTGACGCCGTCGCCCAGGGCGATGGAGACCCGGCGGATGTCCTCGGCCAGGCGGATGAACTCATCGGGCTCCATCGAGGCGGACTGGTCGGAGCCCCACATCTCATTGCTCAGCGTGATGTGGCGCTCCACCGTCACCGCGCCCAGAGCCACTGCCGCGACCGAGATCGCCGTGCCCGTCTCGTGGCCCGAATAGCCCACCGGCACGCCGTAGCGCTCCCGCAGTGCCGGAATCGCCAGCAGGTTGACCTCCTCGGCCGGCAGCGGATAGGTCGAGGTCGCGTGCATGAGCACCAGATTGTCCGTGCCCACCGTCTCAACCGCCCGGTCGATCAGCTCGAAGTCCGACATGCCGGTGGACATGAGGATCGGCTTGCCGGTAGCGCGGATCGCCCGCAGCAGCTCGAGATCCGTGATCGAGGCGCTCGCGATCTTGTAGACGACCGCGTCGAACTTCTGCAGGAAGGCCACGGAATCCGTGTCCCAGGGGCTGGCGAACCACTGCAAACCCAGCTGCTTGGCGTACTCGTCGATCTGCGCGTACTCGGCCTCCTCGAACTCCACCCGGTACTTGTACTCCAGGTAGGTCATTTCGCCCCACGGAGTGGATTTGGGCTTGGACTTCTGGGCCTCGGGCACCGCCATGTCCGGATTGCGCTTCTGGAACTTCACGGCCTGCGCGCCGGCTGCTGCGGCGACGTCCATCATCCGCTTGGCCAGTTCGACGTCCCCGTTGTGGTTGATGCCGATCTCGCCGATCAGGTAGACCGGCTGGCCCGGGCCGATGAAGTGTTCGCCGACCTGGATGCCGGGGTTGGTCGTGTTGGGGCGGGCGATGGTGGTGTTCTCGATGATCGTCATGATCGTTTCTCCTGTGTTCGTCTGGGTTGTCTGGGGCGTCTGGAAAGTCTGATTCGGGTCCGTCTGCACAGCGGGGTGGGTCATCCGGCCACGCTGTGCAGGCGGGGCTCGGGCGGGGCCTCGGGCAAGGCCGCGGATGTCACCGCGGGCGGAGCCTCGGGTTGGACCGCGATCGGTGCTGGTTGGCCGACCGCCAGATCGCACAGTTCCCGGACGGCCCCGTGCCCGCCCCGGTTCTTCAACTTCAGCCGGGCGGCGGTGAGCACCGAGGGGTGGGCGTCGGCCACGGCAATCGGCCAGCCCACCTGGTTGAAGGCGGGCAGATCGTTGACGTCGTTGCCGATGTAGGCGACGCGTGCCGGGTTCAGGTTCCGATCCGCCATCCACGTCCGCAGTGCGGCAGCCTTGTCGTCCACCCCCTGCATGACCTCGACGCGCAGCTTCTCGGCCCTGGCGCCGACCACCGGATTGCGTTCCTTGGACAGGATGAGGAACGGCAGGCCCGCGGCTCGGGCCGCCGCGATCCCCAAGCCGTCCCCGCGGTGGACCCGCACATGTTCACGGCCCGACTCGTCGACGAAGGCCGAGTCGTCCGTGTGGACCCCGTCGAAGTCCGTGACGATAGCGTCGACGTCCAGTGCCGAGGCCGGTGTGCGGGTCTGCGCCGCGATCCGCAGGGCGGTCAGGTCGGCCAGGGTGTCGATCTCGCGGGCGTCCTCCGGGGGCACCTCCTGGATCGCGATCCGGCCGAAGAACCTGTGGCCGTGTTCGCGCAGGCCCGTGGTGCGCATGACGTAGAAGGCGCCGGTCTCATTGAAGTGCTTCTTCCGGTCCTGCCGGCGTGGGCGGAACGATGCCTCGTGGCCGACGGGAATCGCCGTGGGAGGTGTCTGGGCGTGGGCCGGGGTCTGGGCAGGCTTCAGGGTCCACAGGAAGCTGTGGTCCTCGGTCGCGGAGAACACGCAGTCAGCCTCGTCGGCGAGCACTCGGCCGATCGCCTGGTCGATGTCATCGGGGTTGATGAAGGGGGAGGTGCACTGGATGAACACGGTGATGGCCGGGTCCCCCTCGTGCTGTGGGCGCAGCCGGTCCAGTGTGTACAGCAGTGCGGATTCACTGCTGGCGGTATCGCTTGAGATATCGGCGGGGCGCCGGACCACGGAGGCGCCGTGGGCCAGGGCCTCGTCCGCGATCTGGTCGTGATCGGTCGATACGATCACCTGGTCGATCAGCCGGGAGCCGCGCGCCGCGTCGACTGCTCTGCCCACCAGCGTGACGCCGGAGATCTTCTGCAGGTTCTTCAGCGGGATGCCCTTGGAGCCGCCCCTGGCCGGGATGATCGCAACGGTGTGCGGCCTCGGCGTCGGAGCGGTGGAACCGCGTGTTGCAGGGGATGCCGCGACGGGCGGTTGAGATGCCGCGCGGGCGATGTCTGGGGTATCGATTGACTCATTCACAGGGCGCCATCGTAGGCCGGGGACCGTGAACCGAAGGTGAACGTGCGGCCACATTGATGTGCAGCCTGGGTGAAGCCTCCGCATTTTCTACTTTCAGTCCTATAGCACCGCTGAATCCGGGGGTGCTATAGGACTGAAAGTAGAAAATGCAACAGACCCTTATATGCAGGTAAGTGGCGTGTCTACCGTGTCATGCATTTGTGTGCCATGATCTATGCATGTATAACGTTGTAACGCATCAAACGCTTATAAACTCTGGTATTGGCAAGGCGGTAATAGCCTCATGTCTTCGGTGTTGTCTCCAAACTCTCAGCCGTGGGATCTACCTCATCGTGCGGGTCTGCCGGTGCTCCGCACACGCTGCCCTTAGCCGGTGGATCGACTGTCCTGAGTTGCTCGAACCGCCTGACACCGGAACTCCGGGAAGGTCCGAGGTGTCGATGTTCCGCCGTAGGATCGCAATCCACCTGGGTCACATCCGAGCGTATGGTCTGGCGCCCGGACAGTTCATCAGCCACCAATCCGCCGCAGCGGCCCAGGGGATCCCGCTGTTCGTAACTGAGTTCCCCCGTATCTCCATCTCCGACCCTGACCGGTCGTCGCAGACCACGGCCGTCATCCGGCGGCACCGTCGCACAGTGCCAGTGGAACATCTGTCCGGTTCTGCCTCGGCACTTCCCGGCGTCCTCATGACCAGTCCGATCTGGACCGTGGCGGATATCCTCCGCGACAAGGACGAGATGCACGGTTTCATCGCCGCGGACGCCTTCGTCGGTGGGGTGGTCGACATGTAGGACGTCCGCCTCAACGCCTACCCCGATCGATTCAGGTTCTGGCGCCCACCGTTCGATGCAGGCCGCGGAACGGAGCGGGGAATCCAGGCTGCCGACGCCCAGACCATGGAAGCTCTGAGCAGGCGCAGGCAGATCCTCGGCGCAGTGCTCGACGAATTGGAGAAACTCAACTCCCGCAAGGGGATGCGCCGGGCCAGGCGCCTGACGTCGTGGACCACGGGGTTGTCCGAATCCCCTTTGGAAAGCCTGACGCTATTGGCCCTCAAGCACCTGGGCATCACCGATGTCTACCAGCAGGTGGTCTTCATTTCCCGCGACGGGCGCTTCCAGGACCGGGTTGACTTCTTCATTCCACACCTCAACCTCATCGTCGAAGCGGACGGTTGGTCGAAGTACTCGGGCCCAGACGACATCAAACGGGAGAAACGGCGCGAGGAACGGCTGCGGGCCCATCACAACCTCATCCGGGTCGAATGGCGCGATGTCATTCCCGGGCCCTCCGGCTATGGCATGGTCCGCAAGGCCAGGGAAGTCGGAATCCACCTGGGGTAGGGGCGGCCCGCTGCATTTTCTAGTTCCAGTCCTATAGCACCTACGGATTCAGCGGTGTTATAGGACTGGAACTAGAAAATGCGGAAGGCGGGCTAAATCCAGCTGGCGTTGAACATGCGGTGGCGCCAGTCCTCGTAGGGGATGGTCTCGCCGGTGTACACGGGGTAGAAGAAGGCGAAGGCCAGGACCGCCAGGGCCACGATCAGCCCCACCGCCATCCTGCGCCAGAACAGGGCGCGAGGGCTGACCGCGAACCGGGCCCCACTGCCCAGACTGCTACCGCTGAAACCGCTGCCGAAGCCCCTGCGGCCTGTGCTCACACGGTCCGCATCGCCCCAGATCACGCCCAGCAGGTAGACCACCGCCAGGACCACGAAGGGGACCATGACGATCGTGTAGAAGGTGAAGATCGTCCTGTGCTGGTAGGTGAACCACGGGCCCCAGGCCGCCAGCAGGCCCGCCAGGATCGCCCCAGTGCGCCAATCACGCCGGACGATCCAGACGAAGAGCATGCCCAGCACGGCAATGGGCGCCGGGCCCCAGATGACGGGATTGCCCACTGAGGTGATCGCCGCCGAACAATGGTCGACCGCACACCCGGCTTCACCCAGTTCGGGGGACTTGTAGTAGAAGGAGGTGGGCCGCCATTGCACGATCCAACCCCAGGGATTGGACATATAGGGGTGTTCGGAATCCAACCCGACGTGGAACTTGTAGGCGGTGTAGTGGTAGTGCGCCAGGCTGACCAACCAGTCCGGCAACCCGGACCACCAGCCGGAGTTCTGTTCCGCCCAGTCGCGGCCGTAACCGCCGGAGGTGAAGATCCAGCCCGACCAGCACAGCACGTAGACGATCAACGCCACGGGCACCAGTGACACGAACGCCGGAATCGCGTCCTTGAAGAACCAACCGCGCCACCTGCCCAGCAGGCCGGCGCGCCGTCTGCGCCCCAGATCCCACAGCACCGTGAGGATGCCGAAGACGGCCAGCACATAGATGCCCGACCACTTCACTCCCATCGCACACCCCAGGCTCAGTCCGGCGGCGATCCGCCACGGCCGCCACCCTAGACCGGGTCCGCTGCCCAGGTCCTGCGGTCCGGGCAGGAAGGCCGTGCGATACAGGCCCGAGGCCAGGGCCCGGAACCTGCTCACGGCACCCGGCCGGGCCCCCGGGTCGGCCGGCTCCAGGCCCAGCCTGCGCGCCAGGGTCAGATCCGCCCATTCCTTGTCGATGAGCAGGAAGGCGAAGCCCAGCAGGACGAAGAACATGACGAACAGGTCCAGCAGACTGGTGCGCGAATGGACGAAGTGCTCGCCGTCGACGGCCAACAGCAGGCCCGCCAGGGATCCCAGCCACACGGACTTGAACAGGCGGATCGCCAGGCGCGCCAGGATGAAGATCGACAGGGCGCCGAAGAAGGCCGCGGCGAAGCGCCAGCCGAAGGACGACTGCACACCGAAGATCTGCTCGCCGGCGCCGATCAGCCATTTGCCCAGGGGCGGGTGGACCACGTATTCGCCGGTGTCCAGGATGCCCGAGGGGTCGCCCTGGTTGAAGGCGTCATTGGCCTCCTTCGTCCAATTGCGCTCATAACCAGACTGCCACAGGGCGTAGCCGTCCTTGACATAGTAGGTCTCGTCGAACACCAGGGAATGGGGGAAGCCCAGCCGGTACAGGCGCAGAGCCCCGCCCAGGACGGTCAGCATCACGGGGATGAACCAGGCGTAGAACGCCACGCCCGGCTTGAGCAGCGCAGCGTGGAGTCTGGCCGCAACCCCGCTGGAACCACCGCGTGAACCGCCGGCTCTCGGGCCGCCGGACTCGGTTGCGGCGGACTGGGCGCCGGGTGCGTGCTGGGTCTGCTGTTCGCTCAGGTCGGACACCTCGCCAGTCTACGGGTCGCGCGGCGGCACGGGCGTGGGAGGATGGGTTCATGAGTTCCTCCGCAGCCTTCGAACCGGATTCGCCCAGCTCTGCAGCACCTCGTGCCGCACTTGTCCTGGTCGGCACCCCGATCGGCAATCTGGCCGATGCCTCCCCGCGGATGCGAGCTGAGATCGAGGGCGCGGATCTGATCGCAGCCGAGGACACCCGCCGGTTCCTGGGCCTGGCCCAGCGCCTGGGCCTGGCCCACACCAAGAACGTGGTCAGCGTTTTCGACCACAATGAACAGACCAAGGCCGTGGACGTGGTGGCGGCGATCCAGCACGGCAAACGCGTGGTGCTGCTGACCGATGCGGGAATGCCCGCGGTCTCCGACCCCGGCTACCACGTCGTCAAGGCGGTCGCGGGCGCCGGACTGCCGGTAACCTCGGCGCCGGGGCCGTCGGCGGTCTTCACGGCCCTGGCCCTGTCCGGCCTGCCCAGCGACCGCTTCACCTTCGAGGGTTTCGTGCCGCGCAAGTCCGGGGAGCGCTCGCGGCTGTTCGCCGAACTCGCCCATGAGCGGCGCACGATGGTGTTCTTCGAAAGCCCGCACCGGATCGCAGCGACCCTCGACGACCTGGCGCAGGCGTTCGGTCCGGAGCGGGCCATGACGATCAGCCGGGAGCTGACGAAGACCTACGAGGAAGTGCTGCGCGGGACGATCGCCGATCTGGCCGCCGAGGCCGCAGACGGTCTGCGCGGCGAACTCACCCTGGTCGTGACCGGCTTCGTGGGGCGGACCTCGGCGCCGGAGGACCATGTGGCGGCCGTGGCCGAGCTGGTCGAGGCCGGACTGCGCGCCAAGGACGCGGCGGCCCGCATCGCCAAGGACGCCGGCCTGAAGACCCGCGAGGTCTACGAGGCCTACTTGGCTGACAAAGCATGAGGACAGGGCGCGGGCCTCGGACAACCGGCGGGCTGCGCCCGCCCGGCCGCGCGAACCGGCAGGCGGCCGCGAAGTAGACTTTCCCCATGAGCTTCTACATCACCACCGCCATCGCCTATCCCAATGGCACCCCGCACATCGGCCATGCCTACGAATACGTCGCGGCCGACACGATCGCCCGGTTCCACCGGCTCGACGGTGAGGATGTCTTCTTCATGACGGGCACGGACGAACACGGCCTGAAGATGCAACAGACCGCGCAGAAGCAGGGCGTGACGGCGATGGAACTGGCCACCGCCAACGCCGCGGCCTTCCGCACCCTGCAGGACACCCTGGGCTCCAGCTACAACCGCTTCATCCGCACCACCGACGCCGACCACGTGGCCAGCTGCCAGGCGATCTGGCAGCGGATGGAGGAAAACGGCGACATCTACCTCGACAGCTACGCCGGCTGGTACTCGGTGCGCGATGAGGCCTATTACAACGAGGACGAAACCGAAGTCCGCGAGGACGGTCAGCGCTACGCCACCGCCACCGGCACCGAGGTGACCTGGACGGAGGAGGAATCCTACTTCTTCCGCCTGTCGGCATACCAGGACAAACTGCTGGCGCTCTATGCGGAACACCCCGAGTTCGTCGGCCCCGATGTGCGCCGCAACGAGGTCGCCTCCTTCGTCTCGGGCGGCCTGAACGACCTGTCGATCTCGCGCACCACCTTCGACTGGGGCATCCCCGTGCCCGGCGATGAGAAGCACGTGATGTACGTGTGGGTCGACGCCCTGACGAACTACCTGACCGGCGTGGGCTACCCGAACGTCGACGGCGAGGCCTTCAAGAAGTTCTGGCCGGCCGACGTCCACATCATCGGCAAGGACATCGTGCGCTTCCACGCCGTGTACTGGCCGGCCTTCCTGATGAGCGCCGGGATCGAACTGCCCAAGCGCGTCCATGCCCACGGCTTCCTGTTCAACAAGGGCGAGAAGATGTCGAAGTCGATCGGCAACGTCGTCGACCCCTACGATCTGGTCGACTCCTTCGGCCTGGACGCCATGCGCTTCTTCCTGCTGCGCGAGATCTCCTACGGCAACGACGGCTCCTACTCCGCCGAATCGATCATCGGGCGCAAGAACTCGGACCTGGCCAATGAGTACGGCAACCTGGCCCAACGCTCGCTGTCCATGGTGAATAAGAACCTGGGCGGCATCGTGCCGGATATCGCCGAAGCGGACTTCACCGAGGCGGACCGGGCGCTGCTCGACCAGGCCGCCGCCGCGCACGAGGCCGCCCGCGGCTTCGTCGCAACCCAGGAGCTCAACCGCTATGTCGAGGTCCTGTGGAAGGTGCTCGAGGAGGCCAACCGCTACTTCAGCGCGCAGGAGCCCTGGAAGTTCAAGAAGACCGATCCGGCCCGGATGGCCACGGTCCTCTACACCACGATCGAGGTCGTGCGGCAGGTCTCCATCCTGGTCCAGCCGGTGATGCCGGAGTCCGCGGGCAAGGTCCTGGACCTGCTGGGCGTGCCCGCCGTCGGTTCGGCCGGTGGCCGCGATGACAACGAGGCCACCCATGTGCGCAGCTTCGCCGCACTGGCCACGCCGCTGGCCGCGGGCGTCGAACTGCCCAAGCCCACGGGCGTGTTCCCGCGCTACGAGGCGCCCAAGGACGACGCCGCGGCCGGTTCGGCCGGCGGTCAGAAGCAGGGGGCCTGAGCCGCGGTGGCATCACGAGGCGCCGGCGTCTACCCGCCGATTCCCGTCCCCCTGGCAGCTCCCGCAGTCGACACGCACACCCACCTGGATCTGGGCCTGGGGGTGCGCGGGCCGATCAAGGCCGGGGAGCCGGCCCCCGAGGTCGATCCGGCCGATGACGGCGCCGAGGGCCCCGGGCAGGAGGGCACGGGCTTCCCGCAGCTGAGCTTCTTCCACGACGCCGCGCAGACGGCGGGGATCACGCGGATCGTGCAGATCGGCTGTGAGATGTCATCGGCCCGCTTCACCGCTGACCTGGTGGCCAGGGTCGCTGCGGGCGATGAGCCGGGGGTGCGCCCGGACTGGATGCTCGGCGGGGTGGCGATCCACCCGAACGAGGCCCCGCGCCTGGCCGCGGTCGGGCTGCTCGACGACTCGCTGGCGGAGATCGAGGCGCTGCTGGCCTCGCACCCGCGGATGCGCGTGGTGGGGGAGACCGGCATGGACTTCTTCCAGACGGAGGATGCGGCCGGCCGGCGGATCCAGGAGGAGTCCTTCCGCGCC
Source organism: Brevibacterium sp. 91QC2O2 (assembly GCF_024580695.1). Lineage (NCBI taxonomy): Bacteria > Bacillati > Actinomycetota > Actinomycetes > Micrococcales > Brevibacteriaceae > Brevibacterium > Brevibacterium sp. 91QC2O2. The sequence continues at coordinate 182,360 of NZ_JANIJY010000003.1, read as the reverse complement.
CACATCGAGATCGCCAAGCGCCTGGGTCTGGCCCTGCAGATCCACGACCGGAACTCCCATGCGGACGTGCTGCGGATACTGGCCGATGCCGGGGCCCCGGACGTGACGATCTTCCACTGCTTCTCCGGCGACGAGGCGATGGCCAGGGAGTGCGCGCGGCGCGGCTACCTCATGTCGTTCTCTGGCAACATCACGTTCAAGAACGCACACGATTTGCGGGCGGCTGCGGCCGCCGTGCCCGATGAGCTGCTGCTGACCGAGACCGACGCGCCATTCCTCACCCCGCATCCGCACCGCGGCAAGCCGGGCGGTTCGTACCTGGTCCCCTTGACGGTGCGCAAGCTGGCCGAGGTCCGGTTGGGCGCGGAGTTCCCGCCGCCGGCGCGCAAGCCGGCGCGCAAGCCGGCGCAGCCCGGTCAACCCGGTCCTACCGCGACCCCGGAGAACGTGGCCAAGGAGGCCGAGGTGGCGAACCTGGTGACCGCCAACGCCGAACGCGCCCTGGGTGGCTGGGCCCTGGCCTGAGAGTCGGCTGCCCGTCAGCTGTGGGCGCAAGACGAATCGTGTCGAGATCTGGCACTCGAGTTGCATGAGTGCCAAGTCAGTCATAAAGTCGGAGTTAGCACACGAGCTCCGTGAGTGCTAAGTGGGATTCCACAGCACATCGGACCCGTCGGCACCCGCACAATCGCACCGTTCGGCACCCGCGACGACGAACGGACCCGCGGCGCGGAGGCCTCGGCGTCCGACTCCGGGTCCCGCGTCGAACCACGGCCGCCCAGGCGGCCCACCACCTTATGAACATGAAGGAGTGTCCGAACATGTCGGTTAACATCAAGCCGCTCGAGGATCGGATCGTCATCCGCCAGCTCGAGGCCGAGCAGACCACAGCCTCCGGTCTGGTCATCCCCGACACCGCCAAGGAAAAGCCCCAGGAGGGCGAGGTCGTGGCAGTGGGCCCCGGCCGCGTCGCCGACAATGGCAACCGCATCGCCCTGGACGTCGCCGAGGGCGACAAGGTCATCTACTCGAAGTACGGCGGCACCGAGGTCAAGTTCGGTGGCGAGGAGTACCTGGTGCTCTCGGCCCGCGATGTGCTCGCGGTCATCGGCTGAGCCCGCTTCCACTGACCTACGTTTAACGACGTAAACGACAAGCAGAAGAGGAAGTTAGGCAATGCCGAAGACTCTGCAGTTTGACGACGCAGCCCGCGCCGCACTGGAACGGGGCGTCGATGTCCTGGCGAACACCGTCAAGGTCACGCTGGGCCCCAAGGGCCGCAACGTCGTCCTGGACAAGGCGTGGGGCGCACCCACGATCACCAACGACGGTGTGACCATCGCCCGCGAGGTCGAACTGGACGACCCGTACGAGAACCTGGGCGCGCAGCTGGCCAAGGAAGTCGCCACCAAGACCAATGATGTCGCAGGCGACGGCACCACGACGGCCACCGTGCTGGCCCAGGCACTGGTCCACGAGGGCCTGCGCAACGTCACCGCAGGCGGCGCACCCGGCCAGCTCAAGGCCGGGATCGAGAAGGCCGTGGACGCGGTCGAGGCCCGCCTGCGCGAGAACGCCCGGGACGTCAACGGCTCGCAGGAGATCGCCCACGTGGCGGCCCTGTCCGCCCAGTCGGCCGAAATCGGCGAACTCATCGCCAAGGCCTTCGACGTCGTCGGCAAGGACGGCGTCATCACGATCGACGAGTCCCAGGCCTCGACGACCGAACTCGAAGTCACCGAGGGCATGCAGTTCGACAAGGGCTACCTGTCGCCGTACTTCGTGACCGACGCCGACCGCCAGGAAGCAGTCCTGAGCGATCCGCTGATCCTGATCAACCAGGGCAAGATCTCCAACATCCAGGAGCTGCTGCCCGTCCTGGAGAAGGTCCAGCAGGCCGGCAAGCCGCTGCTGATCATCGCCGAGGACGTCGAGGGTGAGGCCCTGTCGACCCTGGTGGTCAACAAGATCCGCGGCATCCTCAATGTCGCAGCCGTCAAGGCACCGGGCTTCGGCGACCGCCGCAAGGCGATCCTGGAGGACCTGGCCGTCCTGACCGGTGGCGAGGTCATCACCGCGGATATGGGCATGAAGCTCGATCAGGTGACGGTCGACCAGCTGGGCACCGCCCGCACCGTGACGATCACGAAGGACAACACCACCGTCGTCGACGGCGCCGGTGACGAGTCCGCAGTGGCCGGCCGGGTGGCGCAGATCCGCGCCGAGGTCGAGAACACCGACTCCGAATGGGACAAGGAGAAGCTCCAGGAGCGCCTGGCCAAGCTCTCCGGCGGTGTCGCCGTCATCAAGGTCGGCGCCGCGACCGAGGTCGAGCTCAAGGAACGCAAGCACCGTGTGGAGGACGCAGTGTCCGCCACCCGCGCTGCGATCGAAGAGGGCATCGTGGCAGGCGGCGGTTCCGCTCTGGTGCAGGCCGCACAGGTTCTGGCCGGTGACGACCTGGGCCTGACCGGCGACGCTGCGACAGGTGTCGACATCGTCCGCCGCGCCGTGGTCCAGCCGCTGCGCCAGATCGCGGCCAACGCCGGACAGGACGGTTCGGTCGTCGTGTCCAAGGTCGCCGAACTCGACCTGGGACAGGGCTACAACGCCGCTACCGACACCTATGGCGATCTGATCGCCCAGGGCATCATCGACCCGGTGAAGGTGACGCGTTCGGCTCTGCGCAACGCGTCCTCGATCGCGGCCCTGGTGCTGACGACCGAGACGCTGGTCGTGGAGAAGAAGGAGGAAGAGGACGACAAGTGAGTCGTAGCCTCTGAACCCCGTTCGGCCGTTCGCGGCCTCGGCGTATATCATGTGAGCGTCACGAAAGGTCTGGTGAACAGACCTTCATATACGCTCGCACACCTCCGGGGGAATCACCTGATATGGCCACGGCACTTCACGCACGCAATGCGGCGATCAAATCGTTGGCGGACAACTCGATGCTCGGCCAGGACCAGCAGCTGGCCGGCATTCTCAATCTGGATGTGATCGAGGCCAGGATCGCCGATCTGAACAATGCGTTCGCAGGCGTTGACTCCGCTCTGCACACCGTGGCGTGCAAGGCCGTGACCATCATCCCCGTGCTGCGCTTCCTGGCCGAGCGGGGGATGGGCTGCGAGGTCGCGAGCCCCGGCGAATTCGCCATGGCCAAGGCCGCCGGTTTCGCCCCGGAGAAGATCGTGGTGGACTCCCCGGCGAAGACCCGGGCGGAACTGCGCGAGGCCCTGGAATTGGGCGCCTCGCTCAACATCGACTCGTACCAGGAAATGGGCCGGGTCGCGGCTCTGCGCGATGAACTGGCCGAATCCGGGGTGGGGCCGACGACCAGCCACATCGGCGTGCGCGTCAACCCCGTGGTGGGGGCCGGGTCGATCGGCCAGATGTCCACGGCGACGACCACCACGAAGTTCGGCATCGCCCTGTACGACGAGGACTCGCGCGAGCGGCTGGTCGCGGCGATCGTGGCGCGCCCGTGGATCCGACAGCTGCACGTGCACACCGGCTCCCAGGGCATCCCGCTGGAACTGGCAGCCGCCGGAATCAAGACCGTGGTGGGCCTGGCGAACGAGATCAACACCCGCGCCGGCCGGGATCAGATCGAACGCCTCGACGTGGGTGGTGGCCTGAGCGTGAACTTCACCTCCGAGGACGTGCTGCCGACCTTCCACGACTACGCCGACGTGCTCAAGCGCGAGGTCCCAGAACTGTTCAACGGCGACTTCCAGATCGTCACCGAGTTCGGCAGGTCCGTCCTGGCCAAGGCCGGCGATATCGCCACGCTCATCGAATACACCAAGGACGTGGGCCCGCGCCGCTTCGCGATCGGCCACGCCGGCGCCCAGACCGCGACCCGGACCGTGTTCGTGCCCGAGCACTGGCCGCTGCGCATCAGCGCCTATACGGCAGACGGATCGCCCAGCCAGGCGCCGCACACCGTGCAGGATCTGGCCGGCCCCTGTTGCTTCACCGGGGACATGATCGGCCGCGACTACGACGTGCCGGAATTCGCCCCCGGTGACATCGCGGTGGTCCACGACACCGGCGCTTACTACTTCTCCACGCCGTTCGCCTACAACGCGCTGCCGCGCCCGGCCGTCTACGCCTACCGCACCCGCCCAGTAGCCGCGGGAGTTGCAGGAGTCGCAGAGGCCTCGGCGCAGGGAGCCGAGGCCGCGGCAGCCGGAGCGGGCGAGGAGTTGGAGGTCGAGTGGACCCTGGTGCGCGCCCAGCAGACCCTGGCCGAACTCCTAGCCGAAGCCGGCGAGGACGTCACCCTCTCCTAACCCGCCCCCACCCACCCGCCCCGTTGGCCGGTGGGGAAGCGGTGGGCGGTTAGGATGGGTAGGTAAACCTGTGAAATCGAGTGGGTGGGGTGGGCTGTGGTCTGGACACGGGGCAGGATCGCGGTGGGCATCATCGCCTTCGCCTGCGTCGGCGGTCTGATCGCGGTCTTCACCCTCATCGTGCTCCCCATGCAGCGCACCACAGCGGCCCAGTCGCAGCCCGCTGCCGCCGAGGGGCGGGCGAACGGTGCTGCGGCTTCGGACGCCGAGGCCCCGGCGCCGGGCGCCGCAGGCTCGGGGGAGGACGGCTCCGGTACCACCGCGCGGGACTCCTCCGGCACGGCCGCGGGCGTTCGGGCCAAGCAGAACGCGGCTGCGGACGTGGCCAGTGACCTGGTGCCGATCGGGGCGGAGTCGATAAACGCCTCCTGGTTGAGCCGCCAGGCCGGAGTGACCGGAATCCCGCACCGGGTGCTGCTGGGCTATGTGACCGCGGCGAACTGGATCGATCAGCGCTCGGCCGGGTGCAATCTGGACTGGTCGACCCTGGCCGGCATCGGCTATGTCGAATCCCACCACGGCACCATCTACTCCGGTCAGGTCGAAGCCGACGGGGTGACCAGACCCAAGATCGTCGGCGTGCAGCTCGACGGGGTGAAGACCGCGCACATCGCAGACAGCGACGGTGGCGAATACGACGGCGACGCCCGCTACGACCGGGCTGTGGGCCCCATGCAGTTCATCCCCGGGACCTGGAGGAAATCGGCCGTGGACGGCAATGGCGACGGTAAGAAGGACCCGCAGAACATCGACGATGCGGCCTTCACCGCGGCGCAGTACCTGTGCGCCGGTGGGAAGAACCTGGCGGCAGGGGCGGCTTGGCGCCAGGCGATCCTGAGCTACAACAATTCGCCGGAGTACGTCGCGCAGGTGTCCAGCGCCGCCCAGACGATCGCGACGAACTCCCGCGCCGCCGGCTGATCCTGCGCTGATCCGGCCCTCATTTCCGGAACCCCGCGCGCATGCAATCCGCCCGGCCACTGGGCCGGAATCGGGCCGGTGAGGACATCGTTGTGAGGCGCCCGGCGGAGTTGTATAGTGAAAACGGAAGTCGAAATCACAGTCAGCAGCCACATCCGAGGACGCGACAGAGTATCCCCTCACCGGTTTTCCTCCCCGTCCGGGTGCGAGCACGGAAAGGGAGCACCATGGCACAGTCGCCCAATATCAACGACCGCCTCGCCAGCCAGACGGACGTCGAGCTCAACCCGATGTTCACCCGCCCGGGGGAGGCCACCTCACTGCCCCGCAATCGGGTGCCGGAGGGTGAGTCCCTGCCGGAGACGGCATATCAAATCGTCCACGACGAATCCATGCTCGATGGCAACGCCCGGCTGAACCTGGCCACGTTCGTCGGCACCTGGATGGACGACTACGCTAGGCGGATCTACGAGGAATCCGCCGACAAGAACATGATCGACAAGGACGAGTATCCGGCGACCGCGGATATCGAGACCCGGTGCTGGCGGATGATCGCGGCGCTGTGGAACGCACCTGATCCCGACAATACGATCGGGACATCCACCATCGGATCGTCGGAGGCCTGCATGCTCGGCGGGCTGGCGCTGAAACGCCGTTGGCAGCACAGGCGCAAGCAGGAGGGCAAGCCCACGACCTCACCGAACATCGTGCTGTCCTCGGCAGTCCAGGTGTGCTGGGAGAAGTTCTGCAACTACTTCGACGTCGAGCCGCGGTATGTTCCGATCAGCGAAGAGCATAAGGTTCTCGACGGCCACGATCTGGACTCCTACGTCGACGAGAACACGATCGGGGTCGTGGCGATCATGGGCGTGACCTACACCGGGATGTACGAACCGGTCAAGGACATCGCCGCCGCCCTGGACCGGATCGAAGAGGCCCGCGGGCTGGACATCCGGATCCATGTCGATGCAGCTTCCGGCGGCATGATCGCCCCGTTCCTGCAGCCGGACCTCGAATGGGACTTCCGACTGGAGCGGGTGGCCTCGATCAACGTCTCCGGTCACAAGTACGGACTCGTCTACCCCGGCCTGGGCTGGGTCGTCTGGCGCGAGCTGGAGGACCTGCCGGAGGATTTGATCTTCCGGGTCAGCTATCTGGGCGGGGACATGCCGACCTTCGCGCTGAACTTCTCCCGCCCCGGCGCCCAGGTGCTGCTGCAGTACTATCTGTTCCTGCGGCTGGGGATCGACGGCTACACGCGGGTGGGACAGGCCACGATCGACGTCGCCCGCTACATTGCGGGTGAAGTCGCCAAAATGCCACAGTTCTCCCTGTGGAACGCCGCCGAGGACATCCCCGTGTTCGCCTGGCGGATGAACCCCGAACACAAAGCGGACTGGGACCTCTACGATCTCTCCGAAAGGCTGCGGATGAAGGGCTGGCTGGTCCCCGCCTATCCGATGCCGGACGACCTGAGCGATCTGACGGTGCAGCGGGTCGTGGTCCGCAACGGCCTCAGCCGTGATCTTGCGGGGTTCCTGGTCAAGGACATCCAGCGCGAGGCCGGATACCTCGACAAGTTCGGCGGCAGTCATGCGCGCAGCCGGAGCGCGGGATTCCACCACTGATGTCCGCGTCTCAGAATCCCCAGCCCACCGGCCCGAAGCCCGCCGGTTCCCAACCTTCGGCCGCGCCTCGCCGTGCCGACGGAACGGTCGCCCCGTCGCCCGAACACGTCCGCCCACACCCGTTCCCGGCCTCGCACGCCGGGCCCGCAGTCGGCGCCCCGGCCACCAGTGCGACCAAGTTCCTCAGTGTCTTCCAGCTGGCGATCATGACGGTCGTGACCGTCGCCAGCCTGCGCAGCCTGCCTGCCATGGCCGGATACGGGCTGGCCTCGGTGGCGTTGTTCGTCATCCCCGCCATCCTGTTCCTGGTGCCCACGGCGCTGGTCGCCGCGGAACTGGCCACCGGATGGAAGGGAGGCGTGTTCGTCTGGATCCGCGAGGCCTTCGGCGATCGCTGGGGCTTCGAGGCAATCTGGCTGCAGTGGATCCAGAACGTCGTCTGGTATCCCACCCAGATCGCCTTCATCGCCGCCAGCCTGTCCTTCGTTGTCGGACACACCGGCCTGGCGGATTCGGGCCTGTTCACCGCGATCGTGATCCTCGTCCTCTACTGGGGTTCGACCCTGATCACCCTGCGCGGCGGGAAGCTGTTCGCCAATGTGGGCACGTGGAGCGGCCTGTTCGGCACGATCCTGCCCGGCATCCTGCTGATCGTCTTCGGTGTGATCTGGCTGGGGTCGGGACAGTCCTCGCAGACCTCGCTGGAACCCACGGCGCTGATCCCGCCGCATACGGGACTGTCCGCGATCGTGTTGATCGTGTCCAATGTGCTCGCCTATGCGGGCATGGAGGTCAACGCAGTGCACGCGAACGATCTGCGCAATCCCGGCAAGGGTTACCCGCGCTCAATCCTCATCGCCTCGGTGTTGATCCTGGCGGTGTTCATCCTGCCGGTGCTGGCGATCGCCGTGGCCGTACCCAAGGCCCAACTGGGGCTGACCAATGGCATCAACCTGGCGTTCCAGACTTTCTTCGACGCCTGGCACATGGGCTGGGGCACTCCGGTGATATCGGCGCTGATCGCTCTGGGTGCCTTCGCCTCGGTCGTCACCTGGATCGCGGGCCCCTCGCGCGGCTTGTTGGCGGCGGCCCGCAACGGACTGCTTCCGCCGGCGCTGCAGAAGCGGAACAAGGCCGGGGTCCAGTCCGGGATCCTGACCGTGCAGGGCATCATCGTCACGATCCTCGCGGCGCTGTTCATCGTCATTCCCAATGTGAATACGGCGTTCATCGCGCTCGTGGACATGGCCGCCGCCCTCTACCTGATCATGTACATGCTCATGTTCGCAGCGGCGATCAGGTTGCGCCGAACCCGGCCGGATGTGGAGCGTACGTACCGTGTGCGCGGGATGGACGTCATCGCCGGCGTCGGATTCGTCGCCTGCCTCGCGGCCTTCGTGCTCAGCTTCATCGCGCCATCGGGATTCACCGCGATGCCGGCGGGCATATACCCGGTTGTGGTGGGAATCGTCGTGGTGGTGCTGGCGGCACCCCCGCTGCTCTTCTACCACTTCCGCAAACCCGGCTGGGACAAGCGGACCCCCGAGGAGATCGCCGAGGCCGAGAAGTCGATCCTGGTCAATCCGCCGGACGACGCCGGCTGAGCCGCGGCTGATCACCCGGCCGGTCGGGGCTGATAGGCTGGCGCCTCGTGAAATCACCCCTGCCCCCGCGCGAGGGCATCAGCGCCAACCGGCTGCGCGCACCCGGCGGCCTGCAGACACACGCCGGCGCACATCTGCCGGTGCCCGCGACCGTGGACCAGTGGCTGGCCGGGCTCTTCCCCGCCGCCGCACCCTCCGAACTAACAGCCCTGCTCGACCCAGCTGCCGGCGATATGCGCGATGAGTCCGGCGCCCCGGTCGAAGCCGGGGACCCGCCGCACCCCGGCGGCTTCTACTTCTTCCACCGGCCCGTCCCGCCCGAAGCCCGGATTCCCTTCGAAGTGACCACCGTCTACGAGGACGCGGACCTGCTGGTCGTCGACAAGCCCCATTTCCTGGCCTCGACGCCCAATGGCCGTTTCGTGCGCGAATGCGTGGTCACCCGGGCACGCGTCGAACGCGATGAGCCGGACTTGGTGGCCATCCACCGGCTGGACCGGGTGACCGCCGGCCTGCTCGTTCTCTCCCGCCGCCCGCAGACCCGGGGCGCCTACCAGAGCCTGTTCCAGGCCCGCCGCGTGCACAAGCAGTACCTGGCCCTGGCCCGCCTGCCCCGCGGTTTCGACCCGGAGACCTTCGCCGGGGGATTCCCACTGGAGCGCCACAGCCGGCTGGACAAGGAGCCGGGCACCAGGCAGATGCTCGAGGTGCCAGGGCCCGCGAACGCGCATACGACGCTGGAGTTCGTCCGGGAGGTCGCCTCTGCCCAGGGGGAGGCCCGCACCGGCCTGTTCCGACTGCATCCGCATACGGGCCGGACCCACCAGCTGCGCGTGCACATGAACGCCCTGGGCCTGCCGATCCTGGGCGACCCCGTCTACCCACGGGATCTGGCGCCGGACCCCTACGACTTCTCCAGCCCCCTGCAGCTGCTGGCCCACCGCCTCGCCTTCACTGATCCGCTGACCGGCCGGGAGCGGGCGTTCGAATCGAGGCTGACGCTTCGCGGGACGTCACCGGCGTGAGACTCGACACGTTCGGCTGGATTCGGCTGCCCGGCGCCACCGGGCGGGGAATATGATTGACGAAATCAAAGTTTGAACTGCACATCTTCTGGCCCGGAGCCGGCGAACCAGCCGGTGGCCCGGCCCGGAGGGTAGGGACAGACGACGAACGACCTACCAATCTTTGAGAGGGCACCCATGGGCAGCGGCAATTCCGCAGTAGACAACGATCCATTCGCACTGACAGGTCTGACGTACGACGACGTCCTGCTGCTGCCCGGCGACACGGACGTCATCCCGTCCGAGGCCTCGACCCGGACGCGCCTGACCCGTGAACTCGACATCAACATCCCCCTGGTATCGGCTGCGATGGACACCGTGACGGAATCCCGCATGGCGATCGCGATGGCCCGCATCGGCGGCATCGGCATCATCCACCGCAACCTGAGCAAGGAGGACCAGGCGGCCCAGGTCGACTACGTCAAGCGCAGTGAATCGGGGATGATCTCCGATCCGGTGACGATCACGGCGGATAAGACACTGGCCGAACTGGACGAGGTCTGCGCGCAGTACCGCATCTCCGGCCTGCCCGTGGTCGACGAGTCCGGCGTCCTGGTGGGCATCGTGACCAACCGCGATCTGCGCTTCGTATCGCATTCGAAGTACGAGACAACCACGGTCGCCCAGATCATGACCAAGTCGCCGCTGATCACTGCTCAGGTCGGCGTTGCGCCCAATGACGCCTACGCCCTGCTGGCCGAACACAAGATCGAGAAGCTGCCGCTGGTCGATGAGCACAATGTGCTCCAGGGCCTCATCACGGTCAAGGACTTCGTCAAGACCGAGGAATACCCCGATGCCTGCCGCGACGGCGAGGGACGGCTGCTGGTGGGCGCCGCGATCGGCTTCTACGGTGACTCCTATGAGCGCGCCGGCCTGCTGGCCGACGCCGGTGTGGACGTGCTGGTCGTGGACACCGCCAACGGCCACGCCCGCGGCGTGACCGACATGATCAAGCGCCTCAAGTCGGACAAGGCCTTTGCCGGGGTGCAGATCATCGGCGGCAACGTCGCCACGCGTGAGGGTGCGCAGGCGCTCATCGACGCGGGTGCGGACGCCATCAAGGTGGGCGTGGGCCCGGGCTCCATCTGCACGACCCGGATCGTCGCCGGCGTCGGCGTTCCCCAGGTCACGGCGGTCCACCTGGCCTATCAGGCGGCCAAGGCGGCCGGCGTTCCGGTCATCGCCGATGGCGGCCTGCAGTACTCCGGCGATATCGGCAAGGCCCTGGTCGCCGGTGCAGAATCGGTCATGCTGGGGTCCCTGTTCGCCGGCACTCGTGAGGCCCCCGGCGAACTCATCCTGGTCAACGGCAAGCAGTACAAGTCCTACCGCGGCATGGGGTCGCTGGGTGCTATGGCCCCGCGCAAGGGCAAGTCGTACTCTAAGGACCGCTACTTCCAGGCCGATGTCGCCACCGATACGGAACTCATCCCGGAGGGCATCGAGGGCCGCGTGGCCTACCGCGGGCAGCTCAAGAACGTCGCCTACCAGCTGACCGGCGGCCTGCGCCAGACCATGTTCTACGTGGGCGCGCGCACGATCCCGGAGCTGCGGGCAAACGGCCGTTTCGTCCGCCTGACCACGGCGGGTCTGAAGGAAAGCCACCCGCACGACATCCAGATGACGGTCGAGGCGCCGAACTACCACTCGCACTGAGTCCCATCGTCTGAGTCGCGGTGCCGCGTGGCCGGGACCCGCCATGGACCCATCCAGGGGTCCGGCGGGTTCCGGCCACGCGGCGTTTTCGCAGATGGGCGGGCAAAGGGGTGACATATCGCTCCGGCGGTCGCACACTTGTGGCATGACACCGAACCCCGTTCTAGACCCCAGACCGCCCACCGACGAAACCGAACGGACCCCGCTGGCCGTCTCCCTGTGGTTCGACAGGTGCGCACAGGATGCCGTTGAGCACTACACCAGGGCGTTTCGCTCCGTCACCGTCGAACGCGCCGAGAACTACCCGGCCGATCCCGCAGAGCTCCCTGACTTCCAACGCGATTTGGCCGGCGAACTCCTGGCGCTCGACCTGCGGATCGAGGACCTGGACTTCACCTTCATCAACGCCGATGACACCTTCCGGCCCACTCCGTCGCTCAACCTGACCGTCAACTTCGATCCGGCCCGGCACACCGATGCCCGTGCCTATCTGGACCGGGTCCACGCGGTGCTGATGGAGGGTGGCCGCGAACTGATGCCGCTGGACGCCTATCCGTTCAGCCCGCACTACGCCTGGGTTGAGGACCGCTTCGGGGTGAGCTGGCAGCTGATGGTGACGAACCCGGACGGGCAGCCCCGACCGTTCCTGCTGCCCTCGCTGAGCTTCGGCGGTCCCCAGCAGAACCGGGCGGCCGAGGCCGTCGACTACTATCTGCAGACCTTCACCCGGATCTTCGGCCCCGACCTCCCCAGCGGACTGGGACACCTGTACACCTATGGCGAGTTCGGCGGGGTCCCGGACCTGGGCCCGGGGGTCGAATCGCCGGTTACCGCCGAATCCGTGATCCACGCGGACTTCCGGCTCGCCGGGCAGTGGTGCACGGCGATGGACCCAGGGGCAGGCCAGGACTTCACCTTCACGGAGGGTGTCTCGCTCATCGTCTACGCGCAGGACCAGGCGCAGATCGACGCACTGTGGGAGGCACTGTCGCATGTCCCGGAGGCCGAGGCCTGCGGCTGGTGCAAGGATCGCTTCGGCCTGAGCTGGCAGATCGTCCCGCGCACCTGGCCGGAGCTGAGCACCAGGCCGGGGGCCTATCAGACGATGATGGGCCAGAAGAAGATCATCATCGCCGAATACTGAGTTCGGCTCGACCCCGGCCGGATTCCCCGGGACCGACCGTGATCCGGCCGCTGGGAACGGCCGAGGTTCAGGCCGGCCGAGGCGCGGCGCCACCGCCGGCACGGCGCTTGCGGAACAGGACCTGCTGGCTGATCGAGGCCAGCAGGACGCCGGAGGAGTCGGTGATGTCCCCGTGGTAGAGCCCGCGCCCGTAGGCCACGGAGCGGGGCCGCAGGTCCATCAGCATCCACTCCTCGGCGTCCATCGGGCGGTGGAACCACAGAGTGTGGTCCAGGCTCGACTGCGATTGGAACTCTTCGGTGTTGTACGTGCCGATGCCCGACGAGATGTCGGAAAGATAGGTCACCGCCAGGATGTTCATGAGGTCGCGGCTGATCGTCGCAGCCCCCACCCCGGTGCGGCTGAGATCGGCCGTGCAGCGGGCCCAGAAGCGCTGCGGATAGTCGGGTTCGGGGAAACCCGGTTCGGTCCTCCGGCCCTCGAAGCTGAACAGCCGGGGGATCGGGTAGAACTCGTTCATCGGCAACTCGTGGTCGTTCAGCGCCGTATCGCCCTGCACATCGGGGGACTTCCCCGGCAGTGCGAAGGACGCCGACATATTGAAGATGACCCGTCCGTTCTGCAGTGCCACCACGCGCCGGGCCGAATAGGAACCACCGTCGCGGTCGCGGAAGACCTGGAAGACCGTGGGCTTCGAGGCGTCGCCGGGCCGCAGGAAGTATCCGTGCAGAGAGTGCGGCAGGCGCCCGGAGTCCACGGTCAGGGCCGCGGCCAGCAGGGATTGGGTGGCGACCTGGCCGCCGTAGAGCGCGAAGGGTTCGTCGAAGACGAAGCCGGCGCGGTAGATGTTGAGGTCGATCTTCTCCAACTGCAGAAGATTGAGCAGGCTGCCGGGTGCTTCGGTCACGGTTCCTCCAAGGTTCGGGCTATGCGGGGATACCCCAACTCTAGACTGCCGTGGATGTTAGTGTGGAGCCGATGACACGGGGTGCCCAGGTAGTCGCACCGGCGCGGGTTCGTGCCGCCGCCGGCCGGCCAGGGCTGAGAACACACCCGTCGAACCTGTCTGGATAACTCCTGCGAAGGGATGGTCATGATTGACCCCGCTGTGCTCAACCCCCGCCTGATCCCCTACGATTTCAGCCTGTATTTGGTGACCGACACCGCGATGTGCACCGCCGCCGGGCGCGGCGTGGCCGACACCGTCGCAGCCGCTGTCACCGGCGGCGCCTCGGTCGTGCAGGTGCGCGAGAAACACGCCTCCGACGCCGAGGTCCTGGCCCTGACCCTGGACGTGTTCGCCGCCCTGCGCGGCATCCCCGCACCGGCCGGGACGGCGGCCGAGAACGTCCCCGTGTTCCTCGACGACCGCGTCGAAGTCGTCGCCGAACTGCGTCGGCGCGGCCTGCCCGCCCACATCCACGTGGGCCAGACGGACATGCCGCCGGCCCAGGTCCGCGCCCGCCTGGGCGCCGAACCCCTGCTGGGCCTGTCCGCCCACACCGCCGAACAGTTCGCCGTCGCCGCCAAGGCCGGGGGAGTGGACCTGTTCGGAGTCGGCCCCGTCTGGGCCACCCGGACGAAGGACGTGCAGCGCCCAGCACTGGGCGTCGAGCACTGGACCGAACTGAACCGGGAGGCACTGGAACTCGGGATCCTCGCCGTGGCGATCGGCGGGATCAAGGGCCACAACGTCCACGAACTCGCCGGCGCCGGCGCCCTGGGCGTGTGCGTGGTCTCCGATATCTGCACTGCAGCCGATCCCGAGGCCGCAGCGCGGTCGATCCGCGCGGCCTACCTCGGCGCGCAGGGGGAGAACCGATGAGCACTGCGCCGACGAACACCGTGCCGAACCCCACGCCGTTGAATACAGTGAACAGGCCCCCGATCGCCCTGACGATCGCCGGCACCGATCCGTCGGGGGGCGCCGGCATCCACGCCGACCTCAAGAGCTTCGCCGCCCGTGGAGCCTACGGCACCTCCGTCATCACCGCCCTGGTCGCCCAGAACACCCATGGTGTGTCCCGCGTCTACGGGATCGATGCGGACTTCGTTGCCGACCAGTTCGACTCGGTGCTCGGGGACATGCCCGTGGACGCGGCGAAGACCGGGATGTTGGGCACCCGAGAGCTGGTCGACCTGACCGTGGACAAACTCGCAGAGACCCCCGTGCCCCACCTGGTCGTCGACCCCGTCATGGTCTCGACCTCGGGACACCGGCTGCTCGACGCCGACGCGATCGGCGCGGTGCGCGCGCGCCTGCTGCCGGTCGCCTCGGTCATCACCCCGAACCTGCCGGAAGCGGCCCTGCTGCTCGGCGATGACGTCGCCGAGGCCCGCGACGAGTCCCAGATGACGGCCCAGGCCCGCGAACTCGTGGCGCGCGGGGCCGGGGCGGCCCTGGTCAAGGGCGGCCACGGCACCGGCGGCACTGTCTTCGACGTGCTCGCCGTCGCGGATGGCCCCGGGGCGGCCTCGGTGCACGTGTACACGCACCCACGGGTCGCCTCGGCCAATACCCACGGCACCGGCTGCACCCTGTCCGCCGCCATCACCGCGGAACTGGCCCGCGGGGCACAGCTGGAGCCCGCGGTCTTCGAGGGCCTGGAGTACCTGGGCCGGGCCCTGGCCGCGGCGGCGGGCTGGAACCTGTCGCTGGACCCGGCCGGCGCCCACGGGCCGGTCGACCACCTGGTCGATCTGCGCCCCGTGCGCGCACGAGCCTGAGCACCCGAAACCCGAGGAGGGATACACCATGGTCGACTACCACCTGTTCAGCCAGGGCCCGCGCACGCGCGAGCTGTGGAATTCCGTACACGACGTCATCACCCGGATCGAGGAACTCGACTTCCTGGGCCAACTGGCCGACGGCACACTCGGCCACGAGGCCTTCGTGAACTACCTGTTGCAGGACGAGCTGTACCTGGACGGCTATGCCCGGGCCATGAGCCTGCTGGGGGCGGCCGCACCCAGCAGCGACCAGACCCGCTTCTGGGTCTTGGCCGCAGGCGAGGCGATCGCCGATGAACAGTCGATGCACGCCGAATTGCTGGCGGACCCCGGGTTCTCAGCGATCGCCGACCGGCTTTCGACCGCGGCCGGTGTGATCGGGGCGGCCTGGCCCGCCGGCGGGGCCAACCCCACGACACTGGGCTACACCTCCTATCTGCTCAGCCAGGCGGCGAGCGCACCCTATGCAGTGGGAGTCGCCGCGATCCTGCCGTGCTTCTGGGTGTACGCGCACATCGGCAAGGTCCTGGTTCAGCGGGTGCGGGCGGGGTCCCGCGATCTGGCGGGGCATCCCTTCGCGACCTGGATCGAGGCCTACGACAGCCCCGACTTCGACGCATCGGTGGTGGGGGCCGTGGGCATCCTCGAGGGCCTGCTGGAAGCCGCGCCGAAGGCCGAGCTCACGCGCATGGTCCAGACGTTCCGCCAGGCGTGCCTGTACGAACTGCACTTCTGGGCGGCGGCCCATGTGGGCCAGGACTGGCAGGAGCCGAATCACCGCACCCCGCGGGGATGAGGGCCGGCGGGGCCGGGACCCCGCAGTGCCCGGACCCGAGAGAGCGCGTCGGGACGTGTGCCGGAGCGGCCCCGGGCGCGTGCCGTGGAGATATGCGTGCGCGGTAATGTGGGGACGAACGAAACCCCGAAGAAAGGCAGATCGATGAAGATTCGCGGAGCAGTGCTGCGCACCATGGAGGCTCCCCGGCCCTACGCCGAATCGAAGCCCCTGGACGTCGTCGAAGTCGAACTCGACGCCCCCGGCCCCGGCGAGGTCCTGCTGAAGATGACGGCGGCCGGCCTGTGCCACTCCGATCTGTCCGTGGTCAACGGCAACCGCCCCCGCCCGCTGCCGATGCTGCTGGGCCATGAGGGCGCCGGCATCGTCGAACAGGTGGGCCCCGGTGTGAGCGACCTGGCCGTCGGCGACCACGTGGTCACCGTCTTCCTGCCGCGTTGTGGGAAGTGCGAGAACTGCCTGACAGACGGCAAGCTGCCGTGCATTCCCGGCAGCGCCAGCAACAACGCCGGCTATCTGCCCGGCTTCGACACCGCTGCCGATGCGGACGTGCCCCGCGATGGCAACGGGATCGCGCAGCTGACCCGGCTCCATGAGATCGACGCAGCCGGCAATGTCACGGGGGACCTCTACCACCACCTGGGCGTTTCGGTGTTCGCCGATCACGCGGTGGTCAACCAGGCCTCGGTCGTCAAGGTCGGCGCCGACGTCCCGCCCGAGGTCGCAGCGCCCCTGGGCTGCGCCGTGCTCACCGGCGGCGGCGCCGTCATCAACGCCGGCAAGCCGCAGCCGGGCCAGGACGTGATGATCGTGGGCCTCGGCGGTGTCGGCATGGCCGCCCTCATCACCGCGCTGGGCCTCGATGGGGTGCGCGTGATCGCGGTGGATGCGAACCCGGACAAGCTGGTGCGGGCCAAGGAGCTGGGTGCTGCCGCGGCCTTCACCCCGGCACAGGTGGCCGAACAGGGAGTCAAGGCACCGGTGGTCGTCGAGGCGGCCGGGCATCCCGCGGCCTTCGAAACCGCCTTCGAGGCGACGGCGGTGGGCGGCACGACCGTGACCGTGGGCCTGCCGGCGCCCGACGCCACCTCCTCGATCCACCCGGTGGTCCTGACCAGTGAGGCGCGCACCGTGATCGGCTCCTACCTGGGCTCGGCCGTACCCGCCAGGGACATCCCGAAGTACGCCCAGCTGTGGCGGGAGGACCGGCTGCCGGTGAAGGAACTCGTGTCCTCGACGATGCGCCTGGACCAGATCAACGAGGCCATGGACACCCTGGCCGACGGTAAGGCGATCCGTCAGGTCATCCTGTTCGACTGAGCTTCCGAGCCCGGCCGATTCCAGGGCCCCGGCACCGTTCCCAATACCACGGAACGGGACCGGGGCCCTGATCTATTTCTGCTAGAACGCTGTGAAAGGAGTATGCTGTCCTCGGAATATAACCAAGTTGACAACGCTGTCGGCGGTCCGCACCCATATCCCCGGTCCGGACCGCCGATGGCATTTCAAGGAAAAGAGTTCGCACAATGGCGACGAGCACGACTCCTGACGCTGCTAGCAGCGGCAGCGCCCCCGGTCCGAACCAGAAGACCACCTGGCAGACGGTCAAGGCCATTCTGGCCGCGTCCTCGGGCAATCTGGTCGAATGGTTCGACTTCTATATCTACTCCTTCTTCTCCGTCTACTTCGCAACGCAGTTCTTCGTCAAGGACAACGAGGTGCTGTCGCTGCTGCAGGCGGCCCTGGTGTTCTTCGTCGGCTTCCTGATGCGACCCATCGGCGGCTATATCTTCGGCCGGGCCTCGGACAAGCTGGGCCGGAAGAACTCGATGCTGATCTCCATCCTGGTCATGTGTGCGGGTTCGCTGCTGCTGGCCTGCCTGCCGACCTCCGATCTGATCGGCGGCTGGGCGGCCTTCCTGCTGCTGATCGTGCGCATGATCCAGGGTCTGGCCGTCGGCGGTGAGTACGGTGCGACCGCCACCTACATGTCCGAGGTCGCCACCGAGGGCAAGCGCGGCTTCTTCTCCTCCTTCCAGTACGTCACGCTGGTCGGCGGGCAGCTGTTGGCCAGTCTGCTGGCCGTCATCATGACGCACACCCTGGGCGATGAGCAGATCACCGCCGGTTGGTGGCGCCTGCCGTTCGTGATCGGCGCCGTCGCGGCCCTGGTGTCCCTGTGGCTGCGGTCGGGTCTGGAGGAGACGACCAGCGAAGAGGTGCGCAAGCACGAACACGCCGGCAGCTTCCTCGAGGTGCTGCGCCACCCGCGGTCCTTCTTCGTGGTGCTGGGCATCACCGCCATCGGTTCGCTGGTGTTCTACATCTTCACCACGTATATGCAGAAGTACCTGCTGGTGGTGCACCAGAAGACTCCTTCGGCGGAGACCTTCTCGAAGGGCCATATCGCCGACCTCATGACGATCGTGCTGCTGATCTTCATCATCATGCAGCCGATCGCCGGTTGGGTCTCGGACAAGATCGGGCGCAAGAACAACATGCTGATCTTCGTCATCGGCATGATCATCATCCCGATCCCCGTGCTGCACTTCATCGGCAACTCCACGAGCCTGGTCGGTGCGGGTATCTGGGTCGTCATCGCCATGGCCTTCGTGGCCATGTACACGTCGATCTCGGGCATCGTGAAGGCCGAGATGTTCCCGGCGCACATCCGCGGCATCGGCGTGGGCTTCACCTATGGCATCGGCAATTCGCTGTTCGGCGGTTCGGCCGAGTCCGTGGGCCTGTGGTTCCAGAACGCCGGGCACGGTAGCTGGTTCCCGATCTACGTCGTCATCGTCGCAGTGGTCGGCCTGATCGCGGTGCTGTACATGCACGACAACCGCAAGCACTCCACGATCGACAACCCGGACGATTCGGCATACGGCCGCGTGGGTAAGTAAAAGCACGGGGCTCCACGGCCCGACCGATAGGGTGGGAGGCGATGTCCTCCCACCCTTTTCCGTCTCCCGCTGCGTCCCGTGCCCGCTCCCTGCGCCGCGCTCGGTTGGGCGCCTCGCTGTTGTTCTTCACCAATGGGGCGATCATCGCCAATCTGGCCCCGCGCCTGCCCGAGCTCAAGGCCGCCCTGGGTCTGGGCGGTGGCGCCTACGGCATGGCCGTGGCGGCCTCGACCGTGGGCGCGATCCTGGTGGGCCCCTTCGCAGCGCGTCTGTTGCGCCGGATCGGTTCGGCCCGGATGGCCACGGCGGGCACGGTGTTCGCGGGCCTGGCGATCCTGCTCGTGGGATTCTCCCCAGCGCTTCCCGGACTGCTGGCACCGGGACTGTTCGTGTTCGGCCTGCTGGCCTCGGGGGCGATGGACGCACTGACCGATGTGGCGGAGAATTCCCAGGGCCTGCAGGTCCAGCGCCGCTACGGCAAGTCGATCGTCGGCAGCATGCACGCGGTGTGGTCGGTCGGCGCCGTGACCGGTGGGCTGATGGCCGCCGGGGCCCTGGCCTGGGGCCTGCCACTGCCGGTGCACTTCGCGGCCTCGGCGCTGTTGGTCGGCACGGTCGCACTGCTGGCGTTCCGGCTGTGCCTGCCCCCGGAGCGCACCCGCACCGTCGTCACGGACGGAGTGTGGGCACCGGGATCGGACCCCGCCCCTGAGCAGGGGCACCGGACTGGCGAGTACCGCCGAGAAGGCGCGGGCGCCCGGGTTCTGCCGGTGTGGGTATTAGTCCTGGCGCTGGGCGTGCTGGGGGTCGCCGGTGCCGGGGTCGAGGACCTGGGCAGCACCTGGTCGGGCGTCTATCTGGGAACCCTGGGCGCCTCGGCCCAGCTCGCGGCCTGGGGGTTCACCGTGATCGCCGGCAGCCAGTTCATCGGCCGGCTGCTGGGCGACCCCTTGGGCGATCGGCTGGGACCGCGCGCTGTCACCGGGGTCGGCGGCCTTCTGGTGTGTTTCGGAATGGGCCTGGCGTTGACACTGCCCGGCCTGCCCCTGACTTTTGCCGGCTACGCCCTGGCCGGCCTGGGCGTGGGAACCTGCATCCCGAATGTGCTGGCCCGCGCCGACGAACTCTCGGGCCTGAAACCCGGTACGGGCCTGGCACTGGTGTCCTGGCTGATGCGCCTGGGCTCGCTGTGCCTGGCCCCGGTGGTCGGTTTCATCTCCGACCACGCCGCGACCGGCCTGCGCGCCGGCCTGGTGTGCGTTCCGGTTGCCGGTTTGCTCATCGTGCTGCTGTGCTGGGTCCTACCCGGGCGTCGGGGTGAGCGGTTGTGACCGTCGATGCGGTTCTCCCGGAGTTCTACCGGTGGTAGACCGCTGGTAGGCTTAGCACCCGTGAGCACTGAGATTGAAATCGGCAGCGGCAAACGAGGCAACCGGGCATTTTCCCTGGACGACATCGCGGTCATCCCCGCGCGGCGCACGCGCGACCCCAAGGATGTCAGCCTCGACTGGCAGATCGACGCCTATAAGTTCGAACTGCCCTTCATCTCCGCGCCGATGGACTCCATCTCCTCGCCGGACACAGTGATCGCCCTGGGCAAGCTGGGCGGCCTGGGCGTGCTCGACCTGGAGGGCCTGTGGACCCGTTATGAGGACCCTCAGCCCTACCTCGACGAGATCGCCACCCTGCCGGACGACCAGGCCACCACCCGGATGCAGGAGATCTACGCCGAACCGATCAAGGCCGAACTCATCACGGCCCGGCTCAACCAGATCCGCGAATCCGGTGTCACCGTGGCCGGTGCCCTGACCCCGCAGCGGACCCAGGAATTCTACGAGACGGTGATCGCCGCCGGCGTGGACCTGTTCGTCATCCGCGGCACCACCGTTTCGGCCGAACACGTATCGTCGACGACCGAATCGCTCAACCTCAAGAAGTTCATCTACGAACTCGACGTGCCCGTGATCGTCGGGGGCGCGGCCACCTATACCGCGGCCCTGCACCTGATGCGCACCGGTGCCGCAGGCGTCCTCGTGGGCTTCGGTGGCGGTTCGGCTACCACCACCCACCGGGCCCTGGGCATCCAGGTCCCGATGGCCACCAGCCTGGCCGATGTCCACGCAGCCCGGCGGGACTACATGGACGAATCCGGCGGCCGCTACGTCCACGTCATCGCCGACGGTGGCCTGGGGACCTCGGGCGATATCGTCAAGGCCTTCGCGATGGGCGCCGACGCCGTCATGCTCGGCTCTGCACTGGCCCGCTCGGAGGAGGCCCCCGGTAAGGGCTACCACTGGGGTGCCGAGGCCCACCACCCGCAGCTGCCGCGTGGCCGCCGGGTGAAGATGAACACCGTCGCACCGCTTGAGCGCCTGTTGTTCGGTCCGGGACATTCGGCCGTGGGCGAGGTCAACCTGGCCGGCGCGCTGCGCCGTGCCATGGCCACCACCGGCTACCTGGACCTCAAGGAGTTCCAGCGCGTGGACGTCGTCGTCTCCCCGCACCCCGGCCGAGGCCTCTGACTTGCTGCGCCTGGCTCTCACCCCCCGGTGGCTGGGCTTTTTGGTGCTGGTGCTGGCCCTGTGCACGGTCTTCGTGGGACTGGCCGGCTGGCAGGCTTACCGTGCCGAGCACAAGAACGACGCGGTGGCGGCCCAGGGCATCGACGAGCTCAAGCCATTCAACGAGGTCATCGCTGCGCAGGTTCCCACTTCGGGCCTGCTGGCCCATCAACGGGTCGAGCTGAGGGGAAAGTTCCTGCCGGCTGACCAGATCGTGGTCTCCGACCGCGCGGGCGATGAGGGCAAGTCCGGCTACTGGGTTGTGACCATGTTCGTCCCCGAAGGCGCGCGGCTGGGCGCCGAGGCGAAGATCACCGGTGACGCCAAACTGCCGATCGCCATTCCGGTGGTCCGCGGCTGGACCGCTGACCTGGCCACCGCGCGGGACTCGCGGGCGCCCGATAGCGTCGTCGAACTGCACGCGCGCATCAATCCGATCGAGGCACCGACGGGCACGGACAAGTCCGAACCCGGTACCTACGGCAGCGTGTCGACCTCCGAGCTGGTCAACCTCTTCGACGTCTATTCGTATTCGGCCATGCTCATGGTCGATGCCGATCAGCAGGCGAAGGTCGCCGGCGGGGAACTGGGCCACGTGTCGATCGGGGCCAAGGACACCGGCGGATTCGACCTGCAGTCGGGCGTCTACACCCTCGAATGGCTGTTCTTCGCCGGCTTCGCCCTCTACATGTGGTACTCGCTGTTGCGTGACGCCTATCAGAACAAACAGGGGATCGGCCTGCCCGATATGTCCGAGGCCCGGGCCGCCGGCGTCGAATACGTCATCGTCAAGGGCGCGGGCGAACATGAGCTGCGCACCACGGCGACTCCCGTCCCGGTTCCCACGCCAGAACACACACTCAAACCCACCGACGCACAAACGAAGGATGAACCCCGTGGCCGCTGACCCGATGGACGCCAGGCCTGATTTCGACGAGAACAACGTCTGGACGATCAAACGCTTCACCTCCGCCCGCAATGCCCTGCGCTTCTACCGGGTGATGGCGATCATCACCGGCATCATGCTGTTGGCCCTGACGGTTGAGATGATCGTGAAATACGTCGTCTTCCCGCTGGCCGGGCTGTCCGGCGAGGCTCTGGCGATCGGCGGCTTCGACCTGGGTGAGGCCATCGCGATCTGCCATGGCTGGTGCTATGTCGTCTACCTCATCTCCTGCTTCTGGCTCAATCAGCAGATGCGCTGGTCGATCGGCCGTCTGCTCCTGTTGGCCCTGGCCGGCGTGATTCCCGTCATGTCCTTCATCCTGGAGCGCAAGACCAGCCACCGGGTGGCGCGTGAACTTGACGCCGCAGTGGTCGTCGCCCCCGTTCAGGGCTGAGATAGAAGACGGATAGGATAGACGTCATGACTGAAAACTCCACTCCCGAAACGGGGACCGCAGCGCGCCCCGTGCTCGTCGTGGACTTCGGGGCGCAGTACGCGCAGCTGATCGCACGGCGCGTGCGTGAAGCGGGACTGTATTCGGAACTCATTCCGTCGACGGCCTCGGCCGCGCAGTTCGCCAAGCGCAATCCTGTGGCCATCGTGCTCTCCGGCGGACCGTCGTCGGTGTACGAGGCCGGGGCCCCGCAGCTCGACGCAGCGGTCTTCGACCTGGACGTGCCCATGTTCGGCATCTGCTATGGCTTCCAGGTCATGGCGAATGCCCTGGGCGGCTCCGTGGCGAAGACCGGCAACCGCGAATACGGCTCCACACCGCTCGAGGTCAGCGCCTCGGGCACCCTGCTTGACGGGCAGCCTGCCGCGCAGACCGTGTGGATGAGCCACGGCGATTCCGTCGCCCAGGCGCCCGCCGGCTTCGACGTGCTGGCCTCGACCCCGGACACCCCGGTGGCCGCGTTCGAATGCGCGGCGAAGAACCTGGCCGGCGTGCAGTGGCACCCGGAGGTGCTGCACAGCGAATACGGCCAGAAGGTCCTGGAGAACTTCCTGTACAACGTCGCGGGCCTGACCCCGGACTGGACCTCTGGTTCGGTCATCGACGAACAGGTCGCCCGGATCCGCGAACAGGTGGGCGACAAGCAGGTCATCTGTGGCCTGTCCGGCGGTGTCGACTCCGCCGTGGCCGCTGCCCTGGTGCACAAGGCGATCGGCGATCAGCTGACCTGCATCTTCGTCGACCACGGTTTGCTGCGCAAGGACGAACGCCGCCAGGTGGAGGAGGACTACGTCCAGTCCACCGGTGTGCGCCTGGTGACCGTCGACGACTCCGATGTGTTCCTCAAGGAACTCGAGGGTGTGTCCGATCCGGAGACCAAGCGCAAGACGATCGGCCGCGAATTCATCCGGTCCTTCGAACGCGCCGCGGCCAAGCTGCTGGCGGAATCGGTGGAGACCGGAACCGGCCAGCCGATCGAGTTCCTGGTCCAGGGCACCCTGTACCCGGACGTGGTCGAGTCCGGTGGCGGCACCGGTACTGCGAACATCAAGAGCCACCACAATGTGGGCGGTCTGCCCGACGATGTGGAGTTCAAGCTCATCGAGCCCCTGCGCGCCCTGTTCAAGGACGAGGTCCGCGCGATCGGCCGCGAATTGGGCCTGCCCGAGGTCATCGTGGGCCGTCAGCCCTTCCCCGGCCCCGGCCTGGCGATCCGCATCGTGGGCTCCGTGGACGAACACCGGCTGTCGATCCTGCGCGAGGCCGATGCGATCGTGCGCGAGGAACTGACCGCCGCCGGCCTGGACGATGAGATCTGGCAGTGCCCCGTGGTGCTGCTGGCCGACGTCCACTCGGTTGGTGTGCAGGGCGATGGTCGCACCTATGGTCACCCGATCGTGCTGCGCCCGGTCTCCAGTGAGGACGCCATGACGGCCGACTGGACCCGCGTGCCCTACGATGTGCTCTCCAAGATCTCCAACCGCATCACCAATGAGGTCGACGAGATCAACCGCGTGGTCTTGGACATCACCTCCAAGCCCCCGGGCACGATCGAATGGGAGTGATCCTCCGGGCGTGAGGTGCGGGCGTTGCAGTCCCGCTCACCCCTGCGAAGAGCAGTCGTTTTGGTCTGAGAATTCTGTAGAGACTCAGACCGAAACGACTGCTCTTTTTCGTGGGGCCGGGCCCGGTCGCAGGAACTGTGCCCGGCCACCCTGTGTGCGGCTGCGCCCGGCCCGGGCATGCGTGGTTTGCATTCCGCGGGCGCCTGAGCCACACTGAACAGTGTTCACTTGAACGGTGTTCAACCATCCCCTCGAAGGAGTCCCCATGACTGCTGCAGGTGTCGCCCCGCGAGCCGCACGCGAATCCGCCGGCACCGGCATCGCCCTGATCGCCGTGTTCGCCGCCCTGGTCGCCGCCAGCGGATTCGTTCCCGCGATTCCCCTGAGCGTCGGCGTGCCGATCACCATCCAGACCCTGGTCGTGCTGCTGGCCGGGCTGTGCCTGGGCCCGACCCGCGGCCTGCTGGCGGTGCTGCTCTACCTGATCCTGGCCACCGTCGGCCTGCCGATCCTGTCCGGCGGACGCGGTGGCCCCGCCTGGCTCGCCGGCCCCAGTGCCGGATATCTCATCGCCTTCCCCCTGGCCGCCTGGCTGGCCGGCTTCGCCGCGAACTTCGCCCTGCGGAGGTTCACCGCGGGCAAGCGGTTCGGCGTGCTGCTGGCGGGCGCCCTGGTCGCCGGCTGGATCACCACGCGGACTCTGGGCATCGCCGGGATGATGCTCAATGCGCACCTGCCCCTGGGCGCGGCCTTCACCGCCGACCTGGCCTTCTGGCCCGGCGATGCGCTTAAAACGGTGGCGGCCGTGGCCGTCGCCCTGGCCATCCACCGCGCCTTCCCACGGCTGTTGGCCCGCCGCTGATGCGCGGACACGAAGCCCTCAAGCGCGGACGCGAGCACAGGGACCGGAGCATCCGCTTCGACCGGGTCGGCGTTGTCTCCCAGGACGTGACCGAGGCCGGGCCCGTGATCCGGACGATCCTTGACGATATCGACCTGGAGCTGACGGCCGACTTCACCACCGTCGTCGGCCAGAACGGATCTGGCAAGTCCACGCTGCTCCAGCTGTGCAACGGCCTGGTGCGCCCGGACACGGGCCGGGTCCTGGTCGACGGCCTCGATGCCGAACGCCAAGTCAAAGAGGTGCGGCGGCGCGTGGGCTTCGTGTTCACCGACCCCGCTACCCAACTGGTCATGCCCACCGTCATCGAGGACGTGGAACTCTCCCTCAAACGCAGCGTCAAGCGCCGGGCCGAACGCCATGAGCGCGCCATGGAGGTGCTCGCCGGCCTCGGCCTTGACGACCTGGCCGGGCGCAGCGTCTATGAGCTCTCCGGTGGACAGCGGCAACTGGTCGCCCTGGCCAGTGTCTTGGCGGTCGACCCCGCGGTACTGATCCTCGACGAGCCGACTACGCTGCTGGACCTGGTCAACGAACGGCTGCTGCTCGACACCGTGGAAGGCCTGCTGGCCAGGGGTGTGCGGGTGATCGCCACGACCCACAATCTGGACTTCGCCCGCCGTGCCGATGAGGCGGTACACGTGGCCGACGGACGGATCGCCGCGCACGGGCCCGCCGCCGAGGTGGTGGCCGGCTATGTGGATTCCGTCACCCGGGACGTCGCCCGGATCCGCGAGGAGCGGGGCCGGTGAGGCGGCGTCCGGAGTTTCTGGGTGGCTATGTGCAGCGTCGGGGCTGGCTGCATGCCATCCCCACCCTGGCCATGCTGGGGATCGTGTTCGCCCTGAGCATCGTCGTGATGATCCTGCGCGATCCCGTGGTCAACGTGGGGCTGGCGGTGGTCGTGGTCGCCTGTGGGCTCAGCGCCCGGCTGCCGTTGTCGCGTCTGGTGGCGCCGCTGAGTCGGGTCTGGTTGCTGTTGGTGGCCCTGGTCGCCGTGCAATTGGTCTTCCAGGGCTGGTACGTCGGCCTCCAGGTCGCCACGACCCTGCTCACCTGCCTGTTGGCGGGCGGTCTGCTGTTGCTGACGAACACGATCGCGGAACTGCTGGCGGCCTTCACCGTGCTGGCCCGGCCCCTGCGCCTGGTGGGCGTGAACCCGGAGCGGGTCGCCCTGGCCGCCGCCCTGATGGTGCGCAGCATCCCGTATTTGGCGGATCTGTTCGCGATGACCGGCCGGGCGGCGGCCGCCCGCGGTCTCGAGGGCGATATCCGTGCCCGCACCGTGCCGGTCTTCCTGCGCAGCGTCCAGTACGCCTATGACACCGGCCGGGCACTGGATGCGCGCGGGCTGGTCGACTGAACCGAGCCGGGCGGGCACGTCCTCGGATCCGGGTAGACTGGTGCGGCTGACAATTTCGGATGTGGGCCGGCCACCGGCCCGCGCCCAGAGGAGGACGGGCATGGGCGACTGGCTGCTGTTGGGCGGGTTACTGCTCCTCGGCCTGGCCGTGGTCCTGTTGCTCGTCGTGAGCATCCTGCGCTACAACCAGTTGAGTATGGCACGCGGCCTGGCGGCGGAATCCGGCCGCCAACTGAGCGCGGCGATCCGGGAACGACGCGACCTGCTGCCGCTCTTCCTCACCGTCGTCGACCAGGCGGGGGTTTCGGTGGCCGAATTGCGCGCGGCCCAGGCCGGGGCCGATGAAGCGGAACTGAGCCGGGCGATCGAACGCGCCCACACCCGGGTTCTGACCGGCGGTGCAGACGCCTGGCGGGTCGACGACCTGTACTCCCAACTGGTGCGCTACGAGATCCGCATCGCCTCGGCCATGCGCTACCGCCAACACAATGTCGACGCCTACCGGGCGATGCGGGCCCGGCCCTCGGCCGGCCCGGTGCGCTGGCTGTTCCGCCCCTGTCCCGGCGCCTCGCCGGGGTTGCAAGGACGACAGGGGGCGGCGGAGGTGCCGCGGGCGCCGGAGGAAGGGGAACGGTATGTCTGAGCCCAACGGGGGCACCGAGGAGACCGGGCGCCTCCGCGTGGATCTGGGCTACCGCGGAACGGACTTCCACGGTTGGGCCACTCAGCCGGGCCTGCGCACTGTACAGGGCGAACTCGAGGCGGCGCTCGCCCTGATCCTGCGCCGGCCGGTCCGGGTCACGGTGGCCGGGCGCACGGATGCCGGGGTGCACGCCCGGCGGCAGACCATCCACCTGGACCTGGTGCCGGGTGAGGCGCGGCGGCTGGTCGGCAGCCGCGCCGAGCGGACTCCCGCCGAAGGCCTCTTGGCCCGACTGCGCGGGGTGCTGCGCGCCAGGGACGCCCGCGATATCGTCATCCACTCCGCCGCCGAAGTCCCCTCGAGCTTCGACGCCCGGTTCGCCGCGATCTGGCGGTCGTATACGTATCGCCTGGCCGATGAGGACAGTTTCCTCGATCCGCTGCTGGTACCGTGCACCACCGTGGTGCGCGGTCGGCTGGACGCTGCGGCGATGGCCTCGGCGGCAGGCGAACTCCTCGGCCTGCACGACTTCCTGCCGTTCTGCAAGCCCCGTCCCGATGCCACCACGATCCGCACCCTGCGCGGCCTCGAGGTCGGCAGGGACGCCTCTGGTGTCATCGTCACCCGGCTGCGCGCCGACGCGTTCTGCCACCACATGGTCCGCGCGCTGATCGGGGGACTGGTCAAGGTCGGTTCGGGAGCCTGGCCCGTCACCCGCCCGGCCGAACTCCTGGCTCTGGCCGAGGCGGGGGTCCCGGCCGGCGAGCCCATGTACGTGATGGAGCCGCACGGGTTGGTGCTCGAAGCCGTCGGGTATCCGGAGGAATCGGCGTGGGCGGCGCAGGGGGAGCGGGCCAGGGCCAAACGGCGGCTGGACTGATTCCGGTCGGATTCCGGTATAGGATGCCTGAGTGTATCCGCAAGGTTCACTGATGCCTTCCCGACCCTGAGCCTCTCAAAAGGAGCAGCATGCGTAAATATTCGGGCGTCCTCGCGGGTGCCGCCACGCTGGGACTTCTCTCCCTGCCATTGACGGCCCTGCCCGTCCAGGCCGACGCACCCGCCGGAACCAAGGTCCAACTGCTCAACATCACCGACTTCCACGGCCGCATCGCCGAAGCCGGCCACGGCGTGGCATCGGTCATTGAGGAGGAGCGGGCCAAGGCCAAGGACCGGGGAATCCCCACCATGGCGCTGTCGGCCGGTGACAACATCGGAGCCTCGACCTACGCCTCGTCGTCGCAGAAGGACGAACCGACGCTGAGTGTGTTGGACACGATCGGCCTGGACGCCTCTGCCGTGGGCAACCACGAATTCGATCGCGGATACGCGGACCTGCGGGACCGGGTCGACTCATCGGCGAACTTCCCCTACCTGGGCGCGAACGTGTACAAGAAGGGCACCAAGGACGTCGCCGACGGACTCGAACCCTATAAACTCATCGACCTGGTCAACCCGGCCGGCGGTAAGCCGATCCGGGTTGCGGTGATCGGCGCTGTCACCCGGGACACCGCGAACATGGTCAGTCCTGCTGGCATCTCCGACATCGAATTCGGCGATGTCACCGATGCGGTGAACACGGCGGCCAAGGACCTCGAGGCGCTGCCGGCGGGGGAGAAGCCCGACGTCACCGTCGTCGAGGCGCACACCGGACCGTCCGAGACAGAGGATCTCGACTCGGCCAAGGCCTCGAACGCGGAGTTCCGCAAGCTGATGGACGATGCGGACGATTCCGTCGACGCCTTCTTCATCGGCCACACTCACCTGCCGGTCGACCTGCACAACGGCGACCGCCCCGTGATCCAGGCCAAGAAGTACGGCGAGGCCGTGGGCCAGGCCGTGCTCGAATCGACCGGCGACGGCAGCTGGAAGATCGACTCCCAGGGGTTGATCGACGCAGTCGACTCCGAGGGGAAACAGCACGACTACGACTCGGAGGTCGTCGGCAAGGTCGACGATATCGTCGACCGCGCGGTGACGAAGTCCAAGGAGATCGGCTCCGAGGTCGCGGGCACGATCGATGCGGACATCACCAGGGCCTTCAAGAACGGTTCGGAGGACCGGGGCGGCGAATCCACCCTGGGCAACCTGGTGGCCGACGCCCTGGACGAGGGGACCGCGGACTCCCCGCTGAAGGACTCCGACTTCGCAATCACGAATCCCGGCGGGCTGCGTACTGACCTGAAGGTCGACGATATCTTCAACAAGGAAGCCCCCGGCGAGGTCACCGTCGCCGAACTCAACCAGGTCCTGCCGTTTGCCAACGACCACGGAGTCGTGACGATGAAGGGCAAGGACGTCAAGGGGCTGTTCGAGGAACAGTGGCAACCAGACGGGGCCAGTCGTCCCTTCCTGCATCTGGGCATCTCGAAGCAGCTGCACGTCGTCTACGACTCCAAGGCGAAGTCGGGTGAGCACGTCAAGCAGGTGCTCGTCAATGGGAAGCCGATCAAGGACGACAAGGAGTACCGGGTCGCGACCCTGTCCTTCCTGGCGGCCGGCGGTGACAACTTCACCTCGTTCACCAAGGGCGGGTTCGAACAGTCCGGCCTGACCGACTTCGACGTATGGCAGACCTACTTCGAGAAGCGCGCGGAGAAGAAGCAGCAGATCAGTCCGGACAAGCACGAACGCCAGGCCGACAACGCGCTGAGCGTGTTGGATTCCGGGGACCTCAAGGTCGCCCTGGGCCTGCCGGACGGCGCCACGGACATCCGCGTCGAGCGCGGGGGCAGCGCCAATGCGGCCCTGCACCTTCAGGCGCAGAAGGACATCAAGGGCCCGTTCACGTTGCAGCTGAATCTGCCCAAGGGTGTTACCGCCACGATCGACGACGATGCCGCGAAGAAGTCGCTGACGGCCGACGACTCCGCTCTGCGCGTGGCGCAGATCCCGGAGGGCAAGACCGACGTCCCGGTGACCCTGCACGCTGCCGATGATGCGCAGACCGGGCAGCAGACCGTGACCGGTCGGTTCCAGGCCGATCCCGCAGCGGCCTGGTGGGACGACAACCCGCTCCCACTGCCGGCTTCGGGGAAGGTTGAGGTCAGCGTGGTCGACGCTGCCGGCACCGGTCCCAGCTCCTCGCCGAGCTCTTCGCCCAGCGAGAAGCCGACGCAGCCGGGCTCGGAGCCCACGGACGGGTCGGGTGACGAGCCCAGCGCACAGCCCAGCGCCACCTCGGCCTCGGGCGGATCCGCCGACGCCGATGGAAACGGTGGAAACGACGATGGATCGAACGACGAGGCCGGAGATCTGCCGATGACCGGTGCGCAGATCGGCCTGGCCGCGGGCGCGGGCGCAGTACTCCTGGCCGTCGGTGCCGCCGCTGTGCTGATCGGTCGGCGCAAGGCCACACGGCACTGAGCGTTCGACGTGAATCACATGGGCCGGGCCCGGTATCGCACTTGCGGTGCCGGGCCCGGCCCATGTAGAGTTGAGAGTCGTTGCGTACGTTCAACATCATGCCTAAGAGCCGAATTCGCGTTGCAGGTGTAGGTGCAGGTGTCAGGCGTACAACGCGTAAGCACGGGCTGCCGTTACACGAAGATCACGACATAAGTGTTCCGACGGCCTACCGAAAGTAAACGAGAAGAAGGCTACTTTTGCGTACCTACACCCAAAAGCCCGGCGATGTTCAGCGCCAGTGGCACGTCATCGACGCCACCGACGTCGTCCTCGGCCGCCTCGCATCGCAGGCCGCCCGCCTGCTGCGCGGCAAGCACAAGGTGACTTTTACCCCGAACGTCGACTCGGGTGATTCCGTGATCATCATCAACGCCGACAAGGTCGCTCTGACCGGCAACAAGCTGATTCAGAAGCGCGCCTACCGCCACTCGAACTACCCGGGTGGTCTGAAGAGCGTCAACTACGCGGAACTTCTCTCGAAGTCCCCGGAGCGCGCTGTGGAGAAGGCCATTGCGGGCATGCTGCCCAAGGGCCGTCTGGGCCGCGCCCAGATCAAGAACCTGAAGGTCTACGCGGGTGAACAGCACCCGCACGCCGCTCAGAACCCGCAGCCGTACGAGATCAGCCAGGTCGCGCAGTAAAGCGCCGGGCAGAACAGAAACCGAGGAGAACCGTGGCTGACATCATCGAAGAAGTCGAACTGAACGAATATCACACCGAGACCCCGGCCGGCGCCGGACTCGGTCAGGAAGTGGCGGGTGGCCGTGGCCAGTCGCTGACCGCTCCGGGTTCCGGCGTGGGCCGTCGCAAGCAGGCCATCGCCCGCGTGCGCCTGGTGCCCGGCACCGGCGAATGGACCATCAACGGCCGTGACCTGGAGACCTACTTCCCGAACAAGCTGCACCAGCAGCTGGTCAACGAGCCCTTCCGCCTGCTGGACCTGGAAGGCCGTTTCGACGTGCACGTGCGCATCAAGGGTGGTGGCCCCTCGGGCCAGGCCGGTGCCGTGCGCTTGGGCATCGCCCGGTCGCTGAACGAGATCGATCGTGAGAACAACCGCGCCGAACTGAAGAAGGCCGGATTCCTCACGCGCGACGCTCGCGTCCCGGAACGCAAGAAGGCCGGCCTGAAGAAGGCCCGCAAGGCTCCGCAGTTCTCGAAGCGCTGATCCTCAGCCTTCACTGCGCGTCTTACGCTTCGGCCCCGTCTGGATTTCTCCAGGCGGGGCCGAAGCGTTTTGTGTCTGGTGGTTGGGATGCCTCCGGCCTCTAACCCGGCCTTGTCGGCGGTACTCGCCGGGTGGGTGCAGGTGGGGTGGGGTGCCCGCGCCTTTTCAGTGGTACCACTTGCATTCGGTGGCACCGGATGCGCGCGCATCTGGTGCCACCCAGCGCGTTTGCTGCCACCGAAGCAGACAGTCGTTACTCGGCAAACATCGGAAACCAGTTTCGAATAAACCCTTCCCTTCATAAGTGACTCGCGCTACACTTGAGGTAGGTCAGGAAACCCGAATCGGACAGCAAAGTCCCGTCAGGTTTTACGGCTCGTCTTCCCCGACACAGTCACAACACGCGTGTGCTGAATACTCAGTGCGGCTTCTGACAGCAGCGTCCGGACCCGGGTCCGGTACAGGAGGAGGGGAGAGATCATGACCATCGATTCCACCCTCCCACGTGCTGGTTCCCCCGATGATGACAAGAGTGCCGGGGTCTTCGCCCGTCCAGCTGACCCCTTTTTGACTTCTGAAGATTGGGAGCGTTTGCAGGAGATCGCTCCGGAACTCGCTGTTGCGGCTGAGGCTCTCACTGGTCTGGGTGCCGGTGTGGGCACGGATCCCAGTCTCGACGCTTCCGACCTGCTCCTGGTGCTCAAGGGAATCGAACACCTGTCCCGCGTGACCGCCTCGACGGAGGCTGTTGTTCTGGCGCGGGCCGAATACGAGGTGCCCACTGTTGATTATGGTGCGAAGACTCTTCCCGTCTTGTTGACTCGCCTGTTGAGGATTGATGGGGCGGCCGCGAGGCGGCGGGTGCGGTTCGCACACGCGATCGGTGCCGGCCGGTCTCTAACGGGTGCGCGTCTGGAACCGGCCTACCCCCATGTTGCCCTCGCCCTGGCGGACGGGGGTGTGTCGGTGGATCAGGCGCAGGCGGTGATCCGGGAGATCGAGAAGATCCCCCGCCAGGTGCGACACGTCCATCACGCCACGGCGGAGAGACTGTTGGTTCAGACGGTGCCGAGTGTTGACGTGGACCAGGTCCGTGTGCTGGGTTCTCGGATTCGAGCCTACCTGGATCCTGATGGGCGCTTCGCGGAGATCCCACCGTTGGTTGATGAGTTTCATGTGACCGTGACGCCGCGGAGGAATGGTGCGTGGAATCTGACGGGGTTGTTGGATCCGGTGACGGGTGGGAAGTTGCATGGACTCTTGACGAATCGGCAGGAACCCGGACAGGACACGACTGAAGTGAACTCCGGGGAGGCTCAGCGAGTCGGCACCGGTGTGCCCGACGGTGCGGAATCCGTTACAGCTGATGTGCCGCCCGGTGATCTGCCACCTCAGGACCTGCCGGCTAGCGCGGTGACGGTTGATGGGCAGCCCACGACGAAAGCGGATCATCCGTTTGGGTATCGGGAGCGGCCCGATGGGGCACGTCGTCATGACATGTTCGCGACCTTGATTGACCGGGCTGCGGGTTCGGGTCCGCAGGGTGCGGGGATGGCCCTGGTGGTCACGGCGACTGCTGAAGAGTACGCGCAGGGGAAGGCGGAGGTCGAATCCACTGCCGGTCCCATCCAGATCAAAGATCTGGAATCCCTGTCTCCGGGCGCGCTCGTGTATTTCCAGGCCCACCAGCCGGGTACCCGGGAAGTCACTGTCAGGAGTGCGGGCAGGTTTGCTACGCGGCGGCAGGTTGAGTTGATTGCGGCCAGGGATCGGGGGTGCACGTTCCCGGGGTGTGATATGCCGGTGGGGTGGTGCGATGCCCACCATATGATCCCCTGGTCCTCTGGTGGACCCACGACGGTGGCGAATCTGACCTTGGCGTGCCGGTTCCATCACACGTGGCATGACCAGCATGGGTGGCGGGCCGAACTGATTGGTGGTTTGCCTGCCTGGATTCCTCCCCGGCATGTGGATCTGGAGCAGCGGCCGGTGTTTCATTCCCGGTTCGCGGCTGCTCTGGTGGATGTGAGTGCTGCGCGGAACGCTGCGGGTTTGCCGCCGGTGTGGGTGCCGGAGGATTTCTCCCCACCTGACTGGGACACAGCATCAGACCTGAGCGACCCACCCGATCCACCAGACTCACTGAACTCCTCAGGACTATCCAGTACTCTGGGCACCGACCCTCCAGGTCCCGTCGCGCCGTGGGGCACTCATGGTTCCTACGCCTCGGATGCGGACACCGACCCCGATGATACCGACGTCCCACCCTTCTGAAACACGGGAAGAGCGCCCCGGTCGGACACGCTTCCCACACCCTCAAACCCGTAGGATCTCAGTTCGTGCCGGGCGGCCAGCGGTGCGGCTCCCGTGAGTCAGAGGCGCTGAAGGCTCGGCGCCTCTTTGGGAGTGACGGCCAGAGCGAACAGGCTCAGGCACAGGTAGAAGGAGCCCAACAGCCAGAACGGCCAGGTGACGATGGACAGGTTGGAAAGCCCCATTCCCATGATCACCAGTCCCAGCAGACCGGTGAGCAGGATTCCGATGGGCAGGCCCCAGGGCCGTACATCGCAGGCGACGGCCAAACCCACAGCCAGCAGGACCAGGCATATGAGCCCGGTCTCCACGACCTCGCCGATCGTCGAAGACCCGTCCATCATCGACACCAAGCCGATTGCAGGCAGGCCGATGAGGATTCCGCCCGCAATTCGCCCGGTGATCCGGATGCCGCGGCTGGAGTCCAGTGGCTTGGACGATAGAAGGTTCGCCACAGACCCGCTGACGGCCAGGAAGGCGAACGCGAGCAGCATAGCGGGCAGGGGAAGCCAGGCGTCGGCATCTGGCGCGGTCAGTGGGTACAGGGCGAATAAGCCCACAGTGCAGGCGAAGGCCATCCACGCACAGAGCTGGCGGATACGATTCGGGTGGCGCCCGGCGGGCAGGATGCACGGGAGCACGGCCACGATACCCGGGAACAGGGTGATCGCACCCGTTAAGAGGGGGTCACCGGTGAAACCCGTGTCGTCTGCTTCAGCCGTCATATTTGCGAAGACCGAAGTGATCAGCGCCGTGCCGGCGGTGATGAGGAGGGATCCTGTCAGTAGGCGGTTGTAGCCGACCGCGGAGAGCCCGTCGTGTGCAGGTGTGCTTCGGCCATCGCTTGGACTCGGGGACGTGGGTGGGCGGGCGACGGTGGGTGTTGACATGGCTGTCTCCTTATCCGGATGCGGAGTCAAGCGGGCGTGAAGTACTTGAACTGCAGGGCGCGCACGATCAGCTGGGCGGCGGTACCCGCATGCAGTTTCCGATGCAGCCGGCCGATGTGCGTGCGCACGGTGGCCGGTGACAGGAAGAGCTCAGTGGCGATCTGGGCCGGACCCATACCCTGGCAGACGCAGCTCAGGACGTCGAGTTCCCGCTCCGTCGGTGGGCTTTCAGGCAGGTCCGACTCCGGTAGATCCCCTGCAACCAGGATGTCGTGGGCCAGATAGGACATGGTGGGGATCTCATCGCCGGCCAGAATCTGGCGCAGAGTGCGGACGAGTTTGGGCGGGGGAGCGGTCTTGCGCACCGTCGCCCTGGCCCCGGCCTCCAGGGCGCGCGCCAGGCCGGGGCCCGGTGAAGAACTGGAGAGCACGACCACCAGTGCCCGGGGCCGGGCGGCGATGATCCGGGCGGTGGCCTCGATGCCGGAGATCCCACCGGGCATGGACAGATCCATCAGCACCAAATCGGGCGCGAACTCGGCTGCCAATGTCACGGCATCGGTGCCGGTGTTCGCTGTTCCCACGACTTCGAAATCGTCGGCCGCCTCCAGCGTGGCGCGAATTCCTAGCACGGCATAGGGATCGTCATCGACGATGATCACGGTGCTCATGCGATCATCCTATGGCCGGGTTGTAGGCGAAGCCCTGTGCCCAGCGGTACTCGCCTGTCAGACGACCCAGGCCGGGTATCTTGAGTTCGGACTCCAGATGCCCGTCGGTCCGGCTGAAGGTCTTGATCGTGGACTTCGACCCCTTGGAGGCCAAGACGAATATGTGATGGGGGCTGATGTCGAAGGAAGTGTCACCATCACTGCCCATGTCCGTGTCGACGTCGATGCTGTACAGCCGGTGGGTCCTGTCCGTGCTCATATCGGTCTCCCACATGATGCTGTCAGGGGCCAGCCACTGGAGCCGACCGTCTGCGTAGGTGTGCTTGTTGTAATGTGAGCGGTCCAAGTAGTCGAGAGTGGGGAGGGGGAATCGGGAGCCGTCTTCGGCAACGAGTCGTGCGTCCGACCTCTGTCCGGTTTCCACATTCCATGTTCGAGCCGTTCCGTGGTGGTCTCGTGCATCTGTTTCGGGAAAGTCGGCCAATGTGTAGATGGTGTTTTCATGGCATGGTGACTGCAGGAGTCCGCCTTCGCTGACATCGTCATCCGGGGCATACGTCTTGATGATCTTCTCGTTCGTCTGATCCTTTTCCACTACTGTGGAAAAAGCGATCGGACTCCCCACTTCCGGGTCGTGACCTTCGGCAAATGACTCGCCGACTCCGTACATGGCATCGCCACAGATGCTGTTCGTGAAGTACAAGCCGTCTGCTCTGCCCCGGGCGAAAGTGGATGAAGACCGGAATTCGGCGATCATGCTGTAATGACCGTCGTCCTCCCAACCCTCGTTGTACAGCGACAGGATGGACTGTCCGTCGTCGCTGAAACCGGTGGACTCCAAGAGCTCGGGTTTCTTGTTTTTCGACACCTGCATCTGCGGTGTCAAGGAGAAGTCCTGGTCACGGTCGGACATATAGAGGCCGGACGAATTCCACAATGGCGTCCCGCGGTCCATCGGACTCGTGCGTATAGCCCTTATATGTCCCTGTTCGTCGATGAGGGTCAGATAAGAGGTATTGGTGCCCGGTCCTCGGTCCATGCTCCGGTTCGGCGGGCTGATGAACACGGAGTAGACGTCCCCTGTATCAAGGTGCAGAGCTTCCCGATCGACGATGTCGAAATGGCGGCTGGGGATCATCGTGCACCCGGTGAGGCTGAGGATGCTGGTAGCCAAAGCCAGATTGACGACGGTGGTGCGCATGGGTTGGTACTCCTTGATTCTCAAAGGGGCCGGCGCCGGGAGTGGGTACGGCTTCCGGCCTGTGGCTCCAACCTATGTCGGGTTCAGCGGCCACCGTATACGCTGAATGGCGTACATTCTTCTCAGCGCCCATTTCAGCGCCCCTCCTTTCCAAACAGTGCCCTTCCCATCACAGGAGAGTCCCCGCATGCACATGCGCGCGATGCTGCGCGGCAGCCGTTTCATCGATCCCTATGCGCGCAGCCTGCTGATCGGCTACGGCCTGTACCTGTCGGCGGTGGCCCTTCCCGAACTGCTCGGCGGACTGCATGGGGCGCTGGACTTCGCCGCTGGCCTGCTGGTCTGCCTCGCCGGCTTCGCTCCCGGCGTTTCTCTGGTAGGGCTGCTTGCTCTGGCCACGGTGGTCACCGCGGTCTTCGAACCCAGTGTCGTCTCCTATGACATTCCGGTGGCGGCTGCGATCGCCATGCTCATGTCCTACGGCCGGGTCCGGAGCGCGGTCCTGGGCGCGTTCACCTTCGCAGGACTCGCACTTGTCACCGCCGTCGGTCCTGCGGGGGACCTGACGTGGCAGGGCGTGCTCTATATGAGCGCGGACGTGATCCTCCTGGGCGGGCTGGGTCTGGCCTCGCATATGGCCGAGGGTCGTATTCAGTTCCTCATCGCGAAATCCGCAGCCGAGGCGGTCGTGGCCGAACGCGAACGGCAGAAACAGCGGGAGCGCTTCGCCATCGACGCCCACGACACCGTGTCCCACGGGCTGACCGCCGAGTACTTCATGATCACCTCTTTGCTCGCCGAGGCCGAGGATCCGCAACAGCGTGAACGCCTGGCTCAGCTGACACTGCACAACCGCGGTACCCAACAGCGGCTGCGCGAACTGTTGGCCGGCCTGGGCTCGACCCCCGTGGCCGTCGACCGTCCCCTGCACGAGGTGCTCGAGACGACGATCGACGACCTCGAGGCGACCTTCTACGCCGCCGGCCGCCCGCTGGAAATCCATACGGACATCGACCGGGACTCGAGCCGGACCCGGATCACCCCCGACCTGGCGGCGGACCTGAACTTCTTCATCATCGAACTGGCCACGAACATCCTCAAACACGCAGGTCCCGCACCCGTCCCCGCACTGTTCGTCGAGACCCGAGCCGGCCGGCTGGGACTGC
The DNA here is from genome assembly GCF_024580695.1 of Brevibacterium sp. 91QC2O2. Classification (NCBI taxonomy): domain Bacteria; kingdom Bacillati; phylum Actinomycetota; class Actinomycetes; order Micrococcales; family Brevibacteriaceae; genus Brevibacterium; species Brevibacterium sp. 91QC2O2. The sequence continues at coordinate 144,309 of NZ_JANIJY010000003.1, read as the reverse complement.
GCACCCGCAACAGTCTGCGTGCGGCCTCGGCCGGGGCAGCGGAGGTCAAAAGCCTGCGCGCCCGCGCCGACGTACGCGGTGCCGAACTGTGCGCGCGAGTGGATTCCGGGGTACTCACCGTCGACCTCGCGGTGCCCTTGCCTCAATCTGGGAACGCGGTGGGCACTCCACTGGTTGTGAACGGATAAACTTGTTCCGGATTGGCAGGGGACCGTACGTGTGCGAAGCAGCGGTCCCGCAGCAGCGTGGAGAGAAGTGGACATGGGCAGGCTATTCGGAACCGATGGAGTGCGGGGACTGGCGAACCGCGACGTGACGGCGCGCCTGGCGCTGCAGCTGGGAGTCGCCGGCGCCCGCGTGCTGGGCAAGCCGGAGGACCGCACGGCGGGTCAGAAGAAGCCCTTCGCGATCGTCGGGCGCGATACCCGGATCAGCGGCGACTTCCTGTCCTCGGCGATCGCCGCTGGCATCGCCTCGACCGGGGTCGACGTGCGCGACGCCGGAGTCATCCCGACCCCCGGTGTGGCCCAAGCGGTCAAGGCCACCGGCGCGGCCTTCGGCGTGGTGCTCTCGGCCAGCCACAACCCGATGCCCGACAACGGCATCAAGTTCTTCGCCTTCGGCGGAACCAAACTCGACGATGCGGTCGAGGACCAGATCCTCGAACTGCTCGACGCCGAATGGGACCGCCCCACCGGCGCCGCGGTGGGCCGGATCTCCCGCTACCCTGCGGCCAGCGATAACTTCACCGAGCACCTGGTGTCCGGCGTGGGCGTCATCCCCGGCGCTGGCGACGTAGCCGACCAGCTGCCCCTGGCAGGACTCAAGGTCGTCATCGACTGCGCCAACGGCGCATCGTCCGTGGTGGGGCCCGCTGCACTGCGCCAGGCCGGGGCCGAGGTCGTCGTGATCGGCGCGGAGCCCAATGGCGAGAACATCAACGACGGGGTCGGATCGACCCACATCGAGCATCTGCAGCAGGCCGTCGTCGAACACCAGGCCGACGCCGGCGTGGCCTTCGACGGCGACGCGGACCGTTGCCTGGCCGTCGACGCCGTGGGCCGCGAGGTCAACGGTGACCAGGTCATGGGCATCCTGGCCCTGGCCCTGCACGAAGAGGGCAAGCTCGCCCAGGACACCCTGGTGACCACGGTGATGAGCAATCTGGGCCTGCGCCTGGCAATGGAGAAGCACGGCATCAAGACCGTGCAGACCGCGGTGGGCGACCGCTATGTGCTCGAGGAGATGCTGGCCTCGGGCTACAACCTGGGCGGTGAACAGTCCGGCCACGTGCTCATGCTCGACCACGGCACCACCGGTGACGGCGTGCAGACCGCGCTGCACCTGCTGCACCGCGTGGCGACCTCGAAGCGGACCCTGGCGGATCTGGCAGCGCAGATCCCCAAGCTGCCGCAGACGCTGATCAATGTGCGCGGGGTCGACAAGGCCCGCACCGATGATGCGGAACTGGCCGTGGAGATCGCCGCGGTCGAGGCCGAACTCGGCGACACCGGTCGCGTGCTGCTGCGTGCCTCCGGCACCGAACCGGTCATCCGCGTGATGGTCGAGGCGAAGACCGCCGAGGTCGCCCGCGCCCAGGCCGAACGCCTGGCAGGTCACGTCGAACGCCTCCTGGCACTGTGATCGCGCGGGCGCGGAGATGTGAGGGTGCAGTGAACATGGGAGCAGTGTGAACGCCGGCAAGAGCAGCGCCGGCCGGGGCTCCGCCGGGTCCGGCAAGAGCAACGCCGGAACCGAACTGGCGCTGCGCTCCGGACTGACCTCCGGCGGTCTGACCGCCGGTGTCACGATCATCTGGTGGATCGTCCTGCTGTGCCTGCGCGCTGCCGGCGGCCTGCCGGTGTTCTGGCAGAATATGGCATCCCTGGCCTGGTCCATGCTGGTCCTGGGGGCGCTGGCCACCGTGATCAACTACGTCGTCGGCTTCACCCGGGGCCGGATCCACTTTCCGGGTACTGGGGTGAACGGGCAGGGTCGGACCGCCGGGGGATCGGTGGGCGCCTGGCGCTGGCTGACCGCTGCCTTCCTGGCGCTGACCGCCCCGATCATCGTCTACGTGCTGGTGTCCTTCTGGCTGAACTCCGCAATGACGATCGGGCTGTGCCTGCTGTTAATCTGCGTGCCCGCGGCCCTGGCCTTCGTCGCGGTCTCCCGCACCACCGTGCGCTGAGGGCCCGGGGACGGGCCCGGGCCACTCTCAAACCCCGGTCTCAGCTCGGCAGGTGGGCGAACTGGGTGCGGTAGAGCTCGGCGTAACGTCCGTCGGTGGCCATCAGGGAGGAGTGGTCCCCGCGTTCGAGGATCCGGCCATCCTCGACCACCAGGATCAGGTCCGCCCCCACCACGGTCGACAGCCGGTGGGCGATGACGACCGAGGTCCGGCCGGCCATCGCCTCGTCCAGTGCCGCCTGCACCGCGGCCTCGGAGGTGTTGTCCAAGGCCGAGGTGGCCTCGTCCATGACGATGACCTCGGGTTCGGCCAGGAGCAGCCGGGCGATCGTCAGGCGCTGGCGCTCGCCGCCGGACAGGCGGTAGCCGCGCTCGCCGATCATCGTGTCCACTCCGTCGGGCAGGGCCGCCACCAGGCGGGACAGCTGTGCGCGCTCCAGCGCATCGGCCAGGTCCTCATCGCCGGCATCGGGCCGGGCCAGCAGCAGGTTCCCGCGGATCGTGTCGTGGAACAGGTGACCATCCTGCGTGACCATGCCGACGGCGTCCTTGAGTGTGCGGAAACTCAGTTCCCGCACATCGACCCCGCCGATCGACACCCGCCCGGAATCCACGTCGTAGAGACGGGGGATGAGCGAGGCGATCGTCGACTTGCCCGCACCGGACGAGCCGACCAGGGCCACGGTCCCACCGGCGGGGACCTCGAAGTCGATATCGTGGAGCACCTGACCACCCTCGTGCTGGGCGACCCGGCCCTCGCCCTCTTCCAAGGACGGAAGGGAAGTCTGTGCGGCGGTCGGATAGGTGAAGTCCACGTGCGTAAACCGCAGTCCCTTGGGCCCGGCGGGCAGCTCCCGCGGATTCTCCGCTTCGCAGATCAGCGGCTTGAGGTCGAGGACCTCGAACACGCGGTTGAAGCTGACCAGTGCCGCGACCACATCCAGGTGGGCGTTGGCCAGCATCGTCAGCGGCGTGTAGAGCTTGGTCAGCAGCATCGCCAGGGTGACCACGGCGCCGGCACTGAGATTGCCGACGACGGCCTGCCAACCGCCGATCCCGTAGACCACGGCCACCGCGAGGGCCGACACCAGGGTGAGGGCTGCGACGAAGGTCCCCTGCAGCACTGCCGTGCGCACGCCGATGTCGCGCACCCGGCCGGCCCGCAGGGAGAACTCCTCGGACTCCGCGGTGGGCCTGCCGAACAACTTGATCAGCGTGGCGCCGCCGGCGGAGAAGCGTTCGGTCATCCGGGTCGACATGTCCGCGTTGAGGTTCGCCGCCCGCGTCTGCAGGGCGCCCAAACGGCGCGCGACGAAGCGGGCGGGGATGAGGAAGACGGGCAGCAGCACCAGCGAGGCCAGGGTGATCGTCCACGAGATGGAGAACATGACGGCCAGGGTCAACAGCAGTGTCACCAGGTTCGAGACGACCGATGACAGGGTCGATGAGAAGGCGCGCTGGGCGCCGATGACGTCGGTGGACAGGCGTGAGACCAGGGCGCCGGTGCGGGTCCGGGAGAAGAACGCCACCGGCAGGCTGAGCACATGGTCGAACACGGCGGTGCGCAGGGAGTAGATGAGTCCTTCGCCCACGCGGGACGAGAAGTACCGGCTGGCCAGGGACAGGCCGGCGTCGACCAGGGCGATCACGCCGATGATGATGGACAGCCACACGACCGTGCGAAGCGGGCCGCGGGCGTTGATCGCATTGACGATGTCGCCGGCCAGCACCGGCGTGATAACGCCGATCCCCGCGGCTGCGATCGAGACGAGGATGAAGAGGACGAACGGCCGTTTCTGGCCTGCGACGAAGCCCCAGATCCGGGCCAGCGTCGCGCGATTGAAGGTGACCTGGGTCCCGCGCAAGTCCTCCGCTTTCACGGTGCGGCGCAGGATCATCTGTGGTGAAGGCGTGGACATGGGCCTCCCGTTATTCGATTGTCTTATCGAGTGCCTTTACAGTTTCCTCAACTGAACGCGTTTGACCGAATGATCTATTCCCTTGTGCAGGATCAGATCCGCCCGACCCCGGCTGGGCAGGACGTTCTCCCGCAGGTTCGGCGCGTTGATCGAATCCCAGATCTCTCCGGCCAACGCTGTCGCCTCGGCGGCATCCAGGGCGGAGAACCGGTGGAAGTAGGAATCCGGTTTGGTGAACGCGCCCTCCTTCAGATGCATGAAGCGCTCGATGTACCACTGCCGGATGTACTGGGTCTTGGCGTGGACGTAGATGGAGAAGTCGAAGTAGTCGCTGACCGACAGGCCCAGCTTCCCGTCATAGCCGGGCGTGGGCGGCTGGAGCACGTTGAGGCCCTCGACGATGAGCACATCGGGCCGGCGCACCGTGACCTGCGCACCGGGCACGATGTCGTAGGTGTGGTGCGAGTAGATCGGCGCGCGGACCTCGGGGGCGCCGGACTTGACCTCCTGGAGGAAGCGCAGCAGCGCCCGCCGATCGTAGGATTCGGGGAACCCCTTGCGGTCGGCCAGCCCCCGGCGCTCGAGTTCCCCGTTGGGGAACAGGAAGCCGTCGGTGGTGATGAGTTCGACCCGCGGGGTGTTCTCCCAGCGCGCCATCATCTCGCGCAGCACGCGCGCGGTGGTCGATTTCCCCACTGCCACGGAGCCCGCCACCCCGATGACGTAGGGGGTGCGCTCGGGTACCGGGTTCTTCCCCGTCTTGGTCAAGGGGGAGAAGAAGTCGCGGGTCATCTGGTGCTCGTGCGCGCGGGCGGCCACGTGCATGCTCAGCAGGCGCGACAGGGGCCGGTAGATCTGCGCGACCTCGGCCATGTCGATCCGGTCGCCGAGGCCGCGCAGCCGTTCGACGTCCGTGTCGGTCAGCGGCTGGGAGATGGCCTGGGCCAGCTCGGCCCACGATTCGCGATCGAACTGCCAGAAGGGGCTCAGCGTATGGGTGGCGGTCGCCCTGCGCTTGGGCAGCAGGCCTGCCAGCCGGCGGGCGGGTTCGAGTCCGAAATCATGAGCGTCATCAGTCACGGAAGACAATTCTGCCACGGCTCATGTGCCATCGCGCACACCGCATCGAACGCCGAGGCCGCACTCCGGTGACGAATCGTGTCACCCGGGTGCGGCCTCGGCCGTGCGGGATGCTGCGGGTCGCAGCTGTTTACTGCGGACCGAACTCGTCCGGGTTCGCGTTGACGCGGTTGCCGGAGTCCAGTGCGTCGATCGCTTCGAGATCCGTGGCGGACAGTGCGAAGTCCGTGACGTCGAAGTTCTGGGCGATGCGTTCGGGCGTGACCGACTTCGGAATGACGATCCGGCCGGCCTGCAGGTGCCAGCGGATGATGACCTGGGCGGGGGTCTTGCCGTGGCGCGCGGCGATCTCGCCGATCGTGCCGTTGCTCAGGTCGGCACCGGTGCCCAGGGGCGAATACGCTTCGGTGACGATCCTGTGATTCGCGTCGATCGACTGCACATCGCGCTGCTGGAAAGTCGGGTGCAGTTCGACCTGGTTGACCGCGGGCACGGTGGAACCGGCGTCGAGGACCTCGCGGACAAAGTGCGGCAGGAAGTTCGACACGCCGATCGACTTCACCAGGCCGTCCGCCTTGGCCTGCTCCATCGCCTCCCAGGCCTCCAGGCGCTTGTCCTGCCCGGGCACCGGCCAGTGGATGAGGTACAGGTCGACATAGTCCAGGCCCAGCTTCTCCAGGCTCTCCTCCAGCGCGGCGCGGGCGTCGGTGTGGCGGTCGTTCCACAACTTGGTGGTCACCCACAGGTCCTCGCGCGCGATGCCGGAGTCCGCGATGGCCTGCCCCACGCCCTTCTCATTGCGGTAGATCGCGGCAGTGTCGATATGGCGGTAGCCGACCTCGAGGGCCTTGGCCACGGCGGGCACGACTTCTTCGTCGGACACCTGCCAGACGCCGAATCCCAGCTGGGGGATCACATTGCCGTCGTTGAGTTCTACGTTCGGAATGGTCATGATGATCCTGTCTGTGCCGCGTTCGGCACGCTCGGGTCGAGGCGCCGCCCGGTGGTGGCGCACACACTTTCCGCAATCGATTATTCCATCATCCGCGCTGTTCACACAGGGTGGGGCGCGGGTTCGGCCGCGGAGGTCCGCCACTACCGATACCATTGGACCCATGTGTGGAATTGTTGGTTATGTGTCCGGTGTGCCCTTGGCGAATGCCCAGCACACCGCCGTCGACGTCCTGATGGGCGGTCTCAAACGATTGGAGTACCGGGGCTACGACTCCGCCGGTATCGCCGTGGTCACCGAAGACGGGGCCCTGGAGAGCCGGAAGAAGGCCGGCAAGCTGAGCAATCTGGCCGAACTGCTCGAAGCACAGCCGGTCACCGCCAGCCAGACCGGAATCGGTCACACCCGTTGGGCCACCCATGGTGGGCCCACCGACGTCAACGCCCATCCCCACCTGGCCGATGGCGGCAAGCTCGCGGTCATCCACAATGGCATCATCGAGAACTTCGCCAGCCTGAAGGAGCGTCTGCTCGCAGAGGGTGTCGAGTTCACCTCGGAGACCGACACCGAGGTCGCCGCCCACCAGCTGGCCAAGAACTACCGTGCCACCGGTGACCTGACCGAGGCCATGCGCATCACCACCACGCAGCTCGAAGGCGCCTTCACGCTGCTGGCAGTCCACGCGGACCTGCCCGGCACCGTGGTCGCCGCGCGTCGCAACTCCCCGCTGGTCATCGGCCTGGGCGAGGGCGAGAACTTCCTGGGCTCCGATGTCGCCGCGTTCATCGACTACACCCGTTCGGCGGTGGAGATCGGTCAGGACGAGGTCGTCACGATCACCCCCGATAGCGTTGCGATCATCGACCAATCCGGCGCGCCGGTCGAGGGCGAGTCCTTCGAGATCGACTGGGATCCGGCGACCGCGGAGAAGGGTGGCTTCGCCTCGTTCATGGACAAGGAGATCCACGATCAGCCGCAGGCCGTCGCGGACACCCTGCTGGGCCGGATGGACACCGAGGGCCGGCTGACCCTGGACGAAATGCGCATCGACGAGTCGATCCTGAAATCGATCGACAAGATCGTCGTCATCGCCTGCGGTACCGCGGCCTACGCCGGCCAGGTCGCCCGCTACGCGATCGAACACTGGTGCCGTATCCCCACCGAGGTCGAACTGGCCCACGAATTCCGCTACCGCGATCCCGTGGTCAACGAGAAGACCCTGGTCGTGGCGATCAGCCAGTCCGGCGAGACCATGGACACGATCATGGCCGTGCGCCACGCCCGCCAGCAGGGCGCCAAGGTCATCGCCATCTGCAACACCTTCGGGTCGACCATTCCGCGTGAATCCGATGCCGCCCTCTACACCCACGCTGGCCCGGAGATCGCGGTGGCGTCCACCAAGGCGTTCCTGTCCCAGATCGTCGCCTGCTACCTGCTGGGCCTGTACTTAGCGCAGCTGCGCGGGAACAAGTACCGCGACGAGATCGGGCTGATCCTGGGCGAACTGCAGAAGATCCCCGCGAAGATCCAGTCGTTGCTCGACGACCACAAGGACCAGGTGTTGGATCTGGCGCGCCGCCTCAAGGACACCGAATCGGTGCTCTACCTGGGTCGGCACGTGGGCTTCCCCGTCGCCCTCGAGGGCGCGCTGAAACTGAAGGAACTGGCCTATATCCACGCGGAGGGCTTCGCCGCCGGCGAACTCAAACACGGTCCGATCGCCCTGATCGACGAGGGCCAGCTGGTCTTCATCATCGTGCCCAACCGCTCCGGCCGGGACAACCTGCACGACAAGGTCATCTCCAATATTCAGGAGGTGCGCGCCCGCGGGGCGAACGCGATCGTCATTGCGGAGGAGGGCGACACGGATGTGGAGCAGTTCGCCTCCGAGGTCATCTACGTGCCGGCCACGGCGACCCTGCTGGCCCCGCTGCTGACCACCGTGCCCCTGCAGATCTTCGCGATGGAACTGGCCACGGCCAAGGGCCTGGACGTCGACCAGCCCCGCAACCTGGCCAAGTCGGTCACCGTCGAATAATGCCGATCATCGGAGTGGGCGTCGACATCGCCGATGTGCCCCGGTTCGCCGAGCACATCGAGCGGGTGCCCGAACTGCTCGACAGGCTGCTGACGCCGGCCGAGCAGTTGAAGAAGAACGGGAAGCTGCGCACCGCGGAGTCCCTGGCCGCACGGTTCTCCGCCAAGGAGGCCCTGGTCAAGGCGCTGCGGTTGCCGCAGATCATCCCGTGGCACGAGGCCGAGGTCGTCTCCGCCTTTTCCGGCGCGCCCAGTTTCCGGCTTACCGGCTGGGTCCTCGAGCACTTCCGGACGATGGGCGGGCAGCGCCTGCACCTGTCGATCACCCACGATGCGGATCGCACCATGACCTTCGTCGTGGCCGAGGGCACCGGCGACTCCCAGCTGTTGGCCGGCCATCCGCCGGTCGACCAGCCGGAGCCACTGCTCCCCGGTTCGCCCGAGGCCCTGGCCCGGCTGGCCGAATTCCGCGCCGGGGCGCGGGCCGCCAAGGCCGAGCTCCGGGCCGCTCGTGACGTCGCTCGCGGGAAGACCGACTGACCCGGGGACCGCACAACGGGATGTTGGTCGGGAGCCGGTCGGCGGTGCGGGCACCGGCTGCACTAGAGTCGTGAACATGACGTCTGACACATGTGCCGAACAGCGCGCCCGCGCAACCGAACTACAGCCCCGGCTGGTGGAGTTGCGCCGCGACATCCACGGCCATCCGGAGATCGGCCTGGAGCTGCCGCGGACTCAGCAGACGGTGCTCGACGCGCTGGCCGGCCTCGACGGACTGGAGATCACCCGCGGCACCGGGCTGAACTCGCTGGCGATCGTGCTGCGCGGCGGCCGGCGGGATCCGGAACACCCTCGGGCCGTGCTGTTGCGCGCCGATATGGACGCCCTGCCGGTGACGGAGGCGACCGGTTTCGACTTCGCCTCGACCAACGGGGCAATGCACGCCTGCGGCCACGATCTGCACACCACCGGGCTGGTGGGCGCGGTCCATCTGCTCCACGCGATCCGCGGGGAATTGGCCGGCGACGTCCTGTTCATGTTCCAGCCGGGCGAGGAGGGCCAGGACGGAGCGGGCAGGATGCTGGCCGAGGGCCTGCTGGACGTGGTGGGGGTCCCCGTCATCGCGGCCTACGGAGTGCATGTGTCCGCCGATCAGCCGGCCGGGAACGTGTATTCGCGCCGCGGGTCGTATATGGCGGCCTTCAACCGGTTGAACGTCACGGTGCATGGGCGCGGAGGACATGCCGCCCGGCCCTATGCCGCGCTCGACCCGATCCAGGCGGCCGCCGACATCATCGGGCAGCTGCAGGTCTGGGTGACCCGCCGGATCGACCCCTTCGACCCGATCGTGCTGACCGTCGGTCAGTTCAACGCCGGGACCGCGCCGAACATCATCCCCGACGAGGCGACCTTCATCGCCGGGGTGCGGACCTTCTCCCAGGAGACGACCGAATACTGTGCACGGGAACTGCCCCGGCTGATCGAAGGGGCGGCCGCGGCACATGGACTGCGCGCCGAGGTCGACTTCGCAACCGTGGTGCCCGCGACCATCAATGACGATGCGGAGGCCGACTTCTACCTGGAGTGCGCAGGGGAGCTGTTCGGGGCGCAGCGGGTGCACACGATGGAGCATCCGCGCACCGCCAGCGAGGACTTCTCCCGTGTGCTGCAGGCCGTCCCCGGATCCTATGGCCATTTCGGGGCGGCTTTGGCGGATGTGGACCCGCAGGACTGGCAGGCGAATCATTCGCCCAGGGCCCGCCATACGGATACGGCACTGGCCGACCATGCGCTGTTCCTGGCGGAGCTCGCCCGCCGCAGGCTGCTGGTCTAGCGATAGGACGGTGGCGCAAACGTAGGAAGGTGTCACAAAGTTCTGGTGAATCGGAGTGCGAACCACCCTTTTACGACACCTTCCTACTTTTGCGACACCACCGAACCGGGGAGGTGCGGTGGGCCCGGCCACCCCCGCTGTCTCAGCGCACGTTCGATTCGTGCGAGGTAGTCGGATACAGGGGTTCCGCCATAGCCGTCGATCATGTGCCATCCGACGTTTCGCAGATCGTCCGCCCTGTTCGCATCAAGGGTGCGGGCAGCTCGATCGTTGAAGTGATCACGTCCGTGGTACTCGAAACCGACCCGGTAGTCCTCGAATGCCAGGTCTACCTCGCGGACTCTGCCCGAAGCGATCCTGACCAGGAAGTTGGGTATGGGCTCGGGCAGCCCAGCTGCGACGCAGGCCAATCTATATTCGGTCTCCTTCGGCGACCGGACCCCGTCTCTGGCACGGTCGACGGTCGTGAGCAACCGGGATGTGCGACGGTCGTGTGGCGCGGACACGATGCGCTCGCGCAGATCGGCCACGGATAGCTCTGGCGGGCCCCGCCAGCCCCCGACCACGGCTTCGATGACCGTTATCAGCTCGTCTTCTGCGAGTTCGTCGACCAGTTCCATCAACATGTACGGACCCGCATTGAGTCGAATGCCATAACGTTCGACCGGCCAAAACAGCTTGGACCGGGAACTGGTCACCCCGGTGATCCGGTGGCGTTCGGCACTACCCGGTACGGTGACGTGCAGGTTGTCCAGATCTGCGCTCAGGGGGAGCGGATAGCCGTAGAGGAACGCCGCGGACAATCCACCTGCAACGGACCGCGGATGAAGGAGCTGGAAGGCCCGGGCCCTGGTATGCAGTTCCTCCCATCGGGCATCGGCCCAGTCGGGCACCTGGAGTTCTTCGAAACGTCCCGGAACCGACCGGACGCCGTGGAGCACGGGTGCGGCCTGCCGAGTTTTCATTTGGTGCGAAGTGACGCCGAAGTCTCGGGCCTGCTCCGTTGTGATGAGGAAGGGCGCATTGAAGCGGCGCACGCCCGGCGCCCAGTAGCGCGGTGGGAACTTCCTTCGGAGTTCTTCCTGGGATTCGGTCATCTGGTCAGCATGGTCGAATCGCAACTGCGCTCCAAGGCATGTAGGCCGGGTTGTGGAAAACGGCCTGAGTATCCCCAGCCCCCGAAGCCGTGGTCGCAGATCAGTCCACAGGCGCAAACGTAGGAAGGTGTCACAAAGTTCTGGTGAATCGGAGTGCGAATCACCCTTTTATGACACCTTCCTACTTTTGCGACACCACCGAACCCGGCTTGTGTCCGCACGGTCCTGACTGTGTCGACACTGGAAGACGCTGCGGCGTGCCGGGACCGGGACACGGCCAACCCTGCTGTGGCGCGCGGCACGTACTACCCTGGGAAGTATGCAGATTGCCTACACCGCGACCCAGGTGCGCGCCGCGGAACGTCCCCTGTTGGACGCCGGGCTGGGTGGGGCCCTGATGCGTCGGGCCGCAGCGGGACTGGCCAGTGCCTGCCGCAGACTGCTCATCGCCCACCGCGGGGCGGTCACCGGCGCCCGCGTGGTCGTCCTGGCCGGCAAGGGTAACAACGGTGGAGACGCCCTGTACGTCGCTGCGAATCTGGCCGCGCGCGGGGCCCAGGTGACGATCGTGCCGGTGCTCGGTACCGTCCACCCCGCGGGTCTGGCCGCGGCACGCTCGGCCGGTGCCCTGCTCTACTCCGCACCGGAGACCCCCGCTCTGACCGGGGACCGGGCGTCCACCGCGGCCCTCACCGATGCCGATTCCACGGAGTCGGCAACCGCGCCCTGGGAAGCCCTGGCCCGTGGCCCGCTGGCCTGTGCGGATCTGGTCATCGACGGAATCCTGGGCACCGGGGCCACCGGGGAGCCGACCGGCCCCATCGCAGACCTCATCACCGCCTGGCTAAAGACGTGGGACGATCCGGCGCACCGCTGCGGGCCCCTGCCCCTGATCGTTGCCGTGGACGTGCCCACCGGCGTGGACGCGTCCACCGGTCGCCGGGCAACGGTCCACGTGCCGGCCGATCTGACCGTGACCTTCGGCGCGCAGAAAGCCGGCCTGGTGCTGGCCGGCCTGCCCACGGAGGTCATCGACATCGGACTGGACTTGAGCCGGGTGCCCGAGTCCCGGACCATCGCCGAAGTCAAGGATGCGGACCTGGCCGGACTCCTGCCCTATCCGGGACCCGCTGACCACAAGTATTCGCGCGGGGTGTTGGGTGTGCTGGCAGGTTCCCCCGAATACCCGGGCGCGGGACGGCTGGCCACCGGCGCAGCCGTGGCATGCGGCCTGGGAATGGTGCGGGTGTTCGGTGCGAAGAAGCTGCGCCGTGCCATCATCGACACGGTGCCCGAGGCCGTGCCGGGTGAGCTGGACGCCCCCGGCCGCTGTCGGGCCTTTTTGACCGGCCCCGGCGCCCCGGACGAGGTGCAGGTCGCCCAACTTCTGTCCACCGCCATCGAGGCCAATGCTCCTCTCGTGCTCGACGCCGGTGCCCTGCTCCAGGTTCCTGCACTGCTGGGCGCCGGAGCGGCCCTGCCCGCCGGATCCATTCTGACCCCGCATGTGGGGGAGTTCCGCACCCTGTACACGGGACTGGCCCGCGCCGGCCTGCTGGAGCCGTCCCCCGTCCCGGAAGCGGCCGCAGACCAGGATCGGAGTTCGGCACCGGGCGGAGCCGAGGGCCCGGGCACCGACCACGCGCCCACCGGACCGGACCTGGACGACCCCGAGCAGCGCCTCGCCGCGCTCCGGGGGATCGCCGCGGCCGTGGGAGCCGTCGTCCTGCTCAAGGGCCACCAGACCCTCATCGCAACCCCGGCCGGCGCCGTCTACGCTCCGACCCCGGGACCCGCGAACCTGGCGACTGCCGGCTCGGGCGATGTGCTCGCCGGCATCCTCGGCGCCCTGCTGGCCACCGGCGCCCACCGTGGGAACCAGACCTCGGCCCTGCTGGCCGCCGCTGGCGTGCTGCTGCACAACCGGATAGGCACGCGGCCCGCGGCCGGGCCCACGCCCACCCATGCACGGGCCTTCATCGAGCGCATCGCCACATGCCTGCCACCGAATCCGATGCGGCCGGCACCCACCATCCCCTCCCATCTATCGAGGACACGATGAAACCCGTCACCGAATACGCCACCACCGTCTGCACAGCCCGGATCGACCAATCGGCGATCACCCACAATGTGCGCGTGCTGGCCGCCCAGATCGCCCCTGCCACACTCATGGCAGTGGTCAAGGCCGACGCCTACGGCCACGGTATCGCCCATGTGGTGCCGGCGGCGCTGGCCGGGGGAGTGCGCGACTTCGGCGTGGCCACCGTGCCCGAGGCCCTGCAGCTGGCCGATCTGCTGGGCGAACTCGCCGCGGCCGGCACCCCCGGAGCCGCCGAGGCCCGCATCCTGGCCTGGCTCTACGACGTCGGCACCGACCTGGCCGAGGCCGTGGCCGCCGGGATCGAACTGGCCCTGCCCGGGGCCTGGGCCCTGGACCCCATCATCGCGGCCGGCCGGACCGCGGGGGTCGTCCCGCGGGTCCACCTGAAATGCGACACCGGCCTGGGACGCAACGGCTTCACCCCCGAACAGCTGGCCGCTTTCCTCCCCGCCCTGAGCGCGCTCGACGCCGCCCCCGCGGCCGGCACCCCGGCTGCCGGCGCGGACGTGACCGGCGCGCCCCTGCGGATCGTGGGGATCATGACCCACCTGGCGAAGGCGGACGAACCCGGCGACCCCGCCACGGCCGAGCAGCTCGAGGTCTTCGAGGCCTTCATCGGCCGGATCCGCTCCCTGCTCGAGGCCCATCCGGGGCTGGGAGCCGCAGACGAGCTCGACATCCACGCTGCGAACACCCCTGGCGCGCTGGCGCTGGATCCGTTCCCCGGCACCATGGCCCGGGTGGGCCTGGGCATCTACGGGCTCAGCCCGTTCCCCGAGGAGACCCCGGCGGATCTGGGCCTGCGCCCTGCCATGAGCTTGCGCTCACGGGTCCTGACGGTCAAGGAGGTAGCCGCCGGTCACGGGGCCTCGTACGGATACATGTACAGGGCACCGCAGGACACCCGCTTCGCCCTGGTGGCCGGCGGCTATGCCGACGGCATCCCGCGCACGGTCTCGGGCCGGGCGGAAGTGCTCATCGGCGGCCGCCGCTACCCGCAGGTGGGCCGGATCGCGATGGACCAGTTCATCGTGGACCTGGGGCCGGCGGACCACGGCGTCGCCCCCGGGGACGAGGCCGTGCTGTTCGGCCCCGATGCCGGTGCCCCAACCGCCGACGACTGGGCCGGCTGGGCGGAGACGATCAACTACGAGTTCGTCACCTGCATCTCCGGGCGCGTGGCCCGCGTGGCAGGGGAATCCGGGGAGGGCGCATGACCGATCAGCTGACCGTGACACTCGAGATCGCCGACCTCGAGGCGCTGGAGGACTTCGCGGCGCGCCTGGCCCCACTCCTGCGCGCAGGCGACCTCATCATCCTGACCGGCAATCTGGGCGCGGGCAAGACGACGTTCACCCAGGCGCTGGGATCGCGGCTGAACGTCAAAGGGCGGATATCCTCGCCCACCTTCGTCATCGCCCGTGAACACAAGTCCCGCGGTACCGGACCCAACCTCGTCCACGTTGACGCCTACCGGCTGGACGGACAGACGGAGCTGGCCGATCTGGACCTGGACTCCGAACTCGAAGAATCCATCACCATCGTCGAATGGGGCGCGGGGATGGCCGAACAGCTCGATGACGAGCGCCTGGAGATCGTGCTGGACCGCCCCGACGAGGATCCGGAATCCGAACGCAGAACGGTGGTCCTCACCGGCCGCGGTGCCCCGTGGGCCCACCGACTGACCCTGCTGGCGTCCCCGCCACAGGATGCGGGCGCGCGCGAACCGCACGTGCAGAAGGAAACGAAGGAAGACGAAAAATGATCACCCTGGCCCTTGACTCATCGGGGGCGGCCTCGGCCGCGATCCTCGACGGCGAAACCGTCGTGGCCCAGTGGAGCGAGACCCATGCCCGCAAGCACGCGGAACACCTGGGCCCGGCGCTGCAGGAACTCCTGGCCGCCGCGCCCTCCATCGATCAGGTGATCGTGGGCGTGGGACCCGCGCCCTTCACCGGATTGCGCGCCGGGATCGCCATGGGACTGGGCGCTGCCGTCGGCCGTGACGTGCCGATCGCCGGCTGGCCCAGCCACGACGGTCTGGCGCTGCGCGTCTACGGGCGTCCGCAGGCCGCGGGGCGGACCCTGTTGGTGGCCACCGATGCGCGCCGCAAAGAGGTCTACTGGACCCTGTACCGGGGGCTGGACGAGGCCGGCCTGCCCGTGGTGGTCTCCGGCCCAGACGTCTCCAAGCCCGCCGACCTGGCGGCCGTCCACCCGCGTGCAGGGGTGCTGCACGCCGGTATCGGCTTCGATCTCTACACGGAGTTGCTGGGAGCCTCGGACTTCCCGCAGTGCGCCGAACCGTTGGCCGCCGATGTGGCGCGCGCGGCACTTCGCGCCCGGGCCGCCGGCCGTGACCTGCTGCCGGTGACTCCCCTGTACCTGCGGGAACCGGATGCCAAGCCCCTGCACGCCTGATCCCATCATCCGCCGGATGCGGTGGTTCGACGTCGACGAGGTCGTGGCCCTGGACCGGCTCGCCTTCGGGCCTGACACCTGGACCACCGAGTTCTTCTTGGCCCAGCTGGCCGGACCGGGGAACCACTTCCGGGTGGTGCGCGATGCCGGTACCGATGAGCTGCTGGGCTACGCCGGGCTGAGCGTGGCCGGCGGGGAGGCCGAGGTTCTCACCATCGCCACCGCCCCGAGCGCTCGCGGTCGGGGGATTGCGCGCACGCTGTTGACCGGGCTGATCGACCTGGCCCGTTCGAATGGGGCCGAGGCCGTCTACCTCGACGTGCGCGATGACAACTCCCCGGCGCTGGGCCTCTACCGCTCCCTGGGCTTCGCCGAGCTGGGCCGGCGGCCGGGCTACTACCATGACGCGGACGCGCTTGTGATGCGCGCGCTGCTGATAGATTGAAGGCTATGATCTCCTCCTCCGGCTATCTCGGCGACCCGCCGGCGCCCACGACCGTGAACATCGCCGCCGAACTGTCGTCCTGGGAGGACGGAGTCGATCTGCTCCTGCGCGTCGACGTCGCGGCCGATCCGGCCCATGTTTGGCTGCTGGCCACGGACCCCGTGCGCTGCGGGGAGTGGTTCGCGGTCTGGCAGCGCACCGGGGACGCCACCGGTGGTACCGGCGGTGACGATCCGGAGCGGATCGCCTTCGTCTTCGGCCCCGCCGAAACCCTGGCCGCTCAGGTGCTCAGCTGTGTGGCGGGCGTTCACGTACTACTCGATCTGGCCGGCCTCGGCCGAGTCGGCCTGTCTCTGGCACCCACGGCGGACGGCACCGCCACCCGGGTCTCCCTGGCCCAGACTTTCGAAACCGAATCGGCCGCCCGCGCCGCCACCCCCGAGTTCGGCCCGGTGTGGGAGACGCACCTGCGGATGCTGGCCTCGGCCCTGGGCACCGGAATGGCCGACCCGGGGGAGGACGCGCTGAGCGCGCGTTACGCCCAGCTGGCCCGCGAGCCCCTGGCCTGAGGACGGGAACCGTCCCCGGGAAAATCTCGATACACGAAGAAGATGACGATGATGACTGACAGCGCACAGGGCCCCCTCGTCCTGGGCATCGAAAGCTCCTGCGATGAGACCGGGGTGGGCATCGTGCGCGGGCACACCCTGCTGACGAACTCCGTGGCATCCTCGATGGACGAACACGTCCGCTTCGGCGGGGTCGTCCCGGAGGTCGCCAGCCGTGCCCATGTGGAATCCTTCACCCCGGTGATCCGGGCGGCCCTGGACCGGGCCCAGGTGGGGTTGGACGAGATCGACGCGATCGCGGTCACCGCCGGCCCCGGGCTCTCCGGTGCCCTGCTGGTGGGCGTGTGCGCGGCCAAGGGCCTGGCCGCTGCCACCGGCAAGCCCCTGTACGGGGTCAACCATCTGGCCGCCCACGTGGCCGTGGACTTGGTCGCCCCGGACTCGCCCGGACTGGTCACCCCGACCCTGGCGCTGCTGGTCTCCGGGGGGCATACGGAGATCCTCAAGATCACCGATATCGTCTCGGGCGTGACCATGCTCGGCTCGACGATCGACGATGCCGCAGGAGAGGCCTTCGACAAGGTGGCCCGCCTGTTGGGCCTGGACTATCCGGGCGGTCCCAATATCTCCAAGGCCGCCCTGGGCGGGTTCGACGGTCCCGCGGGTCCCGGCACGCCGGGCGACCCCGCTGCGGTGGCATTCCCCCGGGGTCTGATGAATGCGAAGGATCTGCGCCGGCCCGAGCGCCGGTACTCGTTCTCCTTCTCCGGGCTGAAGACCGCCGCGCTGCGCTATGTCACCGCCGACCGCGCCAGGGTCGACGCCGGCGGGGACCGGACCCGGCTGGCCGATGTGGCAGCCAGTTTCGAAACCGCGATCGTCGACGTGCTGGTGAGGAAGACGCTCATGGCCGCCGAGGATACGGGGATCGACCACGTCCTGCTGGGTGGGGGAGTAGCCGCCAACCGCCGCCTGCGCGAAACCCTGGCCGAGGCCTGCGCCAAGCACGGGGTGACGCTGCGGGTGCCGCCCCTGGACCTGTGTACGGACAACGGGGCGATGGTCGCGGCGCTGGGCGCCGAGATAGTCTCCCGCGGTTTGCCCGCCAGCGACTTCGGTTTCGGAGTCGATTCCTCTCTGGAAGTCGAGGACGTCTGTGTCTGATTCTCCCGCCGAACCCACCCGGTCCGATTCCAGCCGGCCCACTTCCCCCGCCGGCGCAAGCGGCGGGAGGGGGTACCGCGGGGCCGGTCCGGCCCCAGATAGGTCCCAGGGCATCGAGGAGCGCTTCGCACAGGCCGATTGGTCGCGTTTCTCAGCCGACAATCACCCGCCCACCGCAGACTTCCCCCTGGGAAATCCGCCACGTCCCTCACACGCCGGTCTGCGGGCGCGCCGCCGGTCGGGCGACGGCTGGACCGAAACCCCCGACGGCAGGTTCTGGGGTCTGTACGGGGCAGCCGGCCTGCTCATCCACGATCCCGCGCGCGGCGTGCTGCTCCAGCATCGGATCTGGTGGTCGGCCAACGGCGGAACCTGGGGAGTGCCAGGTGGGGCGATCGACCAGGGCGAGACCCCGGTGCAGGGCGCGATCCGCGAATCCAACGAGGAGGCCGGCGTGCCGGATCTCGACGGCACGGGCATCGAGATCATCGACACCCATGTGGTCGACAAGCACGGCTGGTCCTATACGACCGTAGTGGCCAGGGCCACCGCACGGCTGCAGGAGACGATCACCGACGCCGAGAGCGTCGAACTGCGCTGGGTGCCGCTTAACGAGGTGGCCGACTACGATCTGCACCCCGGGTTCGCCGCCGCCTGGCCCGAACTCCGCCGCAGTCTGACTGTCTGAGCCGCCGCGGCCCACGGGCCCGGGCCGTCTCATGTGCAAGGCTCCCCCTGGAGGTTACAGGGGGAGCCTTGCACATGCAGCGCTGTGGGCGGGTTCAGGCGATGGTGCCCTTGCCCTCCTGCTCGGTCCGCTCAGCGTGGACGAGTTTGCCCGCATCGTCGACCGGGGTGATGCTGACCTTGAATGTGATGGGCGAATTCTTCTGGTAGTGGAAGTTCTCCCCATAACTGAAATGTTCCCCCTTGGCGAAGGGATAGACGGTCGGATCGGCCCGGTTGGCGATCGCACTCGTCTCGATGCCCACCTTCTTCGACAGTGAGCTGTCGGTGATCCCACCCATTCCCTGGGCGTATTTCCAGTCGTCGTACTTGGGGGTGACCTTGACCAGGCTGGAACCCAGATCGATCGGATCGCCGTTGTTGGTCACGACGTAGTTGACGAAAACGATGTCGTCGCCCTTGGCGATCAACGGCTTCTTGGTGTCGGGGTCGACCCAGCGGCCCTCCTTGGGGGCCTTCTCCACGCCCATCTGGAAGACCTTGACATTGACGTCTCCTGCGTCGATTGAGGCGATCTCCTCACCGCCGGAGGTCGGCTCCTTGGCCCAGGCGGGGACCGCTCCGCCGGCGGCCGCATCGTCGTCTGCCGGGGCAGCGGCTCCGTCGCCCTGCTCCGCGGCCGGGGAGTCGACCGGCTGGTCGGCGGAACCGCTGGGGGCCTGTGCGGCCTCGGGAGCGGTCTGTCCGTCGTCTTGGGATTCGGCCCGTCCGCCCGAGCAAGCGGTGAGTCCGAGGGTTGTGATGAGCGCGGCGGCCGCAATGGCTGTGTGTCGTCGGTGGCCCATGATATGCCTTTCCATCAATGGAGGTTGTCATAATCGAGTATATGGAAAGATGACCGCAGATGTCGTTCCCCGAAGCTGGGCAAGTGGTCCGAATTACACTGAAGGGCACATCACTGACAGAGAGGCCATGATGCAACCCTGGATCACGCAACTCACACCCCTGTCCTATCTCGCCCGTTCGGCCGAGGTCTTCCCGGCCAAACCCGCCCTGGTCCACGGAACGGAATCCCTGACCTATGCAGAACTACGCGAGGCCGTCGAGGTCCGTGCCAGGGCCCTGCGCGCGCTGGGAGTCGAGGCCGGGGACCGGGTGGCCTATATGATGCCGAACCTGCCGGAGACACTCATGTCGATGTACGCGGTGCCGCTGATCGATGCCGTGCTGGTGCCGGTCAACACCCGGCTGGCGCCCGCGGAGGTCCGCTATATCGCGGACCACTCGGGTGCGAAGGTCCTCGTCATCGATAGCCAGTACTGGCCTGCGGTGACCGCGGTGGCCGCCGAATTGAGTACGGTCGAGACGATCGTGCTCATCGACGATGAACAATACGCCGAACGCCCGGCGCCACGGGCCAACCCGGCGGGCACCCGGGTACTCACACGCGCGGAATTCCTCGCGGGGGCCGCGGGCGACGCCAGTCCAGTGGAGTGGAGCGTCGACGACGAGAACCGGACCCTGTCGATCAACTACACCTCAGGGACCACCGGCAAGCCCAAGGGCGTGATGTACACCCACCGCGGGGCCTACCTCAATGCGCTCTCGGAGATCGTCCACTCCGGGTTCGACACCGACTCGCGGTATCTGTGGACCCTGCCGATGTTCCACTGCAACGGCTGGTGCACGGGCTGGGCGCTGGTGGCCTCCGGCGGCACCCAGTACTGTCTGCGCGAAGTCCGGGGTCCGGAGATCTGGCGGTTGATCGACACCGTCGGCATCACCCACCTCAACGGCGCTCCCACGGTGGTCTCGACGATCCTCGATGCCACCGAGTCCCATGAGTTGGCGGCGGCGGTGACCATCACCACCGCAGGCGCCCCGCCCAGCCCCACGATCCTCACCCGGATGGGGGCCATGGGCTTCTCGGTCGTCCACGTCTACGGACTCACGGAGAACTATGGCCCCTACACCGTCAACCAGTATCAGGACGCCTGGGCAGAACTCGATCAGCAGACCCGGGCCGGCCTGCAGGCCAGGCAGGGGGTCGGGATGATCGTCGCCGAACGCGCCCGCGTCGTGGCTCCGGCGGTACCGGGTGAGGAACTCGTCGATGTGCCGGCAGACGCGGCGACCATGGGTGAGGTCGTGATGCGCGGGAACAACGTCATGAAGGGCTACTACGCCGACCCGGCGGCGACCGAGGCTGCCTTCGCCGGCGGCTGGTTCCACTCCGGCGACCTGGGCGTGATGCACCCGGACGGCTATATCGAACTGCGCGATCGGGCCAAGGACGTGGTGGTCTCCGGCGGTGAGAACATCTCCACCATCGAGGTCGAGCAGGCCATTGCAGGCTTCCCCGGAGTGACCGATGTGGCGGTTGTCGGAGTGCCCGACGACACATGGGGCGAGCGTCCCAAGGCCTTCATCGTGCTGGCCGAGGGATCCGCGGCCACCGCCGAGGAGGTGCGCGAGTTCCTGCGCGAGCGGTTGGCCGGCTACAAGAACCCGCGCGATGTGGAGTTCGTGCCGGTCCTGCCGAAGACCTCGACGGGCAAGATCCAGAAGTACGCACTGCGGGAACGGGAATGGGGCGGCCACACGAGGCGCGTGAAGGGCTGAGACCGGGGGAGCCGCGCGGACCGGGGGATGGGAACTGCATGACACAACATGACGGTTTATGACCGGCCCGGTGCACACCCGGCCTAATCTGAGGGGGAACCCGCGGCGTGAGAAGCTGTGCGGATCCCTGTTTAGAAAGGCCGGCATGAACCCCTGGACCACCCAGCTCACCCCGATCTCCTTCCTTGAGCGTTCCTCCTCGGTCTTCGCCGAGCGCACCGCGCTGGCGTACGGTGACTCGGCCTGGACATATCGGCAGGTGCGGGAGGACGTCGAACGCTGGGCACACGCCTTCCTGGCCGCCGGGATCGAACCCGGGGACCGGATCGCCTATATGGTGCCCAACACCCCGGTGAGTTTCTACTCGACCTTCACGGTTCCGTTGATCGATGCGGTCCTGGTCCCGATCAACACCCGGCTGGCCGCCGATGAGGTCCGCTACATCCTCAACCACTCGGGCGCCAAACTGCTGGTGTGCGATACCCAGTACTGGCCGGACATCGCGGCGATTGTGCCAGACCTGGAAACCACCACCACGGTGGTGCTGGCCCGCGACGAGCTCTATGCGAACCAGCCGGAGCTCCCAGTCGATCCCGCCGGGGTGCGGGTCGTCCGGGCACCCGAGTTCCTGGCCGCTGGGGAGGCGGACGGCTCCGAACTGGACTGGACGGTCCGCGATGAGAACCAGCTGCTGTCCATCAACTACACCTCGGGCACGACCGGCGCGCCCAAGGGCGTGGAGTACAGCTACCGCGGCGCCTACCTCAACGCCCTGTCCCAGGTGGTCCACCTGCGCTTCGGGATGGACACCAACCTGCTGTGGACCCTGCCGATGTTCCACTGCCAGGGCTGGTGCAATTCCTGGGCCGTGGCCTCGGTCGGGGGCAAGCAGGTGTGCTTGCGCGAGGTCCGCGGCCCGGAGATCTGGCGGCTGATCGACTTGCACGGGATCAACCGGCTCAACGGTGCGCCCACTGTGGTCTCCACCCTGATGAACGATCCGGCGGCCCACCGGCTGGACTACGAACTGGTGATCGGCACCGCCGCCGCTCCGCCGAGTCCCACGATGTTCAAGCGGATCCACGATATGGGCTTCACGGTCCAGCACTCCTATGGGCTCACGGAGACCTATGGCAATTACACGTACAACCAGTGGCAGAGCCCCTGGGCGGACCTGGACGCCGATGCCCGTGCGGCCAAGCAGGCCAGGCAGGGCGTTGGCATGGTGACCTTCGACCCCGTGCGCGTGGTCTACCGGGAACCGGTGGACGGCGAATTGGTCGACGTGCCCGCCGACGCCCAGACGATGGGCGAGGTGGTGATGCGCGGGAACAACGTCATGAAGGGCTACTACAAGAACCCCGAGGCCACCGCCAAGGCGTTCGCCCACGGTTGGTTCCACTCCGGCGACCTGGCGGTTATGCACCCGGACGGCTACATCGAACTGCGCGATCGGGCCAAGGACATCATCGTCTCCGGCGGTGAGAACATCTCCACCATCGAGGTCGAGCAGGCTATCAACGCCTTCCCGGGCGTGACCGATGTTGCCGTCATCGGGGTGCCCGACGAACACTGGGGCGAACGCCCCAAGGCCTTCGTCGTGCTCGAAGACGGTGTGCAGACCACGGCCGAGGAGATCCTGGAGCACCTGCGCGGTCATCTGGCACGGTACAAGAACCCGCGCGAGATCGAGTTCGTGCCCGTGCTGGCGAAGTCCGGCGGCGGCAAGACCCAGAAGCAGGCCCTGCGCGCGAAGGAGTGGGCCGGCCACGCGGCGAAGATCCAGGGCGGTCTGTAAAAGCCTGACGGTGGCTCCACAAATACGCGTGTGGCTCGCGAACTCATGAGTTTTCGAGCCACACATGTATTTGTGGAGCCACCGCTGGAGTCCGGTCAGATGGCGCCGGTCTTGAACTCCTCGACCAGGAGGCGGGCGACCTCCTTGAGGTCGCCCGTGCGCTCGAACACCGCGCGCTGGCGCTGGTAGCTGGCCCCGACCTCGGCGAAGCGCAGCATGCCCGCCAGCTCCTCCGCACAGCCCAGGCGCTCGGCGACGGGCTCCAGGCGGGCGACCTCGTCGGCGATCACCTCGGTGACCAGCCGCTCCTCGGCGGCGGCGTTCTCGATGATGATCGCCTCCATCCCGTACCTGGCGGCCCGCCACTTGTTCTCCACATGGAACCAGTCGGGCATCCGCGGCAGGGTCTCCCCGCGGTCCAGCCGTTCGGAGAAATCGTCGACCAGGCACTGGACGAAGGCTGTGACCGCGGCGATCTCGTCCAGCGTGGGGATGCCGTCGCACACCCGCACCTCGATCGTGCCCCAGCCCGGCGAGGGCCGGATGTCCCAGCGGATCTCGTTGATCTCGTCGATCACCCCGGTGTGCATCATGTCCGCGACGTACTTCTCATAGGCCGACCAGGTCTCGAACTGGAAGGGTAGCCCGGCGGTCGGCAGCTGCTGGAACATCATCGCGCGATTCGAGGCGTAGCGCGTGTCGGTCGCCTCCCAGAACGGACTCGAGGCGCTGACGGCCTGCAGGTGCGGCACATAGGCCAGCAGCGCGCCCAGGATCGGCAGCACCTTCTCGCGCGAGTCGATTCCCACATGCGTGTGGACCCCGTAGATGAGCATATGGTGGCCCCACCACTGGGTCCGGTTGATCAGTTCGGCGTAGCGGTCCTTGTCGGTGACCGTCTGGTTCTGCCAGAGGGCGAAGGGGTGGGTGCCCGCACACATCAAGTCGATGTCCAGGGCATCTGTCAGCGGGGTCAGAGCCTCAACCTTCCCGCGCAGGTCGCCGATCACCCCGGAGACGTCCGTGTGCACTCCCGAGACCACCTCGACGGTGTTCGTCAGCATCTCGCCGACCACACTGCGTTCCAGAGCGGGGACCTGCGCGGTGCGCTCGAGCACGGCAGCGGCCGCGGGGACCAGGTCGAGCGAGTGGCGGTCGAGCAGGGCGAGCTCCCATTCGACGCCGAGGGTGGAACGGGCTGAACGCGCGAAAGTCACCATGAGTAGATCCTAGCGTTCGGTGAGTCGGTGGGACGGTGAGCGGGGCGGGTGGCCTCAGTCGCCGGTGGCGGCAGGCGCCTGCGGGTCGGCAGACCAGCCGGACCAGCTGGCGGGGTAGAGGGCGGCGGTCACACCCAGGGTGTCGAGGGCCAGCAGATTGTGGCAGGCGGTCACCCCGGAGCCGCAGTACACACCCAGCTCACCGGCCGGCTCCTGCGGGGACGCAGCGGCGGCCGCGGCCGAGGCGGCGCCCGCAAGCGTGTCGGCGCCGGCGACCCGCTCGAACTCGGCGCGCAGGGTCGCGGGGTCCTTGAACCTACCGGTGGACGGATCGATGTTCTCCGTCGTCGGCCGGTTCAGGGCTCCCGGGATGTGACCGGCCCGGGGATCCATCGGCTCGACCTCCCCGCGGTAGCGCTCAGGGGCCCGGGAGTCGATCAACCGGCCCCTGGCGCCCAAATCCGCAGCACCCGCGGCGTCGATCACCGGGCGGTGTCCACCGGTGACGGTGAAGGTCCCCAGCCGCGGTCGCACGAAGGGCCCACCCGCCAGGGGCAGGCCGGCCTGCTGCCATGCGCCCAGACCCCCGTCGAGCACGTGCACATCGGTCTTGCCCGCCCAGCGCAGCAGCCACCAGGCGCGGGCCGCGCCCAGGGACTGGTTGTCGTCGTAGACCACGACGGTGGAGTCCTCGTCGACGCCCCAGGCCCGCACCGTCGCCTGGAAGCCCTGTGGATCGGGCAGCGGATGTCGGCCGGCCATCGGGTCGTCATGTGCGGGGGCGGCCAGTTCGTCATCGAGCGAGACGTAGAGGGCGCCGGGGATATGGCCCAGCATGAAGTCCTCGCGTCCGTCCGGGCGCGGCAGAGTCCATCTGACGTCGAGGACGACAGGGGGACGGGCCCCGGCGAACAGCTCGTCGAGTTCGGCCGGTGAGATGAGCGTGGGCAGACGGGTCATGGACGGTCCTTCGTTTCCTCGACGACTTCTTCGACCAGCAGGGCGATGTGCCGATCGCCCAACCGGGTGAATACCAGGGTAGCCGGATCACCGGCGGGCAGGCGGAGCTGTCTGCGCAGAACGTCGGGGACGATGTCGGCGCCCCGCTTCTTGATCACCACCCGCCCGACACCGCGCCGAATGAGTTCGGCGCGCAGCGGTTTGACCTTGGTGGGCAGGGTGTCGACGATCCGGAAGGTGCGCACCAGGCGGGCGGCGGTTCCCCCGGCCGGGCGCTCGCCGGTGAGATAGGCGATCTGCTCGTGCAGCCGGTGGGCGCCCAGCGGGCCGCACAGGGCGGTGACGAGTCCCGCCCGAATCACCGCGCCATCGGGCTCGAACAGATACGTGCCCAGGGTGCCCAGTCCGTCCTCCGGGGTCGCGGTCGCGGGCAGGTCGGCCTGGGACACCTCGGCGGCGCCGGCCGGGCCCAGCACCAGTGCGGTGCGGCCGGGGGCGCGGGCGGCGGCCCCATGGTAGAGGGCGACCTCGACCACATCGCCTGTGTGTGAGACCCACTGGGCCTCCCAGCCCGCGGGGATCAGCCCGTGGTCCAGGGCCGGCCCCAGCTTGATTCCGGTGCCCGCATAGTCCGCCGCCGCGCCGAAGGCCCAGGACAGGCTGGGGGAGAAGTCCTCGGGGTCGTTGAGCCGGCGGGCCTGCCCGCCGCGCTTGGTGCCGGAGCGCCGGGCCGGATCCAGCCACAGGAGTTCGGCGCGCTCGGGGTCGAAATCCTCGGCCCGCCCGTGTTCGACGGTGACCTTCTCCAGGTGGCGCAGATTATAGGCGGCCAGGGCTGCGGTGACCTCATCGGCGTCGATGGCGATCACCGGGGCCCCCAGCCCACCGAAGGCCAGGGAATCCGCGCCGATGCCGCAGCCCAGATCGGCGATCGGAGCGGACTCGAAGTCCAGGCCGGCGCGCAGTGCGGCCTGCCGCATTCGCCCGGCGTGGTGGGCCGCGACCGGCAGGCGGGTGGCCTGGGCCAGACCATCCCGGGTGAAGAGAAGGGAATCCGCGAAGGGGCCGAACTTCGCCGGTGCGGCCTGCCGCAGTTCCGCCTGGGTGACCAGGGCCGCGGCCAGGCCGGCCGGCAGCCCCCTTTCGGCCAGCTCCGAGCGCAATCGGGTGGCGATCTGCAGTTCCCGCCCCCGCTCGTATTCGACCCCGTCCAGCAGGGCCAGGGAGGCGGGATCCAAGAGGGCGCGCAGAGTGTCCGGTTCCATGTCCCCAGCTTATCGGGCGCCTCGTTCCCCGCCGACCGAGCCGTGCCGGGCCACGATGTCATAGGGTTGAGGCGTGAGTGAACTCTTGACCGCCGCCACCATCCGCGCCCTGGCCGCGGAGCTCGGCCTGCGTCCCACCAAACAGCGGGGGCAGAACTTCGTCATCGATCCCAATACGGTGCGCAAGATCGTCGCCGAGGCCGCCCTGGAACCCGGGCAGCCCGTGGTCGAGGTGGGCCCGGGCCTGGGCTCCCTGACGCTGGGCCTGCTGGACGCCGGGCACCCGGTCACCGCCGTCGAGATCGACGGGCTGCTGGCGGGGCGCCTGCCGGCCACCGTCGCCGAGCACGCCGGCCCCGGCGCCCGGTTCGCACTCGTCGAACAGGACGCGCTGCGGGTCGCCGAGCTGCCGGAGGCCGAACCTGGTCGCGCGCCCAGCGCCCTGGTCGCGAACCTGCCGTACAACGTGGCGGTGCCCGTTCTGCTGCACATGCTCGAGACCTTTCCCACTCTGCGCCGGGTGCTCGTGATGGTCCAGGCCGAGGTCGCCGACCGCCTGGCGGCCGTTCCCGGGTCCCGTGTCTACGGGGTTCCCAGTGTCAAAGCCCAGTGGTACGGCACGGTGGACCGCGGTTCGGACATCGGCAAGAACGTCTTCTGGCCGGCGCCCAATGTGGGCTCGGGACTGGTGGGAATCACGGTCCACCCCACGGCCCTTGACGATCCCGCGGGCGAGGCCGGTCGGGCCGGGGTGAGCCGGCGCGAGGTCTTCACGCTCATCGATGCGGCCTTCGCCCAGCGCCGTAAATCGCTGCGCGCGGCCCTGTCCGGCTGGGTGGGCTCCGGTGCCCGCGCGGGCGAGGTGCTGCAGGCGGCCGGGATAGACCCGCTGACCCGCGGGGAGCGCCTCGACGTCCACGACTTCGTGCGGATCGCCGCCGCGGGCCGGACCATCGTCCCCGCCGGAGGGCCGGCACCTGCCGTAGGACCCACGGCCGGAGGAGCCGAGTCGTTATGACCCGGGCGCACAGGGTGGGAGCGCCGGCCGCGGTGCCGGCGCCGGTGAGCGCGCGTGCCTTCGGCAAGGTCAACCTGCTGCTGGCCGTCGGTGCGCGGCGCTCCGACGGGTACCACGACCTCACGAGCGTCTTCCAGTCGCTCAACCTCGCGGAGACCATCACCCTGACGCCGGCAGTGGAGTTCGAGGTGCGGCTGAGCGGTCGGTTCGCCGATCCCACGGTGCCGCTGGACGAATCGAACCTGGCCCTGGCGGCGATCAGGGCACTGATCGCCGCGGGAGCACCGGAAGTTCCCGTGCTGATCGAGATCGAGAAGAACGTGCCGGTGGCCGCCGGGATGGGCGGGGGCTCGGCGGACGCGGCCGCCGCCCTGCTGGCCTATAAACGGCTCAGCGGTTTCACCGGCGGCCTCGACGCGGTCGCGGCTGGACTCGGCGCCGATGTCCCCTTCGCCCTGCGGGCCGGCACCGCGGTGGGCACCGGCCGGGGAGACCTGCTCACCCCCGTGATGACCCGGCAGCGCTTCCACTGGGTGGTCGCGACCGCCGGCACCGGGCTGAGCACCCCGGCCGTCTACCGCAGACTCGACGAACTGCGTGCCGCCGGTGTCGCAGTGGACTCAGCCGAGCGCACCGCGGCCAGGCGCGACGCCGTCCTGGAGGCCCTGGCCGGGTGCGACCCGGAACGGCTGGCCGGGGTGCTGCACAACGATATGGAGCCGGCCGCGCTCGACCTGGAACCGGGGATCGAGCCGATCATGCGGGCCGGGCGCGATGCCGGCGCCCTGGCCGCGCTGCTCTCGGGTTCAGGGCCCACCGTGGTCTTTCCGGTCCGCGATGCGCACCATGCGCTCGACCTGGCCGTGATGCTCGAGGCCACCCCGGGCGTGGCCCGGGTGCTGCGCACCACGGGCCCCGCCGGACCGGCAGGGGTGCTCGACTAGACTGGTCGGGGCCCATCGGGGCCACCTGAACCATTCGAAGAAGGAGTCCACGTGCACCTGCTCGGCGCCGAGGCGATCAGTCTGTCCTATCCGAACCGCCAGGTCATCGAGGACCTGACCGTCGGGGTCTCGGCTGGGGACCGGATCGGCATCGTGGGCCGCAACGGCGATGGCAAGTCCACCCTCATCCGGATCCTGGCCGGTGACCTCGAACCGGACACCGGTCGGGTCACCAAACGCGGTGGCACTCGGGTGGGCTATCTGCGCCAGGCCGACGATCTGGACGATGCCCAGACGGTCAGGCACACGGTGCTGGGCGACCTGGCCGATCACGAGTGGGCCTCCCGGGCCGAGGTCCGCGACGTCGTCGGCGGGCTGATCGGCGATCTAGACCTCTCGGCGGAAGTCGGTGGCCTGTCCGGTGGGCAGCGCCGCCGCGTCGCCCTGGCGGCACTGCTGGCAGGGGACTGGGACGTGCTCATCCTCGACGAGCCGACCAACCACCTCGACATGACCGGCGTGCGCTGGCTGGCCGCCCATCTGCGCAAGCGCTGGCCGGCGGGTCAGGGCGCGCTGCTGGTCGTGACCCACGACCGCTGGTTCCTCGATGAGGTGTGCACCCTGACCTGGGAGGTCCACGACGGGACGGTCGACGCCTTCGAGGGCGGCTATGCCGCCTACGTCCTGCAGCGGGTCGAGCGTGACAGGCAGGCCGCGGCCAGTGAGGCGCGCAGGCAGAACCTGGCGCGCAAGGAGTTGGCCTGGCTGCGCCGCGGTGCGCCGGCGCGGACCTCGAAGCCGAAATTTCGCATCGAGGCGGCCAATGCACTCATATCGGACGTGCCGCCGGTTCGGAACAAGCTGGAGCTGACGGCCCTGGCGACCAGCCGGCTGGGCAAGGACGTCTTCGAACTCAAGGGCGCCTCGGCCACATATCCCGGTGCGTCGGCACCGACCATCGAGCCGACCGACTGGATCGTGGGTCCAGGCGACCGGCTGGGACTGTTGGGGGCCAACGGCGCGGGCAAGTCGACCCTGATCGGCCTGCTCACGGGCGAGGTGGAGCCCGCGACCGGCCGGGTCAAACGGGGTAAGACGATCAGCATCGCCCTGCTGGACCAGCAGCTGCGCGAACTCGATGACCTGTTGGACCTCAAACTCCACGAGATCCTGGCGCGCCATCGCACCGAGGTCAAGACGGCGAGCGGCGAACTGGGCACTTCTCAGCTGCTGGAGCGCCTGGGCCTGGGTGATGCGCTGCAGTCGCGGGTGCGCGACCTCTCCGGCGGACAGGCGCGCAGGCTCCAACTCCTGCTCATTCTGCTCGACGAACCGAATGTGCTCATCCTCGACGAGCCGACCAACGATATGGACACCGACATGTTGGCGGCCATGGAGGACCTGCTCGACGAATGGCCCGGTACCCTCATCGTGATCTCCCACGATCGCTATTTCGTCGAACGGGTGACCGACGATCAGTACGCCGTGATGGATCACCGGGTGCGGCACCTGCCGGGCGGGGTCGACGAATACCTCGAACTGGCTGCGGCTGCCGCAACCGGTCGCCACGGCGGAACCGGGAGTGCGAAGGAGGCGGCGTCGGGGGATGAGGCGCCGGCCGGGCAGGAGCAGGGGCTGAGTCCGGCGGAGCACCGCCGACTGACCAAGGAGGTCAACGCGCTGCAGCGCAAGATCGACAGGGTCGAGGTCGAACTGGCGAAGCTGGACGGCGCCTTCGCCGTCCACGACCAGTCGGATTTCAGTGGCCTGGCGGAGCTCAACGCCAAGCGACAGGACCTGCTGGAGGAGAAGGACGAACTGGAACTGGCCTGGTTGGAGGCCTCTGAGGCCCTCGAGGGCTGAATCGGCCCCGGAACAGCGAACCGCCCCGGGCGGACGCTGGTCCCTCCGGGGCGGCGGACCGGAGCAGACGACTCCGGCCGGTGCGGTCAGTGCTCTCAGGTGTTCTTGGGCCGGGCGATGGCCACGAGCTTCTCCTCCTTGGCAGTCCGCTTGCGGTGCCGGGGCGGGCGGGCGTCGAGGGCCTCGAGAGCGGCTTCGGCGGGTTTGATGAGGCCACGCAGGGTCAGGATCATCCGCATGACCTCCTCATTGCCCAGATCCCCCATGGTCTTTTCGAAGGACTGGAAGATGGCCGCATGGTAATCGGTGATGAGATCCCTGGCCTTCTGAGTGGGCATGATGGAGATTCTGCGGCGGTCGGCGGCATCGCGTTCGCGCGTGATGTAGTCGGCCGAGGCCAGCCGCTCCAGGATCGAGGTCAGGGTGGAAGCCGAGAGCGCCAGACGGTCGCTGAGGTATCCCGGGGTCGGCGGGGTGTCGAGCTCGGAGGAAGCCGACAGAGTCAGGCTGAGGACTGAGAAGTCGATGAAGTTCAGGTTGCGCGCCTGGGCGAACTTGGAACCGGCGATCCACTGCTGGGAGCCGAGTAGGCCGATCTGGTGGACCAGGTCCAACAGCGGCGGGACCGCGCCCGCGTCGTACTGGTCGTCTGGTGAAGCAGAGCTCATAACACTCCGGAAGTCTGAGGGAACTATGGTTTCCATGTGTAAAGCATAAATGATTGAATTCGCAAAATCCCTGGGCCTCGGCTTAGCCGTGACTGTGTGAATTGTTTTTCACACTCGTGGGTTTCGTTATTGATACGTTACCCGTCGTGGACATTGGGTTGCAATTTGGTAAACGGGCCAAGTTCTTTCACGTGCGGGTGAATCCGGGCGCGCCGGGCGCCACAGTGCGGACGCGCACGGTACCGGCTGTGTGAAACTGGTATGGGGCGGGTAGTCTGTGACTGACATGTTCGCGGTCCGTGTGCTCGCTGTGAAGGTGAGTGGTTTGGGCCGTGAGGTACTTAGAACCGGGAGTTCTCCAGTGAATATCAAGCTTCTCTCGTCCGCTGCGGCCCTGACCGCGGTGTCCGCCCTGACCCTGACCGCCTGCGGCAGTGCCCCGGAGGACAGCGCCGGCGGCGAAAAGTCCGACTACAAGGTCTGCATGGTCTCCGACGCCGGCGGCTGGGACGACCACTCGTTCAACCAGTCGGGCAAAGAGGGCTTCGACAAGGCCGTCAAGGAATTCGGCCTGGATGAATCGGACGCGGAGTCGAAGGACCAGTCCGACTACACCTCGAACGTCGACCAGATGGTGCAGCAGGGCTGCAAGCTGACCTACGGGGTCGGCTTCAACCTGGCCGCCACGATGACGAAGTCGGCACAGGACAACACCGATCTGAACTACGCGCTGATCGACTCGCCGTTCACCGATGCCAAGGGCGCGGTGCAGACCCTGAACAACGCCAAGCCGCTGCTGTTCAAGTCGAACGAAGCGGGCTTCCTGGCCGGCTACGTGGCCGCCGGCTACAGCAAGTCGGGCAAGATCGCGACCTTCGGCGGCCAGGAGATCCCCTCGGTCACCGTGTTCATGGACGGCTACGCCGACGGCGTCGCGCAGTTCAACAAGGACAACGGCAAGTCCGTCAAACTGCTGGGCTGGGACAAGGACAAGCAGAAGGGCTCCTTCGCCAACAGCTTCGACGACCAGGGCAAGGGCAAGACGCTGGCCGAGGAGTTCCTCAGCCAGGGCGCCGACGTCATCATGCCGGTCGCCGGCCCCGTCAACCTGGGCGCCGCCGCAGCGGTGAAGAAGGCAGGCGGCGACAACGCCGTGGTGTGGACCGACTCCGACGGCTACGAATCCGCAGCCGACTACAAGGACATCATCCTGACCTCGACGCTCAAGGAGATCTCCAACGCCGTCTACGACACGGCCAAGGAGGGCAAGGACGGCAACTTCAAGTCCGAGGCCTACATCGGCACGCTGGCCAATGACGGGGTGGGCATCGCCCCCTACCACGACTTCGACTCGAAGCTCTCGGACGATCTGAAGAAGAAGGTCGAAGACCTCAAGAAGCAGGTCGCAGACGGCACGATCAAGCTCGACTCCAAGAACGCCCCCACGGCGGACTGATTCCACCTGCCCGAGCCCGCCGCCGGCCGGTCCACCTGGCCGGCGGCGGGCCCGGGCGTTTCCGCCACACTCTGCGAGGAGAACGACCGCGTGAGGCTCCAGCTCGACGGGATCACGAAGCGATTCGGGTCCTTCACCGCCAACGATGCCATCGACTTGACCATCGAACCCGGACAGATCCACGCCCTGCTGGGTGAGAACGGTGCCGGGAAGTCGACGCTCATGAACGTCATCTACGGGCTCTACGAACCCACCGAGGGACGGATCCTGATCGACGGGAAGCCCGTCGCCTTCTCCGGTCCCGGTGATGCCGTGGCCGCCGGCATCGGCATGGTCCACCAGCACTTCATGCTCATTCCGGTCTTCACCGTCGCGGAGTCCGTGGCATTGGGCTACGAGCCCACGCGGGGACTGGGCCTGCTCGACCTCAAGACCGCCAGGGCCAAGGTCCGGGAGATCTCCGAGCGCTTCGGCTTCGAGATCGACCCGGACGCCCGGATCGAGGACCTGCCGGTCGGCGCGCAGCAGCGCGTGGAGATCATCAAAGCGCTCTCCCGGGATGCGGAGGTCCTGATCCTCGATGAGCCGACCGCCGTGCTGACCCCGCAGGAGACCGACGAGCTGATCGAGATCATGCGCCAGCTCAAGGCCCGCGGCACCTCGATCGTCTTCATCACCCACAAGCTGCGCGAGGTCCGCGCTGTGGCCGATGCGATCACCGTGATCCGCCGCGGCAGGGTCGTCGGCACGGCCTCGCCGGAATCCTCGGAATCCGAACTCGCCGGGCTGATGGTCGGCCGCGAGGTCAACCTGGGAATCGACAAGGCCCCGGCACAGCCCGGCGATGAGACCTTCACGGTCAGCGATCTGACGGTGCTCGACTCGACCGGGCTCCCGGTGGTCGACGACCTGAGCTTCGGAGTGCGCCGCGGCGAGATCCTGGCCGTCGCCGGCGTCCAGGGCAACGGTCAGTCCGAACTGGCCGAGGCCATCATCGGGCTGGTCCGCCCGCGCGCCGGCACGATCACCCTCGACGGGAACGAGCTGGGCCACCTCAGCGTCAAGGAGCGCCTGCTGGCCGGCATCGGCTTCGTGCCGGAGGACCGGACGGAAGACGGCATCATCGGCCCGTTCGCCATCCGCGAGAACATGATCCTCGACTGGTACGACCAGGAGCCCTATGCCAAGGGCCTGGCCCTGCAGCCCCAGGTGATCGAATCGGCAGCCCGGGAGAAGGTCGAGGAGTTCGACATCCGCCTGGGCTCGATCGACGATCCCATCTCCACCCTCTCCGGTGGCAATCAGCAGAAGGTCGTGCTCTCCCGTGAGCTGGGCCGTAAGCTCCGGCTGCTGGTGGCCAGCCAACCGACCCGCGGCCTCGACGTCGGCTCGATCGAATTCGTCCACCGCCGCATTGTGGCCGAACGCGATGCCGGAACCCCCTGCATCATCGTCTCGACCGAACTCGACGAGGTCCTGGCCCTGGCCGACCGGATCGCCGTGATGTACCGCGGCACGATGGTCGGCATCGTCCCCGGCGACACCCCACGCGACGTGCTGGGCCTGATGATGGCCGGCGTCCCGGAATCCGAGGCCCTGGACAGGATCGCCGACGGGACCGGCGCCACGGAGATCAGCGCAGTCGAAGAGACAGACCCCGACACAGGGGAGGAGAGCCGATGACTCAGAACACCACCGAGGCCCCGAAGAGGCCGGCGCCGGAGGCGGAGGAGACACCCGGCGCGCGGGAAGCGCTCCTCAAGGACATCCTCAGTGGCAGTTGGCTGGTGTCCGTCCTGGCCATCGTCATCGCCCTCATCATCGGCGGCGTCCTCATCGCCCTGTCCGATGAGGACGTGCGCGCGACCATGGGCTACTTCTTCGCCCGCCCCAGCGACTTCTTCACAGCTGCCTGGCACAGTGTCTGGGATGCCTATATGGCGCTGCTGCGCGGGGCGGTGTTCGACTGGAAGGCCTCGAACTTCGAACGCTCGATCCGGCCGCTGACCGAATCAATGGTCTACGCCTCGCCCCTGATCTTCACCGGCCTGGGTATGACCCTGGCGTTCCGCTCCGGCCTGTTCAACATCGGCGGGCAGGGACAGGTCGTGCTCGGCGCGATCATCTCCTGCTTCTTCGGCTACGCACTGCACCTGCCGGTGGGCCTGCACGTGCTGGTGGCGCTGCTCGGCGGCCTGCTCGGCGGCGCACTGTGGGCCTCGATCGCGGGCGTCCTGAAAGCGCGCACCGGGGCCAATGAGGTGATCGTGACGATCATGCTCAACTCGATCTCCGGCTTCCTACTGACCTATCTGCTCAAACAGGGCTGGTTCACCCAGACCGGGCAGAACACGCCCATCACCACCTCGATCGACGACAACGCGGCCCTGGCCACGATTCTGCCGGCGCCCTTCCGGCTGCACTGGGGCTTCCTCCTGGCGATCCTCGTCACCTGGGCCGTCTGGTGGCTGCTGGAACGCTCCACCATCGGCTTCGAGTTCCGCGCGGTGGGGGAGAACCCGCAGGCCGCGCGCACCGCCGGCATCTCCGTGGGCAAGGTGACGATCCTGGTGATGGCCATGGCAGGCGCACTGGCCGGCCTGGGCGGTTCGATGCAGTCGCTGGGTACCGAACACTCCCTGGCCGAGGGCGTTGGCGGGTCCATCGGCTTCGATGCGATCACGGTGGCCCTGCTGGGCCGTTCCAAACCGGTCGGGACCTTCTTCGCAGGCCTGCTGTTCGGCGCCTTCAAGGCCGGCGGTTACCTCATGCAGGCACAGACCGGCACCCCGATCGAGATCGTCCTGGTCGTGCAGTCGGTCATCGTCCTGCTCATCGCGGCACCGCCCCTGGTGCGCGCGATCTTCCGACTGCCCGCACCCGCGAAGAAGGAGGCCGCATGAGCACCGCGCTCACCCCTTCCACCCAGCCCACGACCCCCGATCCGTCCGTTGCGGCCCTGCTGGCGCCGCGGAACTGGAAGATGCCGGTGGTCTACGGAATCCTGGCGCTCGTGGCAGTGCTGTGGTTCGGCCTGGGCGCCCAGGCGGGCGCACACACCGTCTTCCGCTTCTCCAAGGACGGCGACTTCCTCCGGCTGCCCGACCTGGTCGTCGGGGCCAAGGCCGCGACGCTGTCGGTCGGCATCGTCCTGCTGGCGCTCGCCGGCTTCTCCTGGTGGTCCGTGGCCCGGCGCGTGCGCACCGGCGTTTGGCTGCCGATCGTCTTCGGCGTGCTCTTCGTCTTCGGGTTCCTGGCCTGGGCCGGGGCCGACCATGGTGTCATCGCCACCACCAGCCTGCTGGCCGGTGGGTTGACGCTGAGCGTCCCGCTGATCTTCGGGGCCATGTCCGGTCTGGTGGGCGAGCGCTCGGGCATCGTCAACATCGCGATCGAGGGCCAACTGCTGGCCGGGGCCTTCGTCGCCGCCGTCACCGCCTCGCTGGCGGGCAATCCCTACGCGGGCCTCGTGGCCGCACCCCTGGGCGGCATCATCGTCGCGGTCATCCTGGTGTTCTTCGCGGTCAAGTACTGGGTCGATCAGATCATCATCGGCGTGGTCATCAACGTGCTGGTCACCGGTATCACCAGTTTCCTGTTCTCCAGCGTGCTGGCCAAGGACTCCAGCCACTGGAACACCGCCTTCGAACTGCCCAAGCTGCCGATCCCCGGTCTGGCGCAGATCCCGGTGCTCGGTCCCGTGCTGTTCGATCAGAACCTGCTGGTCTACCTCATGTACGTCGTCGTCATCGCCCTGCACATCCTGGTCTTCCGCTCCAAGTGGGGCCTGCGGATGCGCGCGATCGGCGAACACCCCAAGGCCGCGGACACCGTGGGCATCAAGGTCAACCGCTGGCGGGTCATCAACACCCTCATCGCCGGCGCCTTCGCCGGCCTCGGCGGGGCCTTCCTGACGATCGGCTCCGGCCTGGCGTTTGCCAAGGACATGTCGGCCGGACAGGGCTATATCGCCCTGGCGGCGATGATCCTGGGCAAGTGGAACCCACTGGGTGCCCTGTTCGCGGCCCTGTTGTTCGGCTTCGTGACGAACCTGGGCAATGCGCTGCAGGCCATCGGCTCGCCGCTGCCCTCGGACCTGCTGAGCATGTTGCCCTACATCGTGACGATCTTCGCCGTTGCGGGCTTCGTGGGCCGGGTGCGCGCACCCGCGGCGGAGGGGCAGCCCTATGCCAAGCAGTGAGGCAACCAGTATCCGGGTCTTTCCCGCCGAGGTCTGGGAGGGGCTGCGGAAGGCCGCGCGCACCGCGATGGCGGGGGCCTATGCGCCCTATTCGCACTACCCGGTGGGTGCCGCGGCGCTGGTGGACGACGGTCGCACAGTCTCCGGGGCCAATGTCGAGAACGCCGCATACGGAGTGGGCCTGTGCGCCGAATGCGGCCTGGTCTCCGACCTGTTCCGCACCGGCGGAGGCCGCCTGGTGGCCTTCGCGTGCGTGGACGGCCATGGCAACAAACTGGTGCCCTGCGGCCGCTGCCGCCAGTTGCTCTATGAACACGGCGGCCCCGAGCTGGTACTCGATATGCCGCGGGGCCCGCAGCGGATGGACGCGGTCCTGCCCGATGCGTTCGGGCCGGCGCACCTGAGGGAGGAATGAGAATGGTCGAACCCTTCGATGCGGTCGATGTGATCGCCGCCAAACGCGACGGCAGGCGGTTGGCGGCCGAGCAGATCGCCTGGGTGGTCGACGCCTACACCCGCGGGGTCGTGGCGGACGAACAGATGGCGGCCCTGGCCATGGCGATCTACTTCAACGGGATGGACGCGGGGGAGATCTCCCAGTGGACGGGCGCGATGATCGCCTCGGGCACCACTATGGACTTCTCCGCACTGTCCAAACCCACCACGGACAAACACTCCACCGGCGGGGTCGGGGACAAGATCACCCTGCCGCTGGGTCCGCTGGTGGCGGTCTTCGGCGCAGCGGTCCCACAGTTGTCCGGCCGGGGGCTGGGGCACACGGGCGGAACCCTGGACAAGCTCGAATCGATCCCCGGCTGGAGCTCCCGGATGGACCACGCGGCGATGCTGGGCCACCTGTCCGAGGTCGGGGCTGTGGTCGCAGCCGCCGGAGACGGCCTGGCCCCGGCGGACAAGAAGCTCTACGCACTGCGCGACACCACCGCCACGGTCGACTGCATTCCCCTCATCGCCTCCTCGATCATGTCGAAGAAGATCGCCGAGGGCACGTCGGCCCTGGTGCTCGACGTCAAGGTGGGCTCCGGGGCCTTCATGAAGGACCTGGATTCCGCGCGTGAACTGGCGCGCACGATGGTGGACCTGGGAACCGCCCACGGGGTACGGACCTCGGCGCTGCTGACCGATATGTCCACCCCGCTGGGCCGCACCGTGGGCAATGCCCTGGAGGTCCGCGAGGCCCTCGAGGTCCTGGCCGGCGGCGGGCCCGCCGATGTGGTCGAACTGACTGTCGCGCTGGCCCGCGAGATGCTGCGCCTGGTGGGCATCGTCGACGTGGACGTCGCCGCCGCCCTGCGCGACGGCCGTGCGATGGACCGGTGGAACGCCATGATCGCGGCCCAGGGCGGGAACCCCACGGCACCGTTGCCGCAGGCGGCGCACGCCCACACCGTCACAGCACCGGAGACCGGCGTGCTGACCGGATTGGACGCCCTGGACGTGGGCGTGGCCTCCTGGCGGCTGGGTGCCGGGCGCGCCCGCAAGGAGGACCCGGTGTCCGCCGGAGCCGGTATCGAACTGCACGCGAAACCCGGTGATTCGGTGGTGGCGGGAGCCCCGCTGCTGACCCTGCACACCGACGACGAGGCGCGCCTGCCCCGGGCACTCGAGGCCCTGGAATCGGCGGCGACGATCGGCCCTGCCGGGGGCACTGCGCCGGGTTCGGTTGTGTTCGAACAGATCAGTGCCCGATGACAGCCGTCGCAGAGGAGAACAGGCGTCGATGAGGAAAGAGGATAGGAACATGCCCACTCGTGAACAGGTCGCCGGACTGGTCGACCACACCCTGCTCAAGCCGGAATCCACCCGCGCGGACGTCGCGGCCCTGGTGGCCGAGGGGCGCCGCCTGGGCGTCAAGGCCGTCTGCGTCTCCCCGAACCAGCTGCCGCTGGAGGATACGGGCGAGTTGACGGTGGCCACCGTCGTGGGCTTCCCCTCAGGCGCCGTCAAAAGCCAGATCAAGGCTGCAGAGGCGGCGCTGGCCGTGGCCCAGGGCGCCACGGAGATCGACATGGTGATCAACCTGGGGGCCGCCAAGGCCGGTGACTGGGAACTGGTCGAGGCCGATATCCGCGCCGTCGTCGCGGCGAGTGCGGCCGCTGCCGCCGACCTCGAAGCCCCCGTTTTGGTCAAGGTGATCATCGAATCGGCAACGCTGGACGATGAGGAGATCGTCGCGGCCTGCCGTGCCGCCGAAGCCGCGGGCGCGGACTTCGTGAAGACCTCGACCGGTTTCCATCCGGCCGGCGGCGCCAGCGCCCACGCCGTGGAACTCATGCGTCGGACCGTGGGGGACCGCCTGGGGGTCAAGGCCTCCGGCGGGATCCGCACGGCCGAGGCCGCATCACAGATGATCTCCGCCGGCGCCAGCCGTCTGGGCCTGTCCGGCACCGCCGGAGTGCTCGACGGACTGGATTAGGCCGGCGGGAGGGATCAGCGGACCAGCGTGTCCAGGCCCCAGTCGGTGAGCGCAGTGGCCACACAGGCCCACAGCGCCGAACCCGCCAGCTGCCAGGCGATCACCTTGCGCCGGTTGACGCCCAGGGCGATCATCGCGGCGGTGCTCAGCTGACTGGGGATCACGACCTGGCCCAACAGGGCGAACCCGGCGACACCGTACCGGTCGATCGCGCGCCTGACCCGGCGCTCGAGCTTGGACTTTCTGCGGCGGATCGGCAGCGTGCGGCCGATCCTGCGCATGTGCCGTCTGGCGCGGTCGGCGACGGCGGCGGTCGCCAGCAGCGCCGCCGCGTTGCCGCCGAAGGCCGA
Source organism: Brevibacterium sp. 91QC2O2 (assembly GCF_024580695.1). Taxonomy (NCBI): domain Bacteria; kingdom Bacillati; phylum Actinomycetota; class Actinomycetes; order Micrococcales; family Brevibacteriaceae; genus Brevibacterium; species Brevibacterium sp. 91QC2O2. Next base: position 105,014 of record NZ_JANIJY010000003.1, on the reverse strand, counting down.
GGCCAGGGTGACGGGATTCGACACACCGGCGAGGGTGCCGAGCAGGGCCGCGAAGTGCGATCCGACATAGGGCACGGCGCCCATCACCAGGACTACCACCCAGTGCAGCCAGTCCGGCAGCGATTCGGTATACGTCTGGAGGGTCTCCAGCAGCGATTCCACGCTCGTCATCCTTCTATTGGGGAAGTTGGCACAAAGGCGCCCGGACGCGAACGCCCGGGCTGCGTCCATCCTATCGACGGCCCCTGACACGGATGCCGGAGTGGGCGTACGGTTGAGATGTACGTCACTGGAATCCACTGGAGGAACACATGGCAGAGCACTACCACGACCCGTCGGACTTCGCCTACGCCAAGGAACTGGCAGAAGTGGCGCCCGCGCAGTCCGCCGGCTTCAACGATTTCAATGCGGCCGTCTTCGACCCGAGCGACGAGGTGCTGCCGATCAAGACCAAGGAGCTCATCGCGATCGGCGTCGCCGCGACCACGCAGTGCCCCTACTGCCTAGACGTCCATGTGGGCAATGCGAAGCGCGCCGGTGCGAGCAAGGCCGAGGTATCGCGTGCGGTCTTCGTCTCTGCGGCACTGCGCGCCGGAGGAGCCTTCACGCACGGCTTCCTGGTCCACAAGGCGGCCGACCAGGGCGCTGGGCTGGAGCACTTCACGGAACCGGGCGACAGGAGTTATGCACGGATCCTGCGCCAGACCTCCGGCGGCGGTGTCGAGGGCTTCCAGGGCTTCGACAAGGCGGTGTTCGACCCTGCCGACGAGGTCCTGGGGGTCAAGGAGCGAGAGCTCATCGCGATCGCGGTGGCGGCGACGACCCAGTGCCCTTTCTGTGTGACCGGACACACCGGCAATGCGAAGCGCGCAGGGGCCAGTGACGAGGAGATCTCGCGCGCAGTGCTCATCGCCGCGGCCCTGCGCGCCGGCGGCGCCTACACTCACGGGCTGTTGGCCCTGAAGCTCTACGACGAGAAGTGAGTAGTCGCCGGCGTCCGGCGGGCCAGCCACCTGCCGGGCGCCGGCGCGCAGCGCAGTACCATGGGGGTATGCGTCAGCTTCCCTTCTCCAAGCACAGCCTTGGCCTGGCCATCATCGCCCTGGCCTTCGGACTGCTCAACCTCGCCTGGACCCAGTGGTTGCCCGGCATCGTCCTCGTCGTCATCGCATTTCTGCAGATCGGCGGATCCTGGTGGGTGCGGGACCCCGACCGTCCCGAGGCTCCCTCGGGGCCCGTCCCGCATGGGACGGGGGCGCTGGCATTCACCGGGATGATCGCGGTGGGCCTGACGATCACCGTCTACGGGATCGCGGGGCTGATCAGTAGCGCCGGCAGCGACGCCCGCATCCTGGCGACCACGCAGCTGGTCGTCGTCTACGTCGCCTGGCTGGGCGCACGGCTGTACCTGCACAAGCTGGGCTGAGCCGCCCGCCCCGGCCCCGGAGAGCGCCGGCCGTCACCCGGGTGGATGTCCGCCCGGCCGGAGCGTGGCCTAGCCGAGGTCCAGATCATTGGTGAGGCCGTCGGCCATCGCCGCCAGCCTTGCCGCGGCCCTGGCCTGGGCCGCCGGGACCTCGGCCGCGGCATGGTCGGGCACCGGCTCGTAGGCCTCCAAATAGCACTTGAGTTTGGGCTCGGTGCCCGAGGGCCGGATGATCACCCGATCCCCGGTCTCGGCTTCCAGCAGCAGCCCGTCGGTCGGGGGCAGCTGCGCTGATCCCTGCGCCAGGTCGGTGACGGTGACGATGGGGACATCGCCCAGGGCCTGCGGAGGCCGGCCTCGCAGGCGCTCCATGGCGTCGGCGATCAGCGTGGTATCGGTGACGCGGAAGGTCAACGGACGGGTCAGATAGACTCCGTCGCGGGCCCGGATGCGCGCCAGCTCGTCGTCCACCGACATGTCCTCGGCCGCGAGCTGGGACACCAGCCCGGCGAAGAACACGGCAGCGGATATCCCATCCTTATCGCGCACCAATTGCGGGGCGACGCAGTAGCCCAGTGCTTCCTCGTAGCCGTATGCCACCCCCGGAACCCGGGAGATCCACTTGAAACCGGTCAGCGTCGTGCGGTGTGCGATTCCGTGCGCGGCACAGGCGGCCCCCAGGCCGCGGCTCGAGACGATCGAATTGGCGAATACCGCCTCGGGCCCCACATGGCCGAAACCGGCCAGGTACTCGCCCAGCAGCAGGCCCACCTCGTCCCCGGCCAGCTGCCGCCAGCCCACGGTAGCCGAGGCATCCGGGACGGCGGCGGAGAACCGGTCAGCATCCGGATCGTTGGCCAGGATCAGATCCGCGTCGACCTCACGGGCCAGCTCCATGGCCAGGTCGAGGGCGCCGGCCTCCTCCGGATTGGGGAAGACCACCGTGGGGAACTCCGGATCCGGCTCGGCCTGTTCGGGCACCGGATGCAGGTCCTTGCAGCCGGCGCGCTCCAAGGCCGCCAGCGCCGTGGTGGTGCCCACCCCGTGCATTGCGGTGTGCACGATTCGCAGCGGCGCGGTCTGGGTGACCCCGGCGGAGCCGATGGCCTCCAGATAGTCCATCACGATGGCCGGGCCCAGCCTCTCCCAGCCGTCGGCGGCCCTGGGCACTGCCGCCACGGACGGCACCCGGGCGATCTGCTCGGAGATGAGCGCGTCGAAGGGCGGGACGATCTGTGCGCCGGCGCCGGCCGCTGCCAACTCGTCTCCGGCCGGATCGCCGGTGCGCTCGTAGACCGCGCGCAGGGGGCGCACGCCCAGATAGACCTTGTAGCCGTTGTCGTCCTTCGGATTGTGGCTGGCCGTGACCATAACGGCCGCATCCGCGCCCAGATGCTCCAGCGCGAAGGCCGTCAGCGGGGTGGGCAGGCGCACGGGCAGGAGTAGGGCCCGCCCGCCCGCGGCCGTGACGACCGCTGCGGTGTCCTCGGCGAACTCCTCGGAGTGGTGCCGGCCATCGCAGCCGATCACCACTGAGAACCCATGGCCCACATAATCGTCGAGGAAGGCCGCCAGCCCCGCCGCGGCCCGGATCACCACGGCCCGGTTCATCCGATTGGGCCCGGCCGCCATCGCGCCGCGCAACCCCGCGGTGCCGAACTCGAGGGGTCCCGCGAACCTGTCCTCCAACTCGGTGCGGGCCGCGGCCTCGGCCGCGGTGCCGCCGAGCGCGAGGTCGAGCAGGTCGAGCAGAGCGGCGCGATCGGCTGCGTCCGGATCGTCGAGGGCCCAGGCCCGTACCACGGCCGGGTCGAATCCGGCCGAGAATCCGTCGGGCACGCGTGTGGGTCCGTCGGACGCTGTCGTCTCAGAGGCCATCTCAGTCCTCCTCGGCGGCGATGCCGGCGACGATATCGGCCAACAGCCGGGAGATCCGGGGGCCGGCTGCCTGCCCCGCGGCCAGCACCTCGGCGTGATCCAACGGGGTTGCAGAGACCCCGGCTCCCAGGTTCGTCACCAGGGAGATGCCCATGAGCTCCATGCCGCAGGCGCGCGCGGCGATCGCCTCGAGCGCGGTCGACATGCCGACCAGGTCGGCACCCAGCGTCCGGGCCATCCGGACCTCGGCCGGGGTCTCGTAGTGCGGTCCGGGGAACTGCGCGTAGACGCCCTCGGCCAGGCTCGGGTCGATGCGCTGGGCCAGGGCGCGCAACCGGGCGGAGTAGAGATCGGTCAGATCGGTGAAATCCGCCCCGTGCAGGGGAGAGACCGCGGTGAGGTTGAGATGATCGGAGATGAGCACGGGGGATCCCGGCGCGAATTCCTCCCGGGTCGAACCACAACCGTTCGTCAAGACCAGGGTGGTGCAGCCGGCGGCGGCGGCGGTGCGCACTCCATGGGCCACCGCATCGACGCCACGGCCCTCGTAGTAGTGGGTGCGCGCCCCCAGGACCAAGGCGTGGCGGCCCGTGTCGCCAATGGCCACCGTGTCCAGTCGGCCCCCATGGCCGGCGACGACGGGGGAGTGGAAACCGGGCACCTGCTCAGCCGGCAGGGATGCGACGGTCTCACCCAGCAGGCCGGCCGCCTCGCCCCATCCGGAGCCCAGTACCAGGGCGATATCGTGGCGTTGCACACCCGCGTTCCCATTGATCGTGGCGGCCGCCGAACGGGCTGTTTCCATATAGTCGTTCATGCTCGCTACCCTACCCGAGACCTTCTGCGCCCACGGTGTCCGCGATGCGGGAGGGCCGGCCTCGTTAGACTTGTCCCATGGTGAAGATTCGACCCTTCCGGACCGGCGACGACCTGCGCTTGACGGAGCTCCTGCACGACCCGACGACCCCTGCGGAACACTTTGCGCGCTCGCTGCTGCGCGCCCCCTCGAGTGGGGCCACCGGAGAGGGCCCGGCCCTGTGCTGTGTGGTCGCGACTCTGGACGACGACGATGTCGTCGTCGGCGCCGCGGCGATCGCCGCGGCACCCCTGCACCCGGCGCGGGCCTGGGTGCATGTGGAGGTCGCGGCCGAGGAACGCGGCCACGGTATCGGATCCGCCCTGCTGGCGGCGGTCCGGGAACAGACGGTGGGGACGGACCTCGAGGGCCTGCCACTGCGCGCCAGAATCGCAGCCGAGGCGCCCGGCGCCGCGATCGCCGCCCACTGGGGCTTCGGCGAACTGTCCACCACCCGGGTGATCCGGGTACAGCCCATGGCCCTGGGCAATCTGGGCGCCGACCGGGTCGAGGACTTCCAGGTCACCGCGACCGGATCGGTCGCACTGACCCAGGCATTCGGGGCCTGGTACGCGGGGGTCAACCGGGTGGACCCGGTGGCGCCCCTGAGTCCCGGGCGGATCAACGCAGCCTTCCTGTCCGAGGCCGCCGGCGCCTATGGAGCGGCCCTGCTGCGCCGCGCCGGCCGGATCAGTGCCTTCGCGGTGTCCTACGCCGTACCCGAAGCCGCGGGTCGGCCGGAGCAGGCCGCCCCGGGATCGGCGGATGCCGGGCCGGACGGCGTGCCAGAGGAGGCCACGGAGCTGACCGTCGGCGTGGCATTCGACGCCGAGGAGGCCGCTGTGGCCGCCACATCCTCCGATACCGACTATCAGGCAGCGCTGCAGGACGCGGGAGTGATCATCGCGCGCCTGTCGACCGATGTGCCGGTGGACGTGGAGGTCACCAGTGAGATGCCGGTGCTCGGTGAACTGCTCGACGGTCTGCTGACAGCGCACCTGGCCCGCGTGCTCTACACGTACACGACCCTGGGGGACTGAACTCCGGGAGACTGAGCCGGGAGAGCAGACAGCGCCGCGCCGCCACAACACGTGGCGGCGCGGCGCTGTGCTATCACCGGGCCAGGGGGCTCAGCGCTTGAGCGCGTTCGCCTCGATGTCCTCGAGTGTGCGGCCGCGGGTTTCGGGCACGCGCAGGCTGACGAAGACGACGCCCAAGACGCAGATGACGCCGAAGATCGCGAAGACCGCCTCCTGGCTCATCCGGGCGGTCATGATCGGGAACAGCAGGCCGACGAGGAAGGAGCCGATCCAGTTGAAGGAACTGGCCAGGCCCGAGGCGCGTCCGCGGATCGCCAGGGGGAAGATCTCACCGACGATCACCCAGGTCAACGGAGCCCAGGTGAAGGAGTACAGGGCGACGTAGACGCACAGGAAGACGACGATGAGCATGGGCGAGGAATTCGGGGCCACCGTGTTGATGATGGCCGGCAGCAGGAACGACGCCGCCATGATGATGCCGCCGCCGATGAGCAGGAAGCGACGGTTGAAGCGTTCGGCGATCGCCATGTAGAGCAGGGATCCCAGGACCAGGATGACGCCCTGGATGATCGGCCACATGAGTGCCGATTCGGCGGAGTTGCCGGTGGCCTTCTCGACGATCAGCGGGATGTAGTAGAAGATCGCATTGGCGCCCTGGAACTGCTGGAAGGCGGCCACGCCGATGCCGGCGATCACCAGGTAGCGATAGCGCCCTGACAACAGGGTCGCCCAGCCGGCCTTGGCCTGCGCCGATTCCTCCAGGACCGCGGTGTTCTTGATCAGGGCCAGTTCGGCGTCGATCTCGGCGGGTTTGCGGATGTAGCCGAGTACCCTGGCGGCCTCTTCGTCCTTGCCGTGTTTGACCAGGAAGCGCGGCGATTCCGGCAGGCGGAGCACGCCGAGGAACAAGATGATCGCGGGCACCGCGGCCAGGGACAGCATGAGTCGCCAGGCCCAGGTCTCCGGCAGGTCTTTGAGCAGGAAGTCGACGACATAGGAGATGAGCATGCCGGAGACGATCATCGTCTGGTTCAGCCCCGACAGGCGCCCGCGCAGGCGGGCCGGTGCCAGTTCGGACATATAGGCGGGCACCAGGGCCGAGGCGGCACCGACTGCCAGGCCCAGGAAGATGCGCACGCACACCAGGTAGATCGAGCCGTTGTGCGGGGAGAGTCCGCACAGCACCGAGCCGAGGACGAAGACGAGGGCGGAGGCCAGGATCATATTGCGCCGGCCGAAGCGGTCGGAGAGCTGGCCGGCGATAGCGCCGCCGAAGATAGCGCCGAACATCACGCCCGAGGTGATCCAGCCGATCACCCCGGCGGAATCGCCCAGGCCCCAGTCGTTCTGCAAGAACGGCAGGGCGCCGGTCATCACACCGATGTCATATCCGAAGAGGATGCCGCCGAAGGCGCCGAAGAAGTAGATGAAGGCGCTGGATATTTTCTTGTCGCTGCCCAATTGTGCTCCTCGAGGCGTGTGGGTCGGCGTTTCGCAGAGGCGTCCGCGCTGACTCTCCGCCCAGTGTCTTATGCCCAGTACTGATGGGGATGGGGTGGGACCCACGTCCGGGAGGAGCCCGGAAGTGAGCGCTAACATTCGATCGTGAGGAAGCCTAGACCCGTGTCGGCCGAGGTGTCAAAGGGGTGCGCCGGTGCGGCGCGCCGCCGCGCGGTTCAGTCCTCGACTGTGGACGCGCGCACCACCAGGGTGGGTGCGATCGGGGTGGTGTCCGGCTCCCGGCCGTCGACCAGGTCGAGTACGGCCAGGACCGTGCGGTGGCCCAGTTCCACGAAGTCCTGGTGCACGGTTGTCAGCGCCGGACTGTAGAACCCGGATTCGGGGACGTCGTCGAAGCCCGCGACCGCGATCTGGCGCGGTACCCGGATCCGGGCGCGGTTGAAGGCGGCCAGCAGTCCCAGTGCCATTCCGTCATTGGCGGCGAATACCGCAGTGGGCCGCTGTTGAGGGGCTCGGGTGGCCAGCTGCGAGCCGAGTGCGAAGCCACAAGCCGCCGACCAGTCGCCGGGGAACACTTCGAGCTCGATTCCGAAGCTGGCGCAACAACCGCGGACCGCCCTGGTGCGCGCCTGGGCGTCGGTCCAGTGTTCGGGACCGGCCAGCAGGGCGATGTGGCCGTGTCCCCGGTCCCGCAGATGCTCGATCACGGCCTCGGCGCCGGCTGCCTGGTCGACGCTCAGAGTGGTCAGGCGGGGCAGGTCGGCGGCCGCCGGCCCGACGGCCACAATCGGCACGTCGGTGTGTAGGCCGGCCAGGAACTCCACCACCCGGTTACGGGCGGCGATGACGACGATGGCCTCGACGGCGCGGTTCAGGCAGGTGTCGATCGCCGCGGCGAAAGCGGTCCGGTCGGATTCGGGGATGGTCGACAGGAGGGTGGCGAAACCATGGGACCTGGCTGCCTCCTCGATCCCGGAGAGCGTGCGGGTGGGGCCGTAGAGGAAGGACCCGACTGCGATCACGCCGATCAGCCCCGACCGGGAGGTGGCCAGGGTGCGTGCGGCGTTGTTGGGGCGGTAGCCCAATTCGGCGATCGCGGCCATGACGCGCTCACGGGTCGCCGGGCGGACTCCGGGGATGTCGTTGATGACGCGGGAGACCGTCTGGTGGGAGACACCGGCCAGTCCTGCGACATCGGCCATCGAGGGCCGCCGGCCGGCGGCCTTGCGGCGGGGCGCCGGTGGAGTGGGGCGCGGAGTGTCGGCTGGAGGGGTGGGCATTGTGAAATCGGTCCGTTCCGGGGATGAACAACGGGGGGCGAAAGGGATTCGACCCACCGTCAAGACTATTACCGGCCTGCGGGCCGAAGGGTGCCAGGGTGGGTGGGCGGTCCGGTCCTCCTCATCCCGCGGCCAGGTGCCAGAGGGCCCGGTGCTCCTGCCCGGGCTCCAAGACGATGAGGTTCGTGCCCGAGTTGAAGGCGTCGGGCGGACACGTGGACGGTTCGACCGCGAGCCCGCGCCGATCCATCCCTGCGATGCCGAGGTCCGCGGTGAATACCTGCACCCACGGCATCTCCCGGGAATCCCAGCTCAGGGTGACCCGCGGTTCCTGGGCGGCGGCACCGCACAGGGTCAGTGATACCGGCGCGGGTGGCAGACCGGTGTAGGCATGATCGATCCGGGCCGGACCGATTGGGCCGCCGGTGCGCAGATCGAGCTCGCCTGCGACCGGTTCCAGGGCACGCGGCAGCAGGGTCTGCGGATCGGGGACGAGGACCTCTGCGGCGGGCAGGCACAACCGCCAGTCGTCGACCCGGCCGGTCGGCAGGGTCAGATAGGGATGGACCGCGACGCCGTAGGGCACGGGACCAGGGCCCACGCCCTGCGCCTCGACCCGCCAGGTCAATCCGGAATCGTCCAGCTGATAGGTGCAGCTGACGTCCAGCGCGCCGGGATACCCCGGCTGGGCCGGCACGCGGATGGTCAGGACGACCGAATCCGAGGTGGCCCGCGCGATCCGCCACTGGGTCCACATGGCCAAGCCGTGGATCGCATTGCCGCGGTCGGGCTCGCTCAGCGGCAGCTGCTGGATGCGGCCGGCGAAGGCGTAGCGCCCGCCGCCGATCCGATTGGGCCACGGTGCCAGCACAGAGCCCTGTGCGCCGCGGCGTTCGGAGCCAGGGGCGAAGGGGAGGATCAGATCGCGCTCGGCGTGGCGCAGGGCGGCCAGGGCGGCTCCGACGGGGTCGATCACCGCGGAATAGTCCCCGTGGGCCAGGTTTACGGACTCCGGTGCGTCGCGCAGTTCCATGCTTCCCTCCCGTCCGGAACACTGGCGGCCCGGACTCCAAGGCATTAATGTTAGCGTTAACAGTCGTGTCTGAACAGAAGCAAGGTGGATCGCCCACGATGGTCGAGAACATCCCCGAAACCGCCCAGCTCATCGCCTCAGGGTCCTGCATCCTGGGCCTCGAACTCGGATCGACGCGCATCAAGGCGTGTTTGACCGCACCGGACGGCCGCCCCCTGGCCACCGGCGGACACACCTGGGAGAACCGGCTGGTCGACGGCCACTGGACCTACGCGCTCGACGCGATCTGGGAGGGCATCGCCGCAGCCTACGCCGACCTGAGCGCCCAGACCACTGCCCGCTACGGCGCGGCCCCGACCAGGCTGCACGCCATGGGCGTGTCGGCCATGATGCACGGCTACCTGGCCTTCGACGCCCAGGGCGAACTCCTGGTGCCGTTCCGCACCTGGCGCGACACCACGACCGCGCGCGCAGCCGGGGAACTGACCTCGGTCCTGGGCGTGAACATCCCCCTGCGCTGGTCGGTCGCCCACTACTACCAGGCGGTCCTCGACGCCGAACCCCATGTGCCACAGGTTGACTTCCTGACGACCCTGTCCGGCTACGTCCACTGGCGCCTGACCGGTGAGAAGGTCCTGGGCATCGGCGATGCCTCGGGGATGTTCCCCATCGACTCCACGAGCTGCGACTACGACCGCGGAATGCTCGACGCCTTCGACGCCCACATCAGGGCCCTGGTGCCCGAGTCCGACCTGTCCCGCCTGCTGCCCCGGGTGCTCACCGCCGGCACCCCGGCAGGCACCCTGAGCGCCGCCGGCGCCCTGCTGCTCGACCCCACCGGGGCTCTGCAGCCCGGAACGGCACTGTGCCCGCCGGAGGGCGACGCCGGCACCGGAATGGTCGCCACCGACTCCGTGCGCCCCCGCACGGGCAATGTCTCCGTTGGCACCTCGATCTTCGCCATGGTCGTGCTGGAGAAACCCCTGCGGGAGATCCACCACGAAATCGACCTGGTCACCACCCCGGCCGGCGAGGCCGTGGCCATGGTCCACTGCAACAACGGGGCCGACGAGCTCAGCCGCTGGGTGGCCCTGTTCGTCCAGGCCGCGCGCCTGTTCGCCCCCGAGACCGAGATCGACCCCGACACCGCCTACGCCGAACTCCTGGCGGCGGCCCTGCGGGCCCAGCCCGACGCCGGCGGGCTGCTGTCGTACAACTACATCTCCGGTGAACCCATCACCGGCCAGGCCGACGGCCGTCCGCTCATGGTGCGCGGACCGGAGACGGCACTGAACCTGGAGAACATCATGCGCTCGCAGATGTTCTCCGTCTTCGCCACCCTGGCCATCGGCCTCGACGTGCTGCGCGCCGAGGACGTCGCCCTGGACTTCCTCAACGCCCACGGCGGCCTGCTCAAAACCGCCGATGTGGCAGCCCGGCTGCTGGCGGCGGCCGCCGGCACCCCGATCGTGGTGACCGAGGGAGCCGGGGAGGGCGGGGCCTGGGGCATCGCCCTGCTGGCCGCCTACCTGGACCACGCGCAGGCGCCCCTGCACACCTTCCTGGCCAATACCGTCTTCGCCGATGCTCCGGCGCAGACCGTGCGGCCAGAGCCCGTGGACGCCAACGGCTTCCGCCGCTTCCTCGACCACTACCGCCGCGGCCTGGACCTGCAGGCCACCGCCGTCGCGGCGACCGATAGGACCGCGCACTGACGAGCTTGCGCCCTGACCAGGTTGCGCACCGACCGGCTGCCGGGAAATCGCAGTATAGAAAGGACCGAATCACCCATGTCCGAGAAGACCACTCCGCACAAGACCGCGCGCCTGTCGACCACGGTGCGCGAACGCGTGGAGATCGCCAAGCACCGGGTCGCCGAACTGCACGCGGAACTGCCCCGCTGGGGCCTGGTCGTGTGGACGGCCGGCAATGTCTCCGAGCGCGTCCCGGTATCCGAGGACGCGACGCCGGGGGCCGATGACCTGCTGGTCATCAAACCCTCCGGCGTGCGCTATGAGACGCTGACCCCCGATGCGATGGTCGTGTGCGATCTGCACGGAAACCTGCTCGAGGGCGACTATGCGCCGTCCTCGGACACCGCGGCCCACGCCTACGTCTACCGGCACATGCCGCAGGTGGGCGGAGTCGTGCACACCCACTCCACCTACGCCACAGCCTGGGCCGCCCGCGGCCAGGAGATCCCCTGCGTGCTCACGATGATGGGCGATGAGTTCGGCGGCCCCGTGCCGGTGGGCCCGCTGGCGATCATCGGCGACGAATCGATCGGCAGGGGCATCGTGGAGACGCTGACGGGCAGCCGCTCGCCGGCCGTGCTGATGCGCAATCACGGCCCGTTCACCATCGGCCGCAACGCGGAATCGGCGGTCAAGGCCGCCGTGATGGTCGAAGAGGTCGCCCGCACCGTGCACATCGCACAGCAGCTGGGCGAGGTGCAGCCGATCGACCAGGAGATCATCGATCGGCTCTACGACCGCTACCAGAACGTCTACGGCCAATAAGCCCCGCCGCCCCACCCATCCCTGCGAAGAAACCTAGGAGCACCCACCATGATGGCCAATCCATTCGAATCCAAGGAGATCTGGTTCCTCACCGGCAGCCAGGGCCTCTACGGTCCAGAGACCCTGGACCAGGTCGCCGCACAGTCCCAGCAGCTGGCCGCCACATTGGACGCCGCATCCGATATCCCCGTCAAGGTCGTTTGGAAACCGGTCCTGACGGACTCCGAATCGATCCTGCGGACCATCCTGGACGCCGGAGCGAACGACGATGTGCTGGGCGTCATCACCTGGATGCACACCTTCAGCCCCGCGAAGATGTGGATCCGCGGCCTCGAGGCGCTGCGCAAGCCACTGCTGCACCTGCACACCCAGGTCCACGAGCGCATGCCGTACGCCGACATCGACATGGACTTCATGAACCTCAACCAGGCCGCCCACGGCGACCGTGAGTTCGGCTACATCCTGACGCGGCTGAACATCCCCAGGGTTACCGTGGTCGGACACGTCACCCACGCCGATGTGACCGGGCGGATCGGCGTGTGGGCCAGGGCCGCCGCCGGCTACGATGCCGCACAGCACATGAAGATGGTGCGCTTCGGTGACAATATGCGCAATGTCGCCGTGACCGAGGGCGATAAGACCGAGGCGGAGATCCGCCTGGGCGTGTCCGTGAACACCTGGGCCGTGAACGACCTGGCCGCTGCGATCGAGGCCGTCGACGAGTCCACGGTCGACGGGCTCATCGCCGAATACCTGGAGGCCTACGATGTGGCAGCCGAGTTGCTGCCAGGGGGAGCGCGGCACGAATCCCTGCGCTACGGGGCCCGGCAGGAGGCCGCGATCCGCGGCTTCCTCGAACAGGAGGGCGCCACCGCCTTCACCGACAGCTTCGAGGACCTGGGCGCCCTCAAGCAGTTGCCCGGCCTGGCCGTGCAGCGGTTGATGGCAGACGGCTACGGCTTCGGTGCCGAGGGCGACTGGAAGACCGGCGTGCTCATCCGCATCGCCAAGGTCATGGGCTACGGGCTGCCGGGCGGGGCCAGCCTGATGGAGGACTACTCCTACAACCTGGAACCGGGCAATGAGAAGATCCTAGGCGCCCATATGCTGGAGGTCTGCCCCTCACTGACCACCGGGCGCCCCAGCCTGGAGATCCACGAACTGGGCATCGGCGACCGCGAGGACCCCGTACGCCTGGTCTTCGACGCGGATCCTGCCCCGGGCGTCGTCGTCGCCCTGTCCGATATCCGCGACCGCTTCAGGCTCACGGCCAATGCCGTGGAAGTGGTGGGACCCGATGAGCCGCTGCCCAAGCTGCCCGTGGCCCGCGCCGTCTGGGAACCCGCTCCGGACTTCAAAACCTCCACGACCTGCTGGCTGTCGGCGGGAGCGGCCCACCACACGGTGATGACCACCGCCGTGGGCATGGACGCCTGGCGCGATCTGGCCACCATGGCCGGCATCGAACTGGCCGTGATCGACCAGGACACGACGGTGGCCGGGTTCCAGGACGCCCTGCGGTGGAACAACGTGTACTACCGCGTCGCGCAGGGGTTCTAGACCCCCGGTGCTGCGGCCCGTGATCCTGCATCCCGGGCTCCGGGCCGGAGCCGATCGGGTTCAGATCACGAGGTCGATGGGCACCGCCCGTGATTCGTCGACGAACCAGCCGTCGGCCCCGTGCAGCCGCGGCAGGCTGCGGCGTCCGTCGACAAACAGGTCCCCGGCTCCGCGCGGCCACAGCAGCAGAGTGGGGCCGAGACCCACGGCGGCCATGAAGTCCGAGCCGAACGGTGGCTGCCAGCCGTGGGCTGTGAGCATCACACGCGGCGAATCCCCGGTGGCGGTCCCCGCGGACCGGGCGGTCGGGCCCGCCTGACCGGCTAAACCAGCCGTTTCCACCGGCGGGCCCAGGGCGCGCAGCCGCTCTCCCAGTTCTGTTACGCGCCCGGGCGGGACCCGGACGTTCAAACACGGGCCCATTCGGTCGGGCCGCCAGACGATGGCCTCGCCCAAGGGCCCGGTGCCCAGCAGGAGGGCGCCGGGTCTGGCGTGCGCGCCCGGTTCGGGCGGGCTCTCCAATCCCAACAATGAGCGCAGTACGGCTGTCGGCGATGTGCCCGGCTGGGTGCCGTTCACGGTCATGACTGCAGCATTGGTCGTCGGATCGTGGACGCCGTCCGCGGGCCTGGCGATCTGTGCATCCCAGCCGGACTCTGGACCATCCGGGGTCAGGAGCACGCCGCGTCCCGGCTCGGACGGGTCCGCGAAGCGCTCGGGTTGCAGACCGTAGTACACGGCCTCGGCCGGCGCCGGGGTGGGGAAGATCAATCGGTGTGGAGCCGAGCTACCCGGGCCCGTCGACAGTGACCGCCGTCCGGCGACGATCCCCATGACCGACCCGGGTACGCCCACGGTCAACAGGTGTTCCAGGCGTTCGACGAGACCGCGGTTCGCCGGGGCCGCGAGGAGGTCCTCCCAATCGTCCAGGGCCAGGACCAGCGGCCCGATGGGGCGTGCTCCGGTCAGCAGTCCCACCAGGTATTCGAGAAGATCAGTGCGCGCCGGATCGATATGCACGGCGCAGGGGACGGCATCGGAACCGCGTGTGGAACCCCGTCCCGGCACGGGGTCGGCGACGATGATCGCCGGCGCCCGTAAGGAGGAGCAGGCCGCCTGGACGAAGGTGCGCAGCGCAGTGCTGCGCCCTCGCCCGTGGCCGCCGGTGATCAGCAGGTCCCCGCCGGCATAGCACCACGGTTCGGCCCCCGGCGAGCGTGGGTCCTCGACCGATCCCAGCTGTAGGGGATCGGTGGCAGGGAGTTCGGCGGGCAGCGGTGGGGGCACGATGCTGTGCGCACCGGCCCGGTCTGCGGAAGTCCTCGCCGCCGGGCCGGTGAGTTGTTCCCACAGGCCGTGTCCTTCTGTCCCCGGCAGGGGGATGCTCGTTTCCTCGCCCGAATGCAGGTCGCGTATGCGCAGCATCTCCGGCCCCGGAACCCGGGTGAAGTCCACATGGGCACTGTGGAATGATCGGACACCGGCTCCGGCGGCGATAACACCCAGGCCGGGACGGTCCGGATCCAGTTCGGCGGCAGCGGGACAGTCGACGACCTCCAGGGAATCCTGCGGATCGCGGACCCGCAGGGCGATGCGCAGGTTGATATTGGCCTTCATCCTGGCGGTCACCACACCGGCGGGACGCTGAGTGGCCAGCACACAGTGGATGCCGAGCGACCGGCCCAGGGCGGTCAGGGACTCCAATAGGGCCACACCTCCCGGGTCGTCGTCGATCAGCGCCTGAAACTCATCGATCATCAGCACCACGCGCGGCAGGTGACCCGGTCCGGAACCATCTGCCGTGTCCACCGCGGCATTGTGTGCGTCGATGTCGGACGCACCGCTGGCGGCGAGTACCGCCTCCCGGCGCGTGACCTCGGCCCTGACCGCGCGCAGTGCCCGCACCGCCAGACGTCCGGACAGATCGCTCGTGACCGAGTCGACGTGCGGCAGCGCGGCCAGGGGCGCGAAGGCCGCGCCGCCCTTGAAGTCGACCAGGACCAGGCGCAGTTCCTCAGGGGACAGCGCGGCGGCCAAAGCCGTGGCCCAGGTCTGGAGGAATACCGATTTCCCGCTGCCAGTGGTGCCCGCCACCAGTGCGTGGGGGCCCTGGCCGAACAAGTCGAGGGCAATCGCGCCGTCTTCCCCCACACCGATCGGTACGGCAGCGGTCGGCACCGGGCCGGGTGGCCCGGACAGGACGTCGCCCAACTCGACCGGTTGTTCCCAGGCGGGAGTGCCGGTGGACCAGCGGGTCCAGGTGACGGCGAAGAGTTCGGGGCGGACCAGCCGTAGGTCCACCGGGCCGTCGATCACGATGCCCCAGTCGGCCGGCCCAGGGCGCTCGCCGGTCAGGAGTGACCGGTCTGTGGAACATTCCAACCTCCACAGCTCACCGCCCGCCGGTCCGGCGGTTTCCGTATGACCGGCCTGTCCGGTACCGCGCCACAGGTCGATCCCTGTGCTGCTGAGGAACAGGTGGATTCCCGCAACGGCCGCGCCCACGCAGGAGACTGCCCGCCCCGTGCACGGGCACAGGATCGCGTCGACCCCGGCCAGGAAGTCCGGCATCCGCTCGCCGTGGACGTACAGGGCGGCCCGCTGTTCTGACCGGTGGCCGCCGGCTGCAGCCGGGGGTGGCGGAGTGGAGAGGACCCGATCGGCCAGGGACTGTAGAAGCAGTGAGCGGACCAGGGCCGTTACTGTGTCCGCGGGGCCCGTCACCCTGAGGCCATCGGCCAGGTCGATGCGTACGGGCACCTGTTCGAGCAGGGGATGCCAGCGTCCGTCCAGTCGGATGCCGGGGCGGCGGGGCGCCGGGGGCAGCAGCTCGGAGTGTCCGCGCAGGGGCTGCGGCAGGTCATGCGGATCGGATTCGCCGATCGTCATCCCGTAGGCCGCGGCGACGGTGCCGTAGCCCAGTTCGACGTGTCCGGGCGGGGCGCGGCGGGTTGAGGAGAGCTCGTGCAGTTCGTGGCACAGCCGATCGATGTCGTGCTCGCGTTCGCGCACCCGCCTGCGGTATTCGGCTGCCGCCAGCAGACAGTCGGCGCGGTGCCTACGTCGTTCGACACACCCGGTGAGCGCTGCCGTCAGCGGTCCCGAGAGGCTGAACAGGAGGAACCACCACATGCCCGTGGTCAGCGCCAGGACGACACCCAACAGGGCGGGTACCAGGTACAGCAGCCAGTGCGCACGGGTGGGCTCCGGGACCGGGCGCAGCACGGGCCAGTCCGCGAGGGCAGGCGGGGTGGGCGCCGAGCCACCACCGGCCGTCGAGCCCGCCCGCAGCAGGACGAGGGAGTGCCCGACGCGGATCCGGGACACACCGTGGTGGTTCGGCAGCTCCACCGGGGTTCCGGTCTCATCGGTCACGGAGAAACCGTGGGAGCTGGGCGAGACCGTCAGCGGCGCGCGGCTCAGGTGCGGGTCCGCCAGGGGCAGATCGGAGGGGCCGCGCGCGATCGTCCACGCACGTGCCGGCAGCGGCAGGATATGGCCGGAATCGGGGCCGGTGACGACCTCGGCCCGCGGGCCGACAGCCGGCGGGGCGGGTGCGGAGCCCGGGTCCCAGAGGACCGTCGCCGTGGCCCTGCCCACCCAGCGGCCCCAGGTCTCGCCGGTGTCCGGCACGACGGTGCCCGAGGTGGTGTGCCCGGTTGCGGTGTGCCCCGCCCCGGGACGATCGTCGTCCTGTGAGGTTGGAGGTGGGCGGTGGTGGGCCGTCAGAACGTGGGCGAGCACTTCGGCGACGGGACGACCGGCGGGCGCGTCGACGCACAGGGCGCGCAGGGCGAAGGGAGAGCGGAGGAGGACGATCTGTTCCATGCGCGCACCGTAGACCGGGCCGCCGGTGCGGCGGAAGCCCGGAGAGGTGGGCTGTGGACAACGGCCGCCCGTCCACAGGCGGATGATGCGCCGGTGGCCGGTGGACTCACACGGCGCAGCGGAAGCCCAGATGGGTGCTTGCGGAGTCCTCCGTCTGCGGTTGTCTGGCCGCCGGCCGGTACCTGTGGCAGTATTCGGGAGCGCACAGGTGGGATCCGCCCTTGACGGTGAAGGTGTGCCGGTCCGGGCCGAGTGCGGCCGGAGCCGGTGCACAGCAGCTCCCACCGGGGGCGGCACCGGGCGAGGTGCCGGCCCGGTCGAAGGGACTGGCCGTCCATTCCCAGACATTGCCGATCATGTCGAGCAGGCCGAGGCCGTTGGGAGGATAGCTGCCCACCGGTGAGGTGGTCCGCCAGCGCCCGGTGTTGTGGTGGGGGAAGTCGCCCTGCCAGGTGTTGGCCATGATGCGCCCGCCGGGGTGGGGCTCATCGCCCCAGGCGTAGACGGTAGCGGCCCCGGGTCCGCGCGCTGCGTACTCCCATTCGTCCTCACTCGGCAGCCGCCTGCCGGCCCAGGCGGCATAGGCCAGGGCGTCGGCGCGGCTGATGTGCACGACAGGGTGCGAGTCCTTGCCGACAAGGTCGTCGTCGGGACCGTGGGGATGGCGCCAGTCGGCTCCCTGGACCCAGGTCCACCAGCGTTGCCAATCGTCCAGTGGGACCGGCCCGGGGGTCGGGGTGAATACCAGCGAGCCCGGGGTCCGACCCGGTCCCAGTGCCAGATCCGGGGGCAGGGGGAGTTCGGCCGTCGTCAGGTAGCCGGTGGCGGCGGTGAAGTCTGCGAACTGGGCGTTGGTCACCGGATGGGCCTCGAGGCGGAAGGCGGGGATGTGAACCCGTCTGACCGGTTTTTCCTCAGGATAGAAATCCTCGCTGCCGAGTTGTCCA
Source organism: Brevibacterium sp. 91QC2O2 (assembly GCF_024580695.1). NCBI lineage: Bacteria > Bacillati > Actinomycetota > Actinomycetes > Micrococcales > Brevibacteriaceae > Brevibacterium > Brevibacterium sp. 91QC2O2. Next base: position 87,186 of record NZ_JANIJY010000003.1, on the reverse strand, counting down.
CAGCCGGCCGGTACGTCGATCAGCGCGGTCAGCTCAGACATGGCGGGCATCGTCGATGACCTGTTCGGCGTCGGAGAGCCAGCCGATCTGGTGCCAGTCGCCGTCGGGTCCGGGCCAGTCATTGACCCCGTCGGGTCCCGGTGTGGACCGGCCCCGACGGATCCGTTCGGCCAGTAGTTCGGTGAGTTCGGAGACGAGCAGTGGGTGCGCGGCGATGACGTTGTCGGTTTCCCCGGGATCGCTTACCAGGTTGTAGAGCTGGGCGGGCTCATAGGACGTGGTGGTGTGCGGGTCCTTGGGCACATCCATGCCGTCTCCGGTGGTGACGAACTCGAGCTTCCAATCACCGCGGCGGATGGCCAGGCCGCCACCGCCGGAACTGGAGATCAGGTCGGGGCGCACGGCCTCGTCGCCGCCCAACCACAGTGGGAGGTTCGATATCGAATCCTCGGCGGCGTCCTCGGGCACTGCCACGTCCAGGATCTGCGCGAAAGTGGCGAACAGGTCGCTGTGGGCGACGGTTCGGTCACTGGTCGTTCCCGGGGCCACTGTGCCGGGCCAGCGGATCACCGTCGGTTCGCGATGGCCGCCCTCCCAGATATCGGATTTGTGCCCGCGCCAGCCGTTCGAGGGATCGTGGCCCTGGGCGGCCAGGGTCTCGAAGCCCGCAACGCCCGATGGCCCGTTGTCCGAGGTGAAGACGATGATGGTGTTCCCTCCGGCGCCGGCGGCATCGATCCGGTCGACCAGCTGGCCCACGTAGTCGTCGAGCTGGAGTACCCAGTCGCCATAGGGGCCTTTGCCGCTGGCGCCCCTGTACTCGGCATCGGGGATGACGGGCCCGTGTACCAGATGGCTGGGTACGTAGAGGAACCACGGGGTATCCGGATCGGCCAGGAACCCGTCGAGCACGTCGAGCGCCCTGGCCTGGAAGTCGGAGGCGACACGGCCGATGTCGTAGCCGGGGACCATCGGGCCCTTTTGGATCTGCTGCTGTTGGGAGTCCGTCACCCGGTCGAGGTTGAATTGGTCGCCTGCGAAGACGCTGGGTACGCCCTGGGGCATGCCGTTTTCGAGGTAGACGTAGGGTGGCTGGTCCAGGCTGGCCGCCGTGATGAAGGAGTAATCGAATCCCACTTGGTTCGGGCCGCGGCGCACGGGCTGCGTGTAGTCGATGTCCAGGCCCTCGACATGCCACATATCGCGGGCTGCGAAGTCTCCGTTGCGGCCCATCCGGTTGGCGGGTTCCGGGTGTTCGTCCGCTGACAGGCCGAAGGCGTCGTAGTCGTTTCCGGAATCCTTGAGATGCCAGTCCAGCCCCAGATGCCACTTGCCGACCACGGCGGTGCGGTAGCCGTTGTCCTTCAGCAGCCGGGGCAGGGTCGGCCGGTCGGCCTCGACCAGGGCCATGGAGTCCCCGGGCAGGACCAGGCTTTTCAGCCGCGAGCGCCAGTTGTACCGGCCCGTCAGGGCGGCGTAGCGGCTGGGCGTGCACAGGGAACTCGTCGCGTGGGAATCGGTCATCCGCAGTCCCTGGGCGGCCAGGGCGTCGATGTGGCCGGTGTGCCAGCCGGCGTGGGGATTGAAGCAGGAGACGTCGCCCTGGCCCAGATCGTCGGCCAGGATGAACAGGATGTTGGGGGACTGTGATGGGGTTTCCGGCATGATGCTCACCTTTGTGTACTGGTATTTACTGCTGGTATTTTCCCGACACCTGTACACTATCGTGGGAGATCCGTATTCGGCATATGAACTTGAAAGATTAACATGCTGCACTTCCTCCAGATGGCCGTCGGCTGGCTGACTCCCGTCTTCGTCGTCAGCAGCATGCTCAACGTCGGCCTGACCCAGCATCCCCTGAAGATCGTGGCCCATCTGCGCAATTGGCGCTTCCTGGTGCGGATGCTCATCGTCAGTTTCCTGGTGGTGCCGGCGCTGATGATCCTGGCCGCCGACGTTCTCCACGTCGAAGAGGTCTATCGGATCGGCCTGGTGCTCTTCGCCTGTGCGGCGGGAGCGCCCCTGTTGATCAAGCTAACGGTGCAGAGCCATAACACCGTGGCCCTGGGGGCGACGGTCCAGCTCGTTCTGATGGTGGCCACGATCGTGTTCTTGCCCTTCCTCCTGCCGTTGTTCCTCGGCGATGTCACGGTCGACAGCTGGGCGATGACGAAGTCACTGGTGGAGCAGATGGTGTTGCCGATGGCCGTGGGCATGCTGTTGCTGTGCCTCGCCCGAAAGGTCACGGCGGTGGTGCAGCCATGGGTGGCGCGGATCAGCAGTATCGCGCTGTATGCGATGCTCGCGGCCTCGGTCATCGGGCATGCCCCGGCGATGGTCGATCCCGGCCTGTGGGTGGCCATCGCGGCCGGTGTGGTCGCCCTGTTGTTGTCGTTCTTCCTGGGCTATGGCAACGGCCAGGGCCGTCGGGAACTCTCCGAGATCGGCGCCCTGGGCACCGCGCAGCGCAACACCGCGGCCGCGATGATCGTGGCCCAGGGGAATTTCGAGGACCCGCGGGTGTTCATCGTCGTCGCATTGCTCAACACCTTCATGATGCTCATCCTGATGGTCCACGCCGCGCTGTTCGCCAAGGACGTCGACATGGTGTTGTTCGAACCGCTGATGGCCGATGAGCCGACCGTCCCCACCGGCACTGGGGCGCCGGCCGGGCCTGCGAAGTAGCCCCGTACGGATCCGGTGCGGCGGTCTCAGCGCCGCAGCCCGCCGCGCGAGCTCGCCGAGACTTCCAGTGTGATGCCGCGTGGAGTCAGGGGTGCGATGAGCACCGGACGGTAGCGCGCCTTGATGCGCACCTCGATAGAGGCGCCATGGGCGCTGCCGCGCACGGTGGTTGCGCTCAACCGCGGATCGGCGGCGGTGCGGGTCACGAAGCGCTTGGCGGCGGCTTCGACGCCGGCGTCCGTGAAATCGATCGAAGGAGCGTCACCCGTCCCCGGTTCGAAGGATTCGGCGGCGGCCAGTACGGCGGAGTCGGCGATGGCGTGCAGCCGGGCGCGGGCCAGATAGATATCGGTGATCTGTACGGCGAGCACGATGAACAGCAGGCCGATCGTGGTGAACCCGATGATGAGCGGCAGTGTCGAGCCGCGGTCGTCTACGGGCTTCATCGGAACCCACTCGGGGAGTCGGCACCGCTGCGCGCTATCTGGTCGGTGTGCGAGGCGCGCACCGTGACGGTGCCGGGGCCCTCGCGTCCGAAGATCAGCGCGACTCCTGGCAGAGGCACTCTGAGCGCCACCCGGGCGGTGACCAGGGTACCGGCGGCCCGGCAGTCTGTTTCGCAGTCGGTGGACAGGTCCAGGCCGGCGTGCGTGACGCCGAAGTCGGCGAAGTGCATGCGCGCGAGTTCGTGCGCCGTGGCCGAGGCCACCTCCGGAGTACGGGCGGCGGCCCTGGCGGCGTCCACCGCGGTCGCCTGGGCCGCCATGGACGCCGCCTGGATCTGTGCGAAGGCCACCAACAGGTAGATCAGCGGGATCAGCAGGACCACCGAGCCGAAAATGAACTCCACGGGTGCGCTGCCGCGATCTCTCATCGTCGGCCCTCCTGTGGATCCTCGGCCAGGGACCGGGCCGAAATCTCCCAGAGCCGTGGTCCGACCGGACCGATCAGGGGCACCGGCACCCGGACCGTCACGGTGACGATCCGCCCCGGGCCCGGCGCGTCGACGGTGATGTCGCGGGCATAGGCCTCGCCCAGGGACACCGAAAGCAGTTCACGGGCCGTATCGCGTCCCGCCGCGCCGCCCTGGTCGGCCAGGCCTGCCGTGCGCGCGCCGCTCAATGCGGAATCGATCACGGTATTGCGCACGTGCACCGCGAAGCCGATCTGCAGGACGGCGGCGAAGATCAGCGACAGCAGGCCGGCCACCAGGGCGAACTCGGCGACGGCCGAACCCCGGTCCTCGCGCAGCCTCATCGTGGCCTCACCCCGCCCGCCGGACCTTGTCCATGCTGTCGTTGAAGAACTCGGTGAAGGCCTGGCCCGCGAGTGCCCATAATCCGACTACCAATGCCGCAGTCATCACCATGACAGTCTCGTGAGGCTTCCGCTACTCATCTTCTGTCCACGCTGGCACGATCCGGATCGTACCGGCTGGCTTCCTGGGGGTGACGACTACTACGCGGATGAGGCGGGACAGGGCCTCCCTACGCTGGGTGACGGGGAGTACATCCCAGTGTGTCAGGATGTCCCGAGCGGCTGCAGACATGTCCACTGGCAGTCGTGCCCGCTCCGCCGCGGCCGCAGACCTCCGACTCGCCAGATCCGACAGATCGGCCTCCATCTCGTCGACAGCCCCCTGATAGGCGCCATGCGTGATAGCACCCTGCGCCAGGAGCACCGTGAGATGGGCACGGCTCTGCCCCAGCCGGTGGATCTGCCGGTCCATGTCGGCCACATCGGCCACGATTCGTGTCCGCCGCTGCTCTGCTGCTGCAGCTGCAGTCGTCGCATGATCTAGGTCGTCGGCCAGCCGGCGCAGCCAGTCCAGCACTGCCCGTTCCACATAGTTCGCGTTGACATACCCGCCACGATGGGTGTTCTTCTCGCTGGACTGCCTGCACCGATACTGGGACCGTTCCTGGGGAGTCCCACGCCGCCGGGTCCCTCCCGTCATCATGCCGCCGCATGCGCAGCGGATGAACCCGGAAAGTAGGTAGGGGGAGCGGGCCACGTTTCGCGGTCCAGACTGTTGCTTGCGGCGCCGCGCGAGGTACGCCTCCCATTCCTGAGGAGTGATCACGGCTTCCTGAACGCCAGGGAGAAGCTCGCCATGTGAGCGGATGAACCCGGCTCCGAACCCAGTATCAAGACAGCGGATGAGAGTACGCCGTGACCAGAGGGAATCCACGGAGTGGCCGTATCCGCTGGCAGGGTGAAGGCCCAAGCCGTTGAGCCACTCCACAATCGGGCCGGAGCTCTCACCGGAGACGAACCGCCTGTAGGCCTCCGCCAGGACGGGCCCGGTCTCAGGGTCAGGCTCGAACCCCTCACCGGCCCGCCGATACCCGAACCGCGGTTTGCCGTTCGCCGGCAGACCCATCGACACGCGCCGTGCATGGGCCTCCCGCCACTGGTCCCCGATCCGCTCCGACTCGAACGCCGCAAACTCCACCATCATCCCGCGCGCCAACCGACCATGACTGGTGGACACGTCAATGTCCTCCGTCGCCGACTCGATCCGCCCGCCGGCCACACGCACCCGGTCATCCGCCACCGCCCAATCCCGCCGCGACCTCGACAGGCGGGACCATTTCCACAGCACGATCACCTCAGCCTCATGCTCCTCGATCATCTCCATCGTCTGAACCACCGCCGGCCGCCGCCACGTCCGCCCCGAGATCCCCGGATCCGCCTTCACCGCCACCACCTGATAGCCGCGCTCCTCACAGTGTCGCCGGCACGCCGACTCCTGCAGCTCCAGACTGATCGACTCCTCCCGCGCCACAGACTGACGCAGATACAAAACTGCCCTATCGGACATGATGGTTCTCCTCGAAAATGGGGTGCGCGAACACCGCCACGGGCAGGGCCCGGGCGCTCGCAGTGGTTACGGTTGCTGCCAATGACCACGACACACAGAAATCAGCGCATCGCGCTCGCTGGTGGTGAGGCAGTGGAGGCGGTCGATGAGGACGTCCTCGGTGACCCAGAGGGCTTCGGCGGCCTCGGCCGTGCTGGATGCCCAGCGGGCCGCGTCCTCGAGGTGTTCGGGCAGGATGAGGCGCCGCGCGGTCTCCCGCCGTACGCGGGATTCGATAGCGGGCGATTGCCCGCAGGTATGCCCCCAGTCGACGTGCACGAGCTCATGGGTGAGTGTGCAGCGTCGCTCCGGCTGCAGGCGCAGGCGGGTAGAGAGCAGGATGATGTCTATGCCGTTGGTGGCGCCGCGCATGCCCGGGGGCAGGTCGCCATGCCAGGACACGACGACGTGCTCACGGGCCAGCAGATCGGCCCACGGATGGGGGTAGGGTCGCACGCTCGCAGCTAATCACGAGGCACTGACATCACTCGGTTGGTAGCACGGTGTCTTTCGCCAAGCCGATCGATTTCGGGGAATCGATCCGCAGCCGCCCAGACTGTGTGCGGACGAGACCTTGTACGATCACGGTCTCGCGTTGCTTGAACCAGTCGTGGACCGCTGCACCGTCTCTAGTCGATACGCGAACCGAGAGTTCGACAGATCTGTTTCGCCTTGTGGTGTCGATGGTCAAGTCGGCATAGGAAGTAGATTCTTCGTCCCGCAGCTGGACAATCGGGCCGGTGAAAGTCTCCAAGTCGTGCTTTGGCGGGCGGACGAACCTCTTTGCCGTACGCTCTAGAAGCTCAGCCGCCTCCGACTCTATGGAGAAATGATGCTCGATGCTTTTTGGCAGGTCGCCGCCACGCGGAGACCATTGGAAGTCGACGTCCAGTCGATCCACCATGGATTCTGAGATCGTGGACTCGACAGCAGAGATGAACTCACGGCTGATACCCAACATGACCAGGTGGTTGACGAGCTCCTTACCGGGCACAACCGCCGGCTCGATAACCTCACGGTACAAAGCATCAAGAGACTGGGCCATCATGCGAGTAGCACGCCGGCCCACCGATTCACCATGGGCCGTCTTCCCAAACACCTCATCGTCCTGCTTAAGCTCATCGACCTGCTCCGTCGTACTCGGTGCAGGACTCACGACAGGGACCAAGAGCGGCACAATGTACGAGCCCTCACGAGTCTGCCCAAAGCGGGATTGGGAGAGAAGAACATCCCCCGCCGTCGAGTAGTTACCATTAATCTGAGCAGTCTGGTTCCGCGAGGTGGTGGCGCTCGCTCGCAGGACCTGACGCGCCGTCTTGAACAGGTTATAGCCGGTATCTACTGGGACGGAGCGGGACCAACTGGTGCCGGCCGCACGGAACTCTGATACGTCGAAGCGGTTTGAGATGAGCGTCTTGGACAAGTCGGGCACAGAGATCTTGTCAGCGGCTGCTACTCGGATGAGCACATCAGACCACGCGGAAGTAGACGGACGCACGTCGTATGGGATGCCAACCTCTGCCTCGGACTGACTGTTGCGCCAGAGCTCGCCAGCCGGTCCTCGTCCGATGAGAGTCCAAGCGCCGTTTTTGAGCGTGGACGTGAGGTCTTCACGATCGATGTCGGTCATTACTCGCCTCCCATGAACTGTGATTTGATCTCGCGTTCCCAGTCTCCCACTGTTTCTGGAGTGAACAGGTTGCGCTTCGGAACGTGGATGGATGTCTGCTTTTCCAAGGGCTTCAAGGTAGTTCTGTCCAAGGGGGCCCAATAGGCAGACGTGTGGTGCAAAGTGCTGCCATCTTCGTAGTCGATCCAGTCAGCTGGTTCTTCCGGGACTTGGACGACGACAAGGTATGGGTGAACTAGCATGCCTGACCACAACTGGGCCCACTTGTCCTTGATCGGCCAGGAGATGTGGGGTTCCTGCTTTGTGAACGCTTTGGTAGTGCACTTGATCTGGATGCGTAGCGGGCTGACCTCATACTCAATCTGCCCATCGACACCGATCGTATCCTCGTCGGCCGACGTCTCACCGAAACCGACACCGAATTGCGTGCACACTGATCGGACGTATGCCACTCCGTAGCGGCCCTGGCGTTGGGTGGCCAGGTGGAACGTGCTGGCCGAATCCCATCCCGGCTTGAACCGGCTCACTCGCCGGTCTCCTCGTCGTCGCCGGATGCGTGGCCGTGGTCTGCGGCCAGGCCGATCATGTCCTTCGTGGACATGCTGTCAGCCCTGGCCTGCAAGGCTTCGATTTCCGGGCTCGGCCCGGGCCGGGTCTTCTGCTCTTGATTGTCGGTCGGGCGTGGTGTTCCCGGTGCCGGCGGGTCAGCCACGGTAGTGGCTTGGGCGTCGTGTCCGTCGTCTGTGGTAGGTGTGTCGTCGTCTTGTGCATCGCTGGTTCCTGCTTCCGCGTGGACCAGGGCCGAGAGCATCGCCAGGGCGGCCTTCCGGGACCGGGCCGACAGGTTGTCGACTCCGGGTGGGAGTTCCGCGGCGAAGGGTGGCCCTGGGATGGGCTTTCCTGCTGCGGTGAACGCCTCAGCCTCGGGCACGCCGGCCAGCCACGCGATCGCACGGATCGTCTCATCGGACGGGTTGAACTTGTAGGTCCCGTTCCGAATCCCGTTGATGGTGGTACCGACGATCTTGTGGCCATGCTTCTGTGCCAGCAGCCCAAGGGCGCGACCTGATGCTCCGCCATGCTTGGCGACAGCTTGGTCGATTAGAGCCTTGAGCGAGGTATTCACGAGGTCCAGCCTCCTGGAGTGCGCGGCGGTAGGTACAGAGAGTCAAGTTTTCCCATGACAACTGACAAGTACATAATCCCACACGATCACAGGGCAAAAGTAGGGTGAGGCCACTTGTCGGCTTGACAAGTAGATAACAAATCGCGCACACTTAACTTGTCAACAGGACAACAGGAAGGCAGAATGATGACGACACGCACGCGGCGACACCTCAACCTCGTACGGAAGGAGACGTGGATGAAGGTCAAAGACCCGGCGATGATCCGCCGAAAGCGGAAGAATCGCCAGTACAGCCAGCGCGACCTGGCATTCCTGTGCAAGCGCTCGCAGGCGGCGATCTACCAGATCGAAAAGGGCACGCTACCGACGATCACGGAAGACTTCGGGCTCCTGCTGGCGGCCCGCCTCGGCGTCGACTGGGAGGACCTCTTCGAACTCGAAGAAGCTGAATTCAAGCCCAAAGTGACAAATCAAGCGCACGCGACAAATAAGTCGCCTCGCGCTCGCGGAAAGGCGGCGGCGTGATGGCAGTACGATTCCCTGATTCGGATCGGCCCATGCACTACAAGGAGATGCAGCAGTTAGAGGGCACGATCGCGTATCTGTCCGGCCGGCTCCGAGAAGCGGAACGCGAGGCAAGCGGCGCACGGGAACAGGTCGGACAGCTATCGCAGGAGATCAAGAGCCTGCGGTCTCGAATCCGCGCTCAGTCACTCGGACTCGAGGATCAGCTCTTCACCGCCGACGTAGGCGACGGCAGTTCGCCCCGCACGTCGCGTGTCGTAAAGCTCATCCTCGTACATCATCCGGTCGGCTTCGGGAACACGCGGGGGAGCGGACGGGTCGAGGTGGATGACCTGGAGATCGTAATCCACGTGCGGGCCAACCCAGAGACGCTGCTCGACTCCGTTCTCATCCGGACCAACGACGAGGACGCCGTCATTGAACCCAAGGTTCTCTCGGATCACGAAATCGAGGTCGTTGTGGACCCTGACGTTCATCTGGATCGTGACGTTCTCGATGGTCAGCATGGCGAGTCCGCTCATGATTCTTCTCCTTCGGTAGGTGGTTCTAGGGGTAGCGCCAATCCTACCGAGGGAGAGGCCCGCAAAGGCCACGACGAGAAAGGGGCTGCGTGATGGACAGCTACTGGGCCACGACACCCGACGACACCCTGGACCTGCGCATCGACGAGTTCGGCCGGGACATCGCGCACTGCGTGGCATCGGGTCTGCCTGTCACCGAGAACGACCCGACCGTGGTGCTGTTCCGCGAGGCGATCGCCGAGCGAAACAGCCGGAACGCCGGCCGCCAGAAGGCGGAGGTCGCCAAGCCCCCGCACGTGCATGCCGGTCACCAGTGGGCGCGCAAGACAGAAACGAAGTGAGCCCCCACCTACGGCAATAGGCGAGGGCTCTGACCTCCAGGAAGGAGATCGAGATGAACGAGCTGAACATCTTCAACTACCAGGGTACCGAAGTGCGGACGGTCCTGATCGACGGCGGACCGTGGTTCGTCCTCGCGGACCTCATCCGGGTTCTCGGGCTCAAGCAGTACCGACAGGACCGATTGGGTGACGACATGATTCAGAATCACCCCATTGCCGACACCCTGGGGCGGCTGCAGAGCACGGCAGTCGTTTCCGAAGCGGGAATGTACGAGGTCGTCATCCGGTCGGATAAGCCGGAAGCGGCGGTCTTCCGACGCTGGATCACTTCGGAGGTCCTGCCTTCGATCCGCAAGACCGGCAGCTACGGGACCGGTGCGCCGGCGCTGGATGATCAGCAGATCGTAGCCCGGGCGCTGCAGATCACCACAGCGCAGATCGCCGAGTTGGAGCAGACGGTCGAGCAGCAGGCCCCAATCGTCGCCTACCACGAGCGGTATGTGGCGGAGTCCGACGACATCATCACGATCGAGAATTTCGCAGGCCAGTACCAGACGACTGGCCCGCGGGTCCGTGAGCTCCTCGATCAGAGGCGGTTGGCCACACGCAAGAAGGTCGGTAGTCACTGGTCCCGCAAGGAAAACCGCATGGTCGAGGACTTCGAGTGGCGGGCGCGGCAGGGCCAGCGGTCGTCCGAGTGGTTTGACCTGAGACCCCAGCACAATGCGCCGCGCCTGCACAACGGCCAGGTCCGACAGACGTTGTACGTCCGCCAGTACTACGCGCCCGACCTCGCCGGGCGCCTCGGCCTGGTTAAGTCCACCGCGGTAGAGGTACAGGCCGAGATGCAGTTGGGAGGCCCCGATGCCGACGCGTGATGAGGCGATTGCCGGCGCCGGGCAGATCCTGGCCCGCGGGCTGGTGCGCACCTACATGGAGGGCACGGTCGCGGAGGCCGCGGCTCGCGCGTACACGCCGGGCGGCCCGCCCCTGGCTGAGCTGGAGGCCCGGATCGCGGCACTCCGCGCCGGGGCCCTCCCCACCACAATCCCCGCGGCTGCTGCCGCATAACCCCACACCCATTACCCGATAGGAGACCCCCATGGAATCGCTGCTGAATCAGATGCTCAACGACGCCCAGACCGAACAGGCTGCCCAAGCCAGAGCCCGACGTCGGATGCGCGCGAAGCACGAGAGGCGCCGTTTCTTCCTCCTGTACACGCCCCCGGCCCTCGCCCTCTCGGCCGGCTACCTGGTCGCGGTCGTCCACGACAACGTCAGCGGCCAGATGGGCGCCCTGGCTGGCGTGGCGATCCTCGCCCTGGCCGCCCTGCTCATCGAGGACCGGTGCCACTGATGACACCGAGGATCACGATCCGCCGAGCCCGCCCGGGCCAGTGGGAGGCCCGCCACGACACGGCCGGCACCATCGCCCTGACCATCACCCACCAGGCAGCCCTGGCCGCCGTCGACGTCTGGACCTGGGGCCGCCCCGAGTACCGCGCCGATCGACAGCCCCGCATGATCAGGTGGCACCGAAACGACCCGTGCCAGGTTCGTCCAATTCTCGATGAGAGGATTCTGGCCCTGCCCAGCGAGGACGCGCCAGACACCACGGTCTACGTCACCCCGACCAAGGTGGCCCCATGCTTCGGCGTGGCTACCTTCCAAGCCATCGGGAGCCTGCGGAACCTGTTCATGCCTCCGCTGACTCAGGATGACGTGGCCCTCGTCCCGCCGATGGAGGCGCCATGCTGATCGAAGAACTCAACGCCAGCGACGACCGGTTCACGCCGGGGGAGAAGTGCGAAGTCGAGCACCGCGACGAGTGCTACCACCTCGCCCGCCCAGCGGTCCTCACCCAGACGGTGCCCCTGCGCGGCACCCCGCGTGAGCAGTTCGAGGCCCGCCTCGTCCGGATCCGCAACAACCACGTGACCGTCCACCACATCGACAAGGCAGCGCTCACGATCACCCTGATCAACAGCACCGGCGGCCACGAACGACTCATCTACCGCCCCCGCTCACCACACCCGGCACCGCGCTCGCTGACCCCGATCCCGATCTACCCGCAGGCCCCGGCCAGGAAGGACGGCACCCGATGACCTCCTACACAATCACGCCTGACGCGCGGTGCCTGGTGCACACGACGATCACGCACACGGAGACCACCCCGCCGGTGGCCGAGGGGTTCGAGCAGGTCCGACCGGGAACGGCAAAGGAGCAGTTCCTCAACCGGCTGAGCCAGCTCAGCCGCTCCCCGGTGGGCATCCGCAATGTCAAGGGCAACCATTCGACGCTCACGATCACCTACCTGCAGGGCTCCGTGGAGTCGGGGTTCCCGCGGTGGCGCCCGGTCGAAGAGAAGTTCCACAAGCTGACCACCCGGCCCAGACGGGCCGATGACGACGAAGAGGAGATGCACCATGCAGCCTGAAATCAACCCGCAGGCAGAACCCGAGCAGCAGCATGACGAGGCCCGGGCCCGCAAGCATCGGCGCGAGGATCATGCACGCGAGTACCGGCGGGGCCGCTGGTTCATGGCCATCGCCGGGGTCATCGCCGTGGTGTGTGGCCTGACTGCCGTGATCACCTCCGGCTTCCGGCTGGCAGCGAGAGGTGGTGAGCCCGGGGACATGGTGGCGCTGGTCGTCTCCGCGGTGATCCTGACCGCCGCGATGCTCATCGTCGGGGGCGGGTGGACGTCGCACGCACTGACGTACCGGCATGCTCTGGACATGGACCGGGCCGGCCACTTGGTGGGGTCCGCGGCGGCGGAGATCTTCGACCTGCGCATGCAGCTCGACGCGGTCCGCCGTGGCTATGAGGCGGCCGCCCCGGCACACCAGATCGAGCCGGAGAAGATCCGGAACCGTATGGCGATCGCCTACGTCAGTCAGGGCGGTGACATCAACGATTCGGACACGTCGGTGCGGTATGTGGCCGGGTTCAACGGGGACACGGGCCAGCAGGACCCGACCGCCGGCACGTTCTTCCACGTGCATGTCCCGACTGGGGAGGCTGCCTGATGGCCGGGGAAACGATCATCACGCTGGTTGGCAACCTCACGGCCGATCCGGATCTGCGTTTCACCCCGAACGGTGCCGCGGTCGCGAACTTCACGGTGGCCTCGACGCCGCGCACGTTCGACCGTCGCAGCAACGAGTTCAAGGACGGCGAGACCATGTTCCTCCGGTGCGCCGCGTGGCGCGATATGGCGGAGAACGTGGCAAGTTCCTTGTCCCGCGGGACGCGCGTGGTCGTGCAGGGACGCCTGCGCACCCGCTCGTTCGAGACGAAGGAGGGCGAGAACCGCACGGTATTCGAGCTCGACGTCGACGAGGTCGGTCCCAGCCTGCGCTATGCCACCGCGAATGTGCAGCGTAATGCCCGGCCGGACCAGCGCGCTCAGGCCGATCAGCGTGGTTACGGTGGCGGGTCGGATTGGGGTCGGGCGCCGCAGGGCGACCCGCAGAACGTCCACGGTGCTGGCACGGGTACCGGGCAGACGACCGACGACCCCTGGGCCTCCGCCGCACCTGGTGGTGGCGCTGATTGGAGTCAGCAGCCCGCCCCGGCCGATAACGGCGAACCACCCTTCTAGCCCTGAAAGGGGAACCCATCATGCTCAAGACCACCTTTACCTTCACCGCGGGGGTCCTGGTCACACTCGCCGGCCTCGTCGTGGCGGGCCTCATCCTTGAGGCCCGCGACCAGCCAGCCCCACTGCCGGACGTCGACGAGGACGTCGACGAGCCCATCCCCGAAGACGACGAGGAGGAGGACGAACCGGCATACGGCTTTGTGGAGATCGACGAAGACTGGTTCGGCCCCCACCACCTCCCGGGCTGGATGAACGACACCAACATCTGACCCGCCCGCACCCATCCCGAAAGGCCCCACACCATGAGACTCAAGACGAAACTCCGTCACTTGCCGTACCGCCCGTTCCCCGTCCGCTCCCGGTACACGCCGAAGTCCGCCCGCCGGTTCCGCAAGTACATCAACGCGCAGAACCGCCGCGCCGGCCGCGCCCTGGCCGACCTGCGCCGCGCCCACGGGATCTCCCACCAGGAACTCGCCGCCTGGACCGTCTCCCCGAAGCTCACGCAGCAGGACATCCACCGGGTTGAGACCGGTGTCGGAACGACCCTCGACTACGAGGTCTATGACGGGTTCCTCGCCGCGTACATCGACATGAGCCCCGCCGGCCGCGCCTGGGTTCGCAGGTGACCAGCCATGTGGCAGCAGACCCCACTCCTGATGGCCCTGCCCGGCGGCCGGGAGTTCGACCTGCCGCCGCGGTGGGACGGCCGGCGGGTGGCGTGGTCGCCCTGGGAGACGGTCAACCTCGGCTCCCTGGCCTGGCACGGCGACCCGACGTGCTGCACGGCCTGCGGCGTCATCGACGAGCAGTACCAGGTCACCGCGTTTGGAACGATCCACCCGAACCCGGGCGAGACCACCACAGAGCAGGCTCTCCGGCGCACCCGGTCCGGCCGGCTCTACACGGTCGACGTCCGGCGCCCAGCCCGCCCACTCAAGGACCTGTGCGCCACCCGCTGCCGCCACTGCGGCCACGACAGCATCTACCAGCGCTCGACCGACACCGCCTGGGACCTCGACGACACCGACTACACCGCAGAAGGGAGCACAGCGTGACCACCGCCGCACCGCAGACCGGGGACCTGTTCGACCTGCTGGACGACAACGACCGACCTGCCGAAGAATTCATCTACCTCGGCCTTGGGCTCCCGGACGCTGAATTCCGGGAGCAGTTCACCGTGGCCGTGGGCCCGCTCAAGGGAAAGAGAATCTGGCGCGATCGAAGATTCGGAGATCCGGAAGGGACCCGATACGGCATCGACCTAGAGACTCACGACCGCCAATGGTGGCACCAGTACCTGAGCGACGGGAAGTGGATCTTCAGCTGGGAGATGGAAGCCACCTGTCCAGCATGCGGGCAGAAATGGCGGCGCATCTACTCGCCGAACTTCACTCAGGAAGCCCACTGCCCAGCAGCAGCCGAACGCCCAGACCGACCGGTCAAAGGCTGGCAGCCATGACCGCGCACCCGCCCGGCGACAAGTTCTCACGATGCCAGCTATGCCAAGTCACCTGGCACTCATGCAAGATCCTCACCCGTGACCGCGGCCGCCCCTGCTGCCCCAACTGCAACCACAACCCACCAGACGACGATACGGGCAGCACGCAGAAGAAGGAGGAAGTGAATGAGTGACCAGCCGATGCCCGGCCATGAGGACTGTCCCCACGACCTCACCGAGGAGCAGTCCATGAACGGCGCCTATCAGCGCGTCTACCGAGTCTGCGAACACGAGCACCTAGAACCGGTACACGCGGCGACCCCGTTCGATCTGATCGACCCGGAGGCCGGCCCGATCGTCGCCGACCACTGCAAGTGCTGCAACCGAATCATCACACGAGAGGAATACCGATGAAACACCAGACAATAGAAAGCTTCCTTGACGCCGCGCATAGCGACCAGCTGCTGATGCGATCCGGAGGTGAAGTCTGGCTGGCCTGGGAGACCGAGGAAGGGGAATGGTTCGCGGCCCGCCCCCGGAACGAGGACGACCCGGTCATAGTCACTGGCGACCGGTGGCGCCCATGTGGCCCGACCCTGGTCGAAGACCTGAAATTCCCCATAGAGGTCGTAGAGGCCACTGCCGCGTTCAACGCCCAGCGGGCCATCAACGATCTGAACCGGCGCACGAAGGAAGCAGAGAAGGCCTACTCGGACGCCGGGTGGGCGAGGCACATGGACCGCCAGGGAGGCGCGTGATGCCTGATCTGATCGCGGAGACGCTGGCCCGGCATCAGGCGGCGATGGTGCATGAGGCTGGGCCGGATATAGCGATGGCATGCGAATGTGACGACACCTACCGGACCTACCGCCAACATGCCGCCCACCAGGCGGAAGCCGTGCGTGCCGCGCTGCTGGGAGACGAGGCCGTGGAGATGGCCGCAGATGCCGCCGCAACTCATACCGCGATGCTCGGACGTACCTGGAGAAGTGCGGAGAACATGGCCCGGGCCGTCCTGACAGCCGTCACGACGAAGGAGGAAGAGGAATGAGCTGGACAAGTCCACTGCCAGGGAACCCATACGTACCAGGGCCGGAGGCCTCAATGTCGGCTGACCAAGGGAAGTTCCAGGCGCTCATGGCCCAGGCATACGAGACGCGGACGGCGACGCTGGTGGCCTATCTGGCGATGGTCAACGACCCGGACCGAGACCCGACGCCGGGCGAGATCGCCCTGGAACAGACGGTCGCACAGCGATTGGGGATCGAGTGATGAGCGAAAAGGAGACGCTTAAGGGCTACTTGGCAGAGCGCCACCGGATCGCAGCCGCGGCCACACCAGGTGAGTGGAAAGCCGACGTCGATGGAGAATTTGGAATCCTGCCGGGCATCATCCCAGACGACACTCACTACGGGGTCGGGAGCGCGGCGGACATCAGAGCCATCGCAGATGCACGCGCAGCGCTCCCACACCTCCTGACGGCCCTGGAAGGCGTGCTGCAGGTGCACCAGCCGATTGAAGCCGTCGACGAGCTGGGGCGGACGAAGCGCCCGATCCGCGTCTGCGCCGGGTGCGGGACGGATTCGGGACAGTGGCAGCTCTACCCCTGCCGCACTGTGCGCCCGATCTGCGCGGCCCTGGGGGTGGACCCAAATGAGCGGAGCTGAAGCGCGTATCGCGGTCTATGACCCGAACCGAGGCCAATGGATCATCGCAGAAGGCCACTTGGCCGGCGATGGGATGACGATCACCCACGGATACGAAACGCCTGACCTTATGACACGACTAGGCACAACAATGCCCCGCAGTGCTCGCACCACGATCAGCCTGACCATCGAGGTCCCGGTCTACTGGATCGTCACCGACGAGTACATGCGCCACTACCGGCCCGCCGCGGCAGATGACCCGCAGCTCGACCGGTCCCGCCAGATCAACAGAGGAGACGACCACCAATGACTCGTCCCAAGAAGACCGCTGCGTTCGCAGCTGCTCTCGTCCTCGCTGCCGTAGCCCTAGGCGGATGCGCAGGCCACGCGGAGAGCGGAAAGGGCCGCCTGACCTCGGACACGGTGAAGCTCAAGGACGGAAGGTCCATCGAGTGCATCTATCTGGACGACGTCAATCGCCAGGGCCAGGGCGGTATCTCCTGCGATTGGAGCGCGCAGTGAAGATCAGCCTGACCCTGGGCCTGTCCATCACACGCGCCCAGCCCCAGCCCGGCCCAACTCCGGAGCCTCTGCGCGAGGTCGACATGGGCGCCTACCTGGAGAACGCCGGACACCGGCCGGTCGGTTTCCACGCCCCACTGCACACGGAGGAGGACGACGAATGACAACGATCATCCTGGGCGACGGCAAGACGATCGACGAGTCCAGCGGCGTCTACAAGCCGCTGCGGCAGGTCGTGAACCTGGCCCAGGCCTACTACGAGCGGCCTGACCGCAGTCCGGCATCGCTCTACCTGCACTGTCGCCTCCGCACGGCTTGGGCGCACTACGCCCTGGCCGACACGTCGAAAGCCCAGATCGTTTACGGCCGCGACAGCACCGACCAGACCCGAATCGACGTGATCTGGATGGTCGAGTGGCGCGACGAGATCAAGCTCGCCGAGGTCATCGAACCAACCCTGAACCTGCCTCGGGCCGTCGACGTCTACCCGTGGATGAACAGGCCCACCACCTAACAGCACGCGCCCACCCACAACGGTGCCGGCAAGTCCCCACGGCCTGCCGGCACCCACCCCTACCGCACACCACCGCAAAGGACACGAACCGCATGTCATGGGCCAGATTCGGCGACACCTCCGCCAACCACCCCGTCGTCAACCGAGCACTGGCGCTCGCCGACGCGGACGAGCGGATCGCCAACGAACTCTTCGGGTTCGTG
The DNA here is from genome assembly GCF_024580695.1 of Brevibacterium sp. 91QC2O2. Taxonomy (NCBI): domain Bacteria; kingdom Bacillati; phylum Actinomycetota; class Actinomycetes; order Micrococcales; family Brevibacteriaceae; genus Brevibacterium; species Brevibacterium sp. 91QC2O2. The sequence goes on along the minus strand of NZ_JANIJY010000003.1, from coordinate 69,565 downwards.
GCCAGATGCGCGCTCGAATCCACCGCCCACAACATCGAGTACAAGATCCCCAAGGGCACCGCGCTCGCATTCGGTGGTTCCCCTACCCGCGCCCGCCTGCTCATCGACGCGGCGATCGCCTGCGGGTACTGGTCCGTCCCCGCCGACCCGGAAGCGGACTATTACGAGCTGCTCCAAGATGACGACTTCATCCACCTGGTCCCGTACGAGGAGCGGGAATGGGCGAAACAACAGAAGCGCGACCGGAACAAATACCAGATCGTCGTACCCGTGCGCCTGCGCGACGGTGACGGCTGCCGGTACTGCGGCCGCGTCGTCCAGTGGGGGTCGAACAACTCGGCCATGGCAGGCACCTACGACCATCTCGTCCCCGGCGTCGAGGCCGAGACGATCTCGGATCTGGTTGTGGCCTGCCAGAGCTGCAATGGCAAGTTCGGCGACATGCCCGCCGAGGACAAAGCCATCCACCTCATGCCCGTCCCGCTCAGCCCCTACCTCAGCGAGTCCACAGTGACGTGGCTCCGGGGCTTGAAGTGGGTCATCAACAACAATGTGAAGATCCCGTCCCCGTCGAAGCGCCAGTCCGCTCCGGGGGCACAGGTGTATCTCACCAAGAAGACTTCGGCCGGCAGCCAGCCGGTCAAGAACGCAGGCGGTCCGCAGGGCATCCCCACCACGGTGGGTGGCCCCGCGCCTGCAGCTGCTGGCCCGAAGGGTCCCCACACCAGGGACGACCCCGCAGCAGCACCCACGCCCGGTCCGAGGGAAACAGCCGCCAGCCAGGCGGCACCGGACCCCGCGGGCGTGGCCCAAACCGCTGGCCCGCGGGTCCCCGACCACCAGCCAGGTGGCCGGGACGACCCCGCAGCGTCCACGCCTGGTCCGCAGGGCATCCCCACCACGGTGGGTGGCCCCGCAGGCGCGGAAACCTCCGGTCCGAGGGAAACAGCCGCCAGCCAGGCGGCACCGGACCCAGCGGAGGACAAACAAGCACTAAGGCAACCCTTAGCGAGCGCGAAACCACGCGAGCGCAAGACCGGGTTGCAGGGTGTCTCACCTGGGAAAACACGGGCCATGCCACGGCCTGCCCGATCCTGCCCGGAACTGCCCGAAGGCGACTCCACGTCGACGGGCAGTTGCGGGTCGGGTCGGGACGGGTCGGGTAGGGCCTTGTCAGGAGGGGACGGGGCTGGGACTGGCCGGGAGCACGATCCTGCCAGCCTCAGACCTGCCCCTGCTCCTGGCACTAAGAGAAAGCGACGCCGCAGATGAAAGCCGCCGACTACCGCGCACTCCAAGCTCGGTCGTGGACAGAGGCTCAGTTCCAATCGCAGGTTGTGGCGATGGCTCGCAGTCTGGGTTGGATGAGCTATCACACTCACGATTCACGTCGGTCTGATCCGGGGTTTCCTGATCTGTGCCTCGTCCATCCTGGTCGGGCTCGGGTGATGTGGCGGGAGTTGAAGACGGAGACAGGCAGGCTTCGACCGGCGCAGAGGGATTGGTTGGGGGCGTTGGCTGATGCTGGGCAGGATGCGGGCGTGTGGCGGCCGAGTGATTTGGTGTCGGGTCGGATTGGACGGGAGTTGAGATGACGGTTTCGAAGCGGGAGTTCCAGCGGGTGTTGGCGCAGTTGGTGGTGTTGGTGGGTGATTTGGAGGTGACGGTGCAGCGGCGTGATGTGGTGGCCCGGAATCAGGGTGGCCATGGCGTGGCGGGAAATCCGTTGGTGTTCAATGTGGGTGCCGCCGAGGTGCTCGATGGGATTCGGGCGCTGGTGCAGGAGGTGTATGTGGCCGGCGTCCGGGTGGGGAACTTGAGGCAGTCGGGGTTCGTGTACTGCTCGGACGTGGGGGAGTTGGTCCGGGCGGCGTGTAAGTGGGCGTGGTGGATGGCGCGTCGGGATGAGGCGGACGCCTGGTTTGAGCGTCTGTCCGATCTGCTGGTGCGGGGTCTGCGTGTGGTGGATCTGCCGGTGGAGCGGGTGAGCCTGGGGGACTGTGGTGCCATTGTGGCGGGCGGGGAGTGCTTCGGGCAGGTATGGGCGGTCGAGGGTGAGCCGGTGGCGGAGTGCCCGGACTGCGGCGCCCGGTGGGACGTAGCCGAGAGGCAGGCGGCCCGGGTGGCCGAGGCTGCCGGGTATGTGGCCCGTCTGTCGATCGTGGTCGGTGTGCTGCAGCGTGAGGGCGTGCCGGTGAAGCTGGGTACGGCGAAGCAGTGGGTCAAGCGTGGCCGCCTGACCGCGGTGGATCGGGACGATGATGGGGTGGCCCTGTACGCGGTGGGGGACGTGGCGGCGTTGGCTGAGGCCTCGCGCGCGTCTCGGGCGGCGTCTTGACATTCGGCGGGTTTGTACCCTACCTTGAAGGCATAGTCGAATGATTGTCGGAAGGGCCAGGTTGAGCGTTGCTCACCCTGGCCCTTCTGCATGTTCGACTGTTCCTCGGGGTCACGCCTGATGGATGGGGATGGTTACCGGGCCCGGGCTTCGTGGGGAGGCTCGGGCCCACACCACCGGCAACGCTGGTTGCCGGTAGCATGGTGGCCATGAAGATCCCCACACTTCCCATAGTCCTGACCGTCGCCGGCGTCCTCGCATTGGCCGGCTGTGGTTCCAGTGACTCTGCCCCGGCCGAGACTCCGGCAGCATCGCCGGTTGAATCGATCGTTGATACTGCTGCTGATGAGCAGGCTGCCGATGATCCGAACGGAATCACCAAGGGTGCGACTGAAGAGTATATGAACTCCGATCAGACGGACCATTACAAATTGCGGGTACTCAAGAGCGAGACCAGCACGAGTATTAAAGACGGTGGGTCGAATCCCGATTACGACGGTGGCAATGACCGATACACCACGGCTAAGCCGAAGCAGGGAAAGCAATTCCTCGTCGTCGAATACGAAGTTGAGAACGTCGGTAATAAGCCGTCGATGCCAAGCCTGACCCCGATGGCGGGAATCGGGAATGGATCATTCGCCCAGACCGGCGCCGATGACGATATCAGCGGGAACCTGAGCCGGGAGAATGATGAGGCCTTCGGGCAGTTCATCAACCCCGGTGACAAGGTGAAGGTCATTGCAGTCATCTCGGTCCCGGCCGATGCCAAGCCCGAGTACTTCATCCTGTCAGACCCGGCCTTCGACGGCACCGCGCAGGTGCCGTTCAAACTGTAGGACCAGCAGCAGGCGCGCGGCCTCGACCATCACGGTCGGGGCCGCGCGGGTTTGGGGAGTGAGCATGGCGGCGTCGCGCACGGGCACCACGAAGTGGATGCGCATCCGCGACCGTCGCATCCAGGCTGCGATCAACGACGGCCTGACGCACTGCCCGCGCTGCCGTGTGGTCCTCGACTATGAGCGAGGGAAGCGGCCGAACTCGGTCGAGGTCGATCACATCGTCCCTGCATCACTCGGTGGTCTCGACGTTTACGAGAACACGCAAGTGGTGTGCAGGCGGTGCAATCAGTCGATGGGGGATAAGCAGCCCCGCCGGCGGAAGCAGGTGCGCCGGGCCCGGGAGATTCGGCCCACGGTGGCAGCCCGGTGGTAGCCCGGTCGGGGTATTCGAGGGTATCCCGTCCGGGTGGTATCGCCGGGTGGTGGCGGGGTTATCAGACTAGTGTTATTCTTATCCGGTAAAGAGGTACCCAGGGGGTATACCCCAAAGGGGCCTGATTCCCGTACCCCGCGGCATAGCGAAATATCTCCCCGATATTTTTCCAAATCTGTCCCCGGAAATGTGGCATAGGCCCGATTGGCACCACGATTTCCCAGAAATGCCCAGCGATTCCCCGAATGAAGCATTTGACTTGGCTCTGATTGTGGCCCTTCTGAGGCGATTCCCTGACGGCATCAAATCACACGGTATTAACCCTGGTGAGAATAGTATTTCGTAACGCGCCCCGATAGAATTGGGGTATGGGGAAATGTGAATGCGGGAAGGATATCGCGCCGGCCGGTCGTGGCCGTATCCCGCGGTACTGCTCGAACGCCTGCCGGCAGCGCGCCTACCGCGCCCGCCGGGCAGCTGGCCCCCAGGCCCTGCCGGAGCGGATGACCTCCCGGGCCCGCTGGACCCGCGCCGCCGGCAAACGCCCCCTGACAGTCCGCGGTCGGCCCGCCTCCTCGACGAACTCCTGGACCTGGACGACATTCGACCAAGTCCAGGACGGGCCCGGCGACGGCTACGGCATCATGCTCGGCGGCGGCCTCGCCTGCTGGGACCTCGACCACTGCATCGACGATGCGGGCGCGCTCGCAGCCTGGGCCGCGGACCTGCTCGCCGGCATCCCGGACCCCGTCTGGGCCGAAGTCTCCCTGTCGGGCCGCGGCCTGCACATCTTCGTTGAGGCGCCCGAGGCCCGGGGCCGCCGAGACGGCAACATAGAGTACTACTCCCGAGCGCGGTTCATCCGCGTCACCGGCAACCCTTGGAGGAAGCATGGCCGTGAAACTGCACGCCGTAGCCGCCGAGGAACCCCACGTGCAGCCTGACCAGCCCGAGGCCCAGTCCGTCGCCGCCGCGGCAGCCGCCGGCGACCGTGTCGGGGAGCTCGCCGCGATGCGCCGGCGGATCGCCCGCGCGATCGACGATGAGGGCACGCCCGCCCGGGACCTGGCCGCGCTGACCCGCCGGCAGATCGAGATCGGCAAGGAGATCGAATCGCTCCAGGCTCAGGAGGAAGAGGAGGCGACCCATGGTGGCGTCTCTGAAGACGAGGCCTTCGACCCGGACGAGGTCTGAGCGGAAGCTCTCGGAGGTCGCCTCCCACCTGGTCATCCCCTCGGGGATCACCACCACCGCCTGGCCCGGCGTCCGTGACCGCTGCGCGAGCTTCGGCGTGGGCTTCGACCGGTGGCAGACCGGCATCGGCCAGGTCGCCCTGGGCAAACGCGAGACCGGCAAGTACGCCGCGGGCATCGGCGGCGTCGTCATGTCCATCCCCCGCCAGGTCGGCAAGACCTACCTGATCGGCTGGATGCTCTTCGCGCTGGCCACGATCCTGCCGAAGCTGACTATCATCTGGACGGCCCACCGCACCCGCACCGCCGACGAAACGTTCATGGACATGTCGGCCATGGCCAAGCGGCGCCGCGCCGCGAAGCACGTCGCCAACATTCGCTCGGGCAACGGCCGCCAGGAGATCGAATTCACCAACGGCTCCCGGATCCTCTTCGGCGCTCGCGAGTCCGGGTTCGGCCGCGGTTTCGCCAAGGTCGACGTGCTGGTCCTCGATGAGGCGCAGATCCTCTCCGAGAAGGCCATGGAGGACATGGTCCCGGCCACGAACGCCGCACCCAACGGCCTGGTCTTCATGATGGGCACGCCACCGCGGCCCACGGACCCCGGAGAAGTGTTCACGAATCGTCGCCAGAAGGCCCTGGACGGCAACGAGAACACCCTGTACGTGGAGATGTCCGCCGACAAGGACGCGAACCCGGACGACCGCCGCCAGCTGCGCAAGGCGAACCCGTCCTACCCGCACCGGACCTCCGAAGAGGCGATCCAGCGTATGCGCGACCTGCTCGGCCCCGACAGCTTCAAGCGTGAGGGACTAGGCATCTGGGACGAGACCCTCAAGCGCAAGCACCCGATCCCGAAGGCACGCTGGGACAAGCTGCGCGGCACCCCGCCAGACGAGGGCATCGACGCGTTCGGCATCAGGTTCTCCGCAGACGGCGCCGAGGTCGCGCTCGCCGCGGCCCGCCGCGACCCAGACGGCCAACTCTTCGTCGAGGGCATCCGGTCGGCGCCCATGTCCGCCGGCACTCAGTGGCTCGTCGACTTCCTCGTAGACCGCAAGGACACCGCCGCGCAGTTCGTCATCGACGGCCGTAACGGCGTCGGCTACCTCGTCGAAGCCCTCCGCGAGGAAGGCGTGCGCAACAAGCGGCTCATCTGGACGCCGACCGCAGACCAGGTCATCACCGCCCACACGATGTTCCTCGAGGCCGTCAAGCAGGGCACCCTGTCCCACTCGGGCCAGCCCGAACTCGACGCCCAGGTCGAAGGCGCCGGCCGCCGCGCGATCGGCAAGGCCGGCGGCTGGGGCTGGGAAGCCCCCGAAGATGGCTCCGTGACCCTGCTCGAAGCCGCCACCACCGCGGCCTGGGCCGCCAAGACAACCCGCCGCCGTCCCCGCAAGGGAGGCCGCAAACAGATCCTCTAGAAGGGAGTCGCCGTGGAGTGGACCGCCAACGATATCCAGAACATCAAGATCACTGGCATCGACGACGCGGAACTGGCCACCATCAAGAAGCTCTTCACCGTCTGGCGCGCCCGCCGCGAGAAGAACATGAAGCGGTCCCTCTACTACGACACCGAACAGGCCTTCAAGGACCTCGGCATCGCCCTGCCGCCCCAGCTGAAGAAGGCCAAGTTTTGCCTCGGCTGGGCCACCCAGGCCGTCCGCAAACCCGCCATGCGCTCGCAGTTCGACGGCCTGCGCCTACCCGGTTCGGAAAATCCGTTCGAACTCGGCGAACTGTTGGCCGTGAACAATTTTGGCCTGTACCTGGGTCAGGCGATCGTTTCGGCCTACACGCACGGCATGGCCCTGTACACGGTCACCAAGGGCGGTCCGGGGGAGTCCCCGGTGCAGATGCACGCCCACTCCGCCGAGAACGTCGCCGCCCTATGGGATCCCCGCCTGCGTCGCCTGGCCGCGGCCCTGACGATCGCCGAATACTCCACGGACAAGCCCAAGCGGTTCACCGTCTACCTGCCCGACGCCGTCATCGAATGCCAGTTCACCAAGACCACCGGCTGGACGGCCGAACGGCTCCCGAACCCGATCGGCCGCGTCCTGGCCGTGCCGATCACCCACGACCCCCAGCTGCGCCGCCAGTTTGGCCGGTCCCGCCTGACGAACTCCGTCATGGGGCTCACCGACATGGCAGCCCGCAGCTACGTCCGCATGGAGGGCAACGCCGAACTCTACTCCGCCCCACAGCTCGCCCTACTCGGCGTCGACGAGGCAGCCTACGAGGACATGTCCGAAACGCGCCGTTTCAAGCTGGCCATGCGCCGCCTCCTGGCGATCACGAAGGATGAGGACGGCGACACCCCCAGCCTGCAGCAGCTCACCCAGGCATCCATGACACCGCACAGTGACATGCTGCGCACCATCGCGATGGCGTTCACCGGAGAGACCGGCATCCCACCGTCGTCCCTCGGCGTCCTCCACGACAACCCCGCCAGTGCCGAGGCGATCCGCGCCGCCGAGCACGACCTGCTCATCGACGCGACCTACCAGAACAAATACGTGCTCTCCGCACAGGTCCGCGATCTCATGATCCTCACCGTCATGGTCCGCGACACGCTGACCGAAGAGCCGGCCGACTGGTGGAAGCTCACCACCAGGTTCGCCGACCCTGAGTTCCGCAGCCAGGCCGCAGGCGCCGACGCAGTCCAGAAGCTCTCCGCCTCCATGGACCAGCTCGTCAAACACCCCGTCCTCCTCGAACAAGTGTTCGACGAGGGTCAGGTGCAGCGCATCCTCGACGACCAGCGCCGCGCCCGCGGATCCAACCTGGTCGACAACCTCCTCGGACAGGCCCCGGGCAGCGAACCGGAACCGGCCACCACCGACGCCCCCGGACGGGGTTGACGCCACCGACATGAAGGCCCGCTTCGACGCCCTCGGCATCGCAATCCGCTCCGGCGTCGACCCCGACGACGCAGCACGCCGCCTGGGCCTGACCGGGGTGAAGTTCACCGGAGCGATCCCCGTATCGTTCCGCCCACCCCGAACCGAAGCGGACGACCTCGAGGACAAGTAAATGCCAACCCGCGCCCAGACCAACCGCCTCGCAGACGCTCAGAACGCCGTCACCGACCAGGTCCAACAGGAACTGGCCCGCATCTGGGCCAAGCTCGACGCCGACCCGCTCCGCGCTCGCCAACAGCTCGAGGAGATCTTCCCGGCCCTGCTGGAGAAGTTCGGCGATGTGGCGGCCACGGCGGCGGCCGAATGGTTTGAAGAGCGCACAGGCCAGCGTGCAGTCCTAGCCGACCCCATACCCGCCGACCAGGCCAACAGTTCACTCCGTTGGGCTATGGGCCCCGCCTTCGACGGCGACTGGGACACTGCGCTCGCCAACCTGGCCAGTGTCGCTGATCGCCTGGTAAGGGCCCAGGGCAAGGACACAGTGCAGACCTCGGCTCAGCGACGGAAGGTCCGCTTCGCACGGGTGCCAGCCGGGCGGACCACCTGTTCGTTCTGCACCATGCTCGCCTCCCGTGGATTCGTCTACACCGACCGGAATACAGCTGGTGGGCTCAATCGGTATCACGCGCACTGTGATTGCCAGATCGTCCCGGAAGATGGCACTGTGCCGGCCGGGTACGACCCGGAAGCGCTCTACGACCAGTACCAGGAAGCCCGCTCTCAGCTGCCCGATGACGGTAAGTACGCCACCGCCGAAGAGATCATGACGAAGATGCGCGAGCTTCACCCGGAGAGGTACACGGACGGTATCTGGCCGAGACTCCCCACCGGGACGAGCAAGGATGGGACGCTCCAACTGAGCAAGTACGAGCAGCATAGACGCGACCTTCTGGCCCGCCTATACCAAGAGGGGAAGACCTCAGGGGGCGACTACCTGATGCCTCCAAAGCACCCAGCAGAACCGCCCGAATGGTGGCCGACTGATCTGCCGGCACTACGCTCTAAAGAATGGAACCACATTCTCTATGGATTCGGGTCCGGGGGTGCTCACCAAAAGGGGTACGAATGGATCAGCGGAGGGACGCCGTTTCCGCCGACATGGGGGCCTGAGAAGATCGCCCAGAACATCGCAGAATTCCTCCAGACGGTTGACATAACCGACACGTCGCAGGCGACCTACGAGGGTATGATTGAGGGATCACCGATCAGAGTGGCCATTGGACGAAGGAAAGGAAAAGCCCGTGTTATCACAGCGTTCCCTCCTAGCTGACCAACCCACGATGGAAATGATCGCCCAGGACCTCATCGACCTCATCCGGTCGGAGATCGGAGATGACCGGGCCGTCGAGATCCAAGACGTGCTGCACGCCGATGGGCCAATGGCACCGGTGACCATGGCCGTTGATCAGCTTGTCGAACACCACGTCCGGGTGCCAGCCGACCTGATGCAGCGCTTCGCGCGGGTGGCTGAAGAAACTGGCGACACCGAAGACTATGCCGACCTGTATGCCGACCAGCAAGCGATCGTAGCCAGACAGCCGGTCTAGACCGGCTCAGCATATAGTCCAACCCCCGACCACCCATCGGGGGTTTTCTTATGCCCGGAAGCGCTCCGGGCTCCACGATTTTCGGGCCCCGCACGGGGCCTGTGCCATATCCGATTGCCGCACGGCATGAAAGGACGGTGCCCTCATGGGTGACACCACCGCCAGCACCACCGACCCGAAGACCCCGCCGCCGGCGCCCGCCGGGGACCAGACCGATTGGGAGGCGAAGTACCACGCCGCCGTCGCCGAGTCCCGCAAGTGGGAGACCCGCGCGAAGTCCAATCGTGACGAACGGGACGCGGCCCAGACTCGGGCGACCGAGCTGGAGCAGGCGAACCAGGGCCTCACGGACAAGGTCGCGGGGTTCGAAACGGCGAAGGCCCGCACGGACCTCGTCGCGAAGATCGCCGGTGAGAAGAACGTCGACGCCACAGTCCTGGCCCTCATGGCCGGGGACACGGAGGACGCGCTCACGAAGGCGGCGGAAACCCTGCAGGGCGCGGCACCGTCAGCGCCGGTCGTTCCCAGCGCCGGTGACAATCCTCCGGCGCCGCCGGTGTCCGAGGAGATGCAGGCCGTTCGCAGCCTGTTCAGCAACGACTAACAGAAGGAGGCCCTGATGGCTGTATTCGACAGCAAGCAGGCCAAGGTGCTCATGCCGCGCACGATCGCTGACGGCATGATCACGAAGACCCAGTCCACATCGACGGTCGCGAAGCTCTCGGCGTCCGAGCCGCAGAAGTTCGGCGAGGTCGACTACATCATTTTCGACGACTTCCCCCGCGCCGAGTTCGTCGAGGAAGGCGCCGACAAGGGGTCGACCTCGGGCGGGTTCCGATCGGTGACTGCGAAGCCGCACAAGGCTCAGGTCACGATGCGGTTCAACGAGGAAGTCCAGTGGATGGACGAGGACAACCAGCTCGGTATCCTCGACCAGCTGGGCGCCAAGGGCTCCGAGGCCCTGTCCCGCGCCCTGGACCTGGGCCTGTACCACCGCATCAACCCCCTGTCCGGAGCGGTCATCACCGGGTGGGACAACTACCTGACGTCGACGACCAACGTCGTCACCGACGACGACGAGTTCGATCAGGTGATCCGCGAGGCCGTGGGCCTGCTGGTCAACCGCGACGACGACCCCATTACCCCGACCGGCCTGGCCCTGGCCCCGGATGCGGTCTGGGACCTGGCCAACCTTCAGGGGAAGCTGGCCAACGGCGACCCGTCCGGCCAGCAGCGCTACCCGAACCTCGGCTTGGGCGCCAACATCGAGTCCTTCCTGGGCCTGAATGCGGCCTCCGGCTCGACCGTCTCCGGCAAGCCCGAAGCCGCCAAGCCCACGGGCGTGCGCGGCATCGTCGGCGATTACACGAACGGAATCCGCTGGGGCATCCAGCGGGATCTGCCAATCGAGCTGATCCGCTTCGGCGACCCGGACGGCGGCGGAGACCTCAAGCGGAAGAACCAGATCGCCCTTCGCCTCGAGCTGGTCTATGGCTGGTACGTCTTCGCGGACCGCTTCGCCGTGATCAAGGCCGCCGGCGCCGATGAGGGTGGCGACGCGGGGGAATGACCGCCCGCTACCAGGCCGCGTACTGACCGGCCTGGTAGCGGGCGGCCCCGCGCCCACCCACACCCCGAATGACTGATTGGAGACCACCATGGCCGAATGGAAGGCGCCCCTCCCGGCGGAAGCCAAGGAGGGAAACTCTGGACACCCGGAGGACCACAACAAGCTCAACGCCGCAGTGAAGGAGATCCGCGATCTGGTGGACTCCGGCGCGCTCAACGGCAAGGACGGTAAGGGTACGCCCGGCGATGATGGCCACAGCCCGGTCATCACCTTCGACGGCACCAAGATCGTCGTGGACGGCACTGCGGGCCCGGACCTGAAGGGAAAGCCCGGCGACGCTGGCAAGTCCCCCAAGGTGACCATGAACGGCACCAAGATCGTCATCGACGGTGTCGAGGGCCCGGACCTGAAGGGGGCACCGGGCGACAAGGGTAAGGACTCGGACGTGACCAAGGCGGCATTCGATGCCCTGGCCGCCCGCGTGACCAAGCTGGAAACGCCGCCCACCGAGGGCTGATAAGGAGGTCTGGCCATGGCCGATGAGACACCACCTCCGGTCGAGCCCTGGCCCATGGCCACGGTCGAAGACCTGAAGGCCCGCTGGCCGGACTTCCCACCCGGGGCCGACGCCCACGCGGGAGTCCTCCTCGAGGACGCCTCGCAGTTCATCATCGACGTCTGTCCCACCGCGGTCCACGCCACGGCGTCCACGCGCCGGCGGATCGTCTGCGCGGTCGTCCGCCGGGCCATGGCCGCCGAAGCCTCCGACATGGACGGCCTGTCCCAGCAGTCGCTGACCACGGGCCCGTTCGCCATGTCCCAGACACCCGCCAACCCGCACGGGGACTTCTACCTGACCAAGGCCGAGAAGAAGGCCCTGGGCCAGGGCGGGCAGAAGGCATTCGGCGTGGACATTGCCGGTGGCGGCCCGGCCTGTGAGCACCAGCCCTGGTGCTCACAGTTCTTCGGCGCTCGCTCCTGCTCGTGTGGCGCGGACCTGACCGGGGGTGAGCCCCTATGGGAGCGGTGAGGCACCCGCACGGGGAGACCATCACCGTCCACCCCTACATAGACGGAGCCTTGGACGCCAACGGCAACCCGGTCCCGGCGTTCGGCGACGACTACACCCGCACGGGTATCGCCGTCGCCCCGCACGTCGAACCGGCCGAGATCGATCCGAACCGACGCATGGTCGTCGACGGATTCGACCTCTACGACACCGTCGACACGCCAGTCACCGACCGGGACCACATCACCGTCCGCGGCCACCGCTACCGCGTCGTCGGCGAGATCGCACGATGGTCCGACCCCTTCAAGGCTGCACAGTCCGGGGCCGTCATCACCATCACCCGAGCGAAAGGCTGACCATGGCCAAAGGCAAGATCAAGCTCAACACCAAGGCCTTCGCCCAGCTGCGCAACTCCGCCGAGGTGATGGCCGACCTGAACCGCCGCGCCCGCAAGATCTCCAACGCCGCCGGCGAAGGCTTCGAAGCCCACGACGCCCAACCGGGCACCAAGGGCCGCAACCCCCGCGCACGCGCATCAGTCGGCACCGACAGCCTCAAAGGCCGCCGCCGCCAAGCCCAGGACAACGTCCTCCAAAAGGCACTGAACGCAGGGAGGCAGTAATGCCCGAATTCCCCAGCGCTCGCCGCCTGCTGCGGGAGCATCTGGCGGGCCTGCTCGACGTGCCCGTGGTGACGCGGGTGCCTGCGGAGAGGCCGCCGGGGTTCGTGCGGATCCTCAACGCCGGGGGCGCCGGCCGCCTGGGTCCGGTCCTCGAGGAGGTCGCGCTGACTGTCGAATCGTGGGACGACTCGGAGGTCGTGGCCGAGGATCGCGCCAACCATATCCGGGGACTCCTGTGCGAGGCACCGGAGTGGGCGGGCCGCCCGGTCTACCGGTATCGGGAGTCGGGCCCGCCGGTCGATCTGCCGGACGAATCCGAGCAGCACCGGTTCACATTCACTCTCACGATCCGGCTCAGGGGAACCTGAGCCGGCACGCTTCATGCACTCCAAAGGGGCCTACGCAAATCCTGCTGAGGAGCACGCATCATGGCTGGTACATCCACCCAGAACGTCGCCGTTGGAAAGCCGAATCTCAAGGTTTCCGGCGGCGTCATGTTCGCCCCGCTGGGCACGACCCGGCCCACGTCTCTCGAAGCCGCGATCGACGCGGCGTATGCCTCGCTGGGGTATGTCTCCGATGACGGTGTCACGGAGACCTCCGAGCGGTCCACCGAAGACATTCGAGCGTGGGGCGGCGACAAGGTCCGCACCGTGCAGACGGAGTTCGGCACCACTCTGCAGTTCACGCTCATCGAGTCTCTCCGCGCCGAGACGCTGAAGTTCGTCTATGGCGCCGACAACGTCTCCACCGAGGGCGGTGTCATCACGGTCAAGCGGAACTCGCAGACCCTGCCGCACGGTCAGCTGCTCATCCCGATGCTCGACGGCACGAACTCGCGCCACCTCGACGCGGGCCTGGCCCAGGTGACCGAGGTCGGCGACATCTCGTATGTCGACGGGGAGGCAATCGCTTACGAGGTCACCGTCTCGTGCGACCCCGACGACGACGGCAACACCCTCATCGAGCGCATCGCAGTCGCCCCCGCTGATGGCGGCGGGGAGACCGGTGGCGGCGATGAGGGCGGTGCCACGGGGGAATGACCGCCCGCTACCGGGCCGAGTACTGACCCGGTAGCGGGCTCCACAGATTCCCAGGGCGGCGGAACCCATTCATGCGTAGGCTCGCCGCCGCCCTGGGTCCACACACTTTTTCGAGCCTGCGCGCACCACACGATAGGAGCCTCGCATGGCAACCGGACGCAAGACGATGAGCCCGAAGCGCAAGGGCGAAAAGCAGTACCCCATGGTGTCCTTCGAGATGCCCGATTTCGATGGGGAGTTCACGCTGCCGAAGCTGGACACCCTCCCGCTGGGCATCGTCGCAGCCCTCGACACGGGCAGCTTCGGCGAGTTCATCACGTTCCTGGACAAGCACGCCCCGGACTCGGCGCCCGCGGTCCGGGATATCGCCGGGGAAGAGGTCGAGGTGCTCATGGAGCACTGGTCGACCGCGTCCGGGGTCACCGCGGGGAAATAGTCGGCCTGGCCCGACTCATCGACCAGCACAGTCACGCGCTCAACGCCGACCTGCTCAAGCACGGTCTGCGGCTGCGTTGGCTCGATGATCCGGACCAGGACTTGACCATGGGCGACCTGCTGGACTTCGTCGAGTACGCCACCCCGGACATGGCGATCGTGCAGGTCACCGTCGATGACCACGAGTGGTCCATGACGAACCAACTGCTGGCCGCCATGGTCGACCGCCTCAACATGGACGCCTGGGCTCAGGGCGGCGGCAAGGGCCGCAAGCCCAAGCCGATCCCGCGCCCGGGTGTCGTAGACAAGTCGACGAAGACGTACACGGTCGAAGCACCGTCGACCGTCACTGAGATCGACGCGTGGATTGCCTCCAAACGATCCGCCTGACCGAACCGTAGAAGGGGAGACCGCATGTCTGTCGAACTGGCGACCGCCTATGTCAGCATCCTCCCCACCACTCGTGGTCTCGGTCAGGCGCTCGTCAAGGACGTGGTCCCGCAGGCCGCCACCGCAGGGCAGAAGGCCGGCTCGTCGATGGGCGCGTCGATCGCGAAGTGGGCCGGCCGCGCGGCGAAGACCGGCGCGGTCGCGGCCGGCGCCGTGATCGGTGCGACGCTGATCTCCGGCGTGAAGTCTGCGATCAACCAGCAGACCGCGGAGAAGGTCCTCGGTGGCCTGTACGGGTCGGCGGACAAGGCCATGGAGACGATGGCGAAGCTGCGCAAGGTCGCGGCCGCCAGCCCGATGGAGTTCGACGCCTATGCCGGTGCCGCCCAGTCCCTGGCCTATGCCGGGGTCGAAGGTGACAAGGCCGTCGGAATCCTGAAGAACGTCGGCACGGCGATCACCGCGGCCGGCGGCGACACGGACAGCATGGATTCGGCGTCCTCGGCGATGCTGAAAATGGTGAACAGCGGCGAAGTGCAGCTGGACACGCTCAACATGCTCTCCGAGGCCGGTGTCCCGATTTTCGCGGGCCTGGCAGAGGCCTCGGGGAAGTCCGCCAAGCAGATCAAGACGGACGTGTCCAAGGGCAAGGTGCAGATCGACCAGGTCATCGACGTCATGGCCAATGCCGCGGGGCCCACGTGGGAGAAGACCCTCAAGGCCGGCGAAGAGGGCGCGCAGTCGTTCGGCAATCAGTGGAAGATCCTCGTCGACCGGATCAAGGTCGCAGTCGGTGAGCAGATCATGCCGCTGCTGGAGAAGCTCGCGCCAATGATGAAGCCCATCGGAGACGCGATCATTGCCGGGATCGGCAAGCTCCCGGACATTTTCGACACCATCGGCCGTGTCGGTGGGACCACGATCGGCATCCTGAAGGATTGGGCGCCGATGATCCTGGGGATCGCGGGCGCGGTCGCCGCGTGGATCGTCGTGCAGAAGATCCAGAACGCCCTGTCGTGGGCGGCCTACCTGTGGTCGTCCAAGGACGTCATCCTGGGTGCCGCGCGGATCGCGATCACGAACGGTATCGCAGCAGCCCAGGCCGGCCTGAACGCGGTCATGTCGGCGAACCCGATCGGGCTGATCATCGCGGGCATCGTCCTGCTGATCGCCGCGTTCGTCATGATGTACAAGAAGGTCGGCTGGTTCCGCGATTTCATCAACGCGGTCTGGAACGGCATCAAGGTCGCGGCGAAGGCCGTGGCCGACTGGTTCATGACGTACGTCGTGCCGGTCCTGGCGGCCGTCTGGGACGGTATCGCAGCCGGTGCGATGTGGCTGTGGAACAACGCCCTGAAGCCCGCGTGGGACGGGATCAAGACCGCGGTCGCCGCGGTCGTCGACTGGTTCTCCACGAACGTCGCCCCAGTCCTGCAGGCCGTCTGGGACGGTATCGCGACCGGTGCGATGTGGCTGTGGAACAATGCGCTGAAGCCCGCGTGGGACGGGATCAAGACCGCCGTGGCCGCGGTCGTCGGCTGGTTCTCCACCTATGTCGCCCCGGTTATCCAGGGCACCATCACGGTGCTCGGCGCGATCTTCCAGTGGCTCTACACGTACATCATCAAGCCCGTATTCACCGGCATCAAGATCTACATCACCGTGTGGTGGACGATCATCAAGGCGATCTTCACCGCGGTCGTCTGGTTCATCAAGACTGTCCTGGCGCCGATCTTCACGTTCCTGTGGGGTGTAGTCCAGGTCGCATTCAACCTGATCAAGGTCGCCATTCAGGTGGCCTGGGGCATCATCAAGATCATCTTCGCCGCGATCAAGATGTTCATCCAGAACGTCCTGGCGCCGGCGTTCACGTGGTTCTACAACTCCGTGATCCTGCCCGTGTGGAATGGCATCAAGGTCGCCATTCAGGTGGCCTGGGCAGTTATCAAGGTCATTCTCGTCGCGATCAAGGCGTTCATCCAGAACGTCCTGGCGCCGACGTTCACCTGGTTCCGTGATTCCGTGATCAAGCCCGTGTGGAATGGGGTCAAGGCGGCGATCCAGGCTGTCTGGAATTTCATCAAGAACTACGTCTTCACGCCGATCAAGGCGTTCATCCAGAACGTCCTCGCGCCGGCGTTCACGTGGTTCTACAACTCGGTGATAAAGCCGGTCTGGAACGGCATCAAAGCCGCGATCCAGGCGGCGTGGACGTTCATCAAAACGTACATTTTCACGCCGATGAAGAACTTCGTCCACAACACGCTGGGGCCCGCGTTCACCTGGTTCCGCGACACCGTCACCCACGTGTGGAACACGATCCGGGGCAACCTGGAAAAGGTCTGGACCAAGATCCGGGTCTACGTGTTCACACCCCTGCAGAAGTTCATCATGAAGACCCTGCCGGACGCGTTCAAGCATGGCAAGGACGCGATCGGGCGGGCCTGGGACAAGCTCCAGGACGTCGCGAAGAAGCCGGTCCAGTTCGTCGTAGACACCGTCATCAACAAGGGTGTCATCGACAACTTCAACAAGATCGCGTCGTTCTTCAAGGTCAAGGAGATCCCACACGTCTCCCTGCCGAAGGGCTTCCGCACTGGTGGCCACATCTCGGGCCCGGGGTCCGGCACCTCGGATTCCATCCCGGCGTGGCTCTCCGATGGTGAGTTCGTCGTCAACGCGCGCGCCACCCGCCGCTACCTCCCCCTGCTCCACGCGATCAACGGGGAAAAGGGCGCCGGCTACCGCCAGATGATGAAGGTCGCCGCTCGCCGTGGCCTCCGCGGCATGCACGACTACCTCGAATACGGGGGCGAGAAGCTCTCCGCATTCAAGAAGGGCGGTTCGGTCGGCAAGACCGACTCCTCGCCCATGATCCTCAAGGCCCAGCAGTGGGCCAAGAGCCAGGTCGGCAAGCCCTACATTTGGGGCGGCGTCGGCCCCGCCGGCTACGACTGCTCCGGTTTCATGTCCGCCATCACGAACGTCCTGACCGGCCGCAGCCCGTATCACCGGCTGTTTGCCACGTCGTCGTTCGCAGGCGGCCACGGCGCCGGCGGCTTCAAACCCGGCCTCAAGAGCGCATTCTCGATCGGCGTGCACCAGGGCAGCCCAGGCCACACCGCCGGCACCCTCGCCGGCATGAACGTCGAATCCTACGGCCACCACGGCCCCGCCACAGGATCCGGCGCTCGCGGTGCGACGGACCGGCTGTTCAATCAGCATTTCTATCTGCCGCAGGCCGGTGGTCAGTTCATCGGCGGTGGTGGGGGAGGCGTCGACATTATGTCGATGCTCAACCCGTTCACTGTGCTGAACAAGCTGATCGACAAGGTGCCCGGGGCCGGTGGGTTCACCGACCTGATGAAGGGTGCCGCGAAGAAGGCGATCTCCTGGCCGGTCGAGTTCATCAAGAAGAAGGCCGCCACGCTGATCGACGTCGGTGGTCAGGTGGTGGACTCGCTGGCCACGGGCGCGGCCAAGGCGCAGGTCCGCTCTGTCGCAGCCCTGTATGGCTGGGGCAGTGGGGCGCAGTGGGACGCGATCGACTGGCTGGTCTCGCACGAGTCCTCCTGGAATCAGAATTCCGCGAACCCGACCACCTCGGCGCGGGGCCTGTTCCAGAAGATGACCAGCATGCACGGCCCGGTGGAGAAGACCGCGGCCGGGCAGGCCGGCTGGGGTCTGAAGTACATCAAATCCCGGTACGGCACGCCGACGGCCGCCAAGGCGTTCTGGCAGGGCCACAACTACTACCGGCACGGTGGCCTCGTCCCGAAGCTCTACGACCAGGGCGGGGTCCTCGAACCGGGCGTGTCCCTGGTGGCGAACAAGACGCGCCGGCCGGAGTACATTCTGCCGGCCGACGTGACCGACCAACTGCTGGCCGGCGCCGGGACGCAGTCGTCGACGTCGATGCTCGCCGGGCACCTCACGGTGCAGGCCGTCGACCTCGATGCCGCGTTCCGGAAGCTCGACACCGAACGCCGCAAGCGTGAGGCGTTGGCGCTCATCTAGAGGAGAGGACGAACCCGTGATTCCCAAGCCGATCGTGTCCCTGCATGGCAGTGGGGAGTCCGTGACTCTCGACCCGCGGGCCGGGGACTTCGTGCTCATGCAGGGCTCGACTGGCCTGGGGTGGGGGCCGCAGGAGTTGACGACGGCGGCTCTGCCCGGTGGTGGGTCGGTGCTGCGGCATCGGCGTACCGCCGAGGCTGACGTCGTCGTGCCGTTCCTCCTGTCGGATCGGGACTACTATGTGCGCCGGGATCACCGCCGCCGCCTCGAGCGTCTCTTCGATGATCGGGTGGAGATCCGGGTGACGCACCCGGACGGCTTGGTCCGCTCCCGCTACGGCTACTACGCTGACGGTCTGCAGGGCGCCTATGGGTCGGGGGAGGACTCGCACGACGGGCAGAAGCTTTCGCTGACGATCCGGTGTGTGGACCCGTGGTGGTATGGCGCCGCCCGGGGCGAGCGGTTCCAGGTCAAAACCCGGCGGAAGCCGTTCATTACGGGTGTTTCCGGCGATGCTGTGCGAATCAACCGGCAGCCCAACGGCGGTTTCGAGCATGCGACTGCCGATCCGTGGACGTTCGGTGGTGCGGATGCTCAGGCGTGGGCCTACGACTCGGCCGAGCACGTCTCGGGCTCCCGCTCTGTCCGGGTGACGTCGGCGGAGGGTTCCGGTACCCCGCATATCCTCACGCCCCAGGCCTCCAGTGGTGGGCTCGCCGGCTTTGGGATCCCCGCATATGGCCTGCAGGTCAAAGCGTCGGCGGGGATCACGCACCTGCGCATGCAGATCTGGCATCTCAGCACGTCCACGCCGCCTGTATGGCGGCCGATCGGCCCGAACCCGACGTTCAAAGCGTCCACGGACTGGCAGCGCCTCGACATCGCCGCACTCACGAATCCCGGCGGCGGGCAGCTCGCCTTGCAGGTCCAGGCGCTCCGCTCGGTCGGCGGGCAGCTGCGGGACGTGCCGGCGGGGGAGTCGTTCTGGATCGACGAGGTTATCGAAGAGGCCACCGGCCGCGCCGGCGCATTCTTCGACGGCGACACGACCGCCCCGGGCAGGGCGTACACGTGGGTCTCCGGGCCGGGCTCGACTGCGCAGGAAGAGGCGAAGTCCCAGACAGGTGCCCTGCCGTTCTTCCCGATCCGCCTGTCCGGCTCCACCGTCCAGGGAACCTACCGGATGACCGTCGCCGGCGACCTGCCCGCCTATGGCGTCGCCACGGTCACCGGGCCGGGCCGGGACGTGACGATCACGAACCAGGCCACCGGCGAGCAGATCTTGATCGCCGGTGACATCACCGATCCGATCATCATCGACTCCCGCCCGGGATCCTACGACGTCACCTCGCAGGGCCAGGACATCTGGGACCGCGTCACCGGGGAACCCTCCATCCTCGTCATGAACCCCGGCCAGGTGGAGTTCTCGATCGCCATGGTCGACGCCACTGCCGCCTCGACCGTGGAGATCACCTATCAGGAGACATGGAAGGCAGGCATGTGATGACCATGCAGGTGCGCATGTACGACCCGGGACTGACCCCGCGCGGCATCCTGCCCGTCCTCGGCGGCTCCGCTGTCCTGCGCAACTCCAACGTGAGCACGTTCTCCCTGAACGTCCACACTGAGAACCCGATCGCAGCCCGGTTCACCACCGGCTGGCACATCGCACTCGAAGACGACAGCACCCAACTGCTCACCGGCCAGCCCGACAAGATCTCCGTGACCAGTCAGAACGGCGTCCACGACCTGGTCATCTCCGGCCAATCGCACCTGCGCTGGGTCCGCGACATGATCACCCTGCCCACACCCTCCCGCCCCGTCGACCAGCAGACCGACACCGCCAACTACAAGGTCAAGGGCACGGCCGGGCAGGTCATCTACGACATGCTCCGCACCCACATAGGCCAGACCGCCCGGGACGAGAACCGCCGCCCCATCACCATCACCCGCGGCCCCGACGGCGCCCAAACCCTCGTCGACTCCCGCTTCCAGAACCTCCTCGACGAAACCCGCGCGATCCTCGGCACCCTCCGCCTG
Organism: Brevibacterium sp. 91QC2O2; assembly: GCF_024580695.1. Taxonomy (NCBI): domain Bacteria; kingdom Bacillati; phylum Actinomycetota; class Actinomycetes; order Micrococcales; family Brevibacteriaceae; genus Brevibacterium; species Brevibacterium sp. 91QC2O2. The sequence goes on along the minus strand of NZ_JANIJY010000003.1, from coordinate 49,222 downwards.
ACCACCTGGATGGAGGGCAGCCAGATCCACGCCGGCGCGATCGCCACCCGCAACCTCACCCGCTCCGTCCGCCTCTCCGAAGCCTCCGCCGGACTCACCGGGTACACGTACGAACTCGAAGCACCCACAGTCACCCGCGTCCTCGTCGCCGGCCAAGGCGTCGGTGCCGCCCGCACGATGAAACTCCACACCGGCAACCCGAACGAGTGGGGCGTCAACGTCCTCCAATTCCAAGACCGCCGTGACACTGACGATGCCGACGAGCTCGAAAAAGCTGGCACCGACACCCTCACCGAAGGCCAGGAGAAAGCCTCCATCACCCTGGAAACCACCGACACCATCGGAAAACGCTTCGCCCGCGATTTCGACCTCGGCGACACCGTCACCGTCACCCTCGCCACCGGCGTCCAAATCCAAGACATCGTCCAAACCGCCGACATCACCTGGGACGAAAAAGGCCGCCAAGTGAAGCTCCAGATCGGGCCCACCCAAGAAGACCTCGACGCCCCCGCCTGGGTCAAACGAGTCCACAAACTCCGCACCGACCTCCGACGACTCCAAACCGTCTAACACACCACACACGACACCCCCAGCCCCGCCAGCACCACACCATGTGGCGCTCGCGGGGCTGTTTGATGGAAGGGACCCCTGATGGCTGATCCGACAGCATATGACCTCGTCCAGGATGACCGCCTGACAGATCTGGAAACCCTCGTCACGCCGCAGCCGAAGCCTCCAGCAGGCACCGAATACAGCTTCCCGGTGGTGGGGCAGGACATTACGGATGCCGAGTACCGGCAGATGATGATGGCCCAGGGTAATGGTGTCTTGGACCAGGGTGGGCAGCCCTACTGGTTGCGCAACCTCGACAACGCCACCGACACTGCACAGATCACCGTGTCGAAAACTGCGGAGGACGCCAAAGCGGTCATAGGCGGGTTCTTCCACCGTCTCACAGCTGACAAGACGATCAGCCTCCCTCCCGTCACCAAAGCCACCACTTACTATGTCTGTCTCACCTACGATCCGCAGCAGGCAACCAACCCCGCCGGGCCCATCACCCTCCAGGTGTACGCGGGCACACCACCGACCACACAGGGCAAAATCCACATCACCCTCTGGCGCGTCCCCCGCAACCCCAACCAACTCCTCGCCGCCACCACCCCGCAGCGAGTCCGCCCGAAGATCGCCCCGACCATCACCGTGGACCACTTCGTGGACCTCCCCGACCCCTCCACTGTCCTATGGGGCACACGGGCCTTCGTCACCAATGAGCCACCCGAACGCGAATACCGGGCCTGGGGATCATCGGAAGAAACCGGTGCACCGGAAACATGGAAGCGCGTCGGCGGTACTTGGCATGAACGAGCCGACACCGCCTCCTATAAATGGCCTGGGCACGGGCACCGGGCGGCCTACAAGACGGAAAACGGGCGCGTCTACCTGCGCGGCCGAGTCACTCGCGCAGACGCTACAACGTTCAACCCCAACGTGGACGGCGGGTACGGTTTCAATATCCTGCAGCTGCCCGATGACATGGCGCCGGCGGCGGAAGAGCGGTTCATCGTCACTGGGGGATTCTCCCAAGCGACGGTCCCTTTCGGTGCACTCCACGTCAACGCTGACGGATCATGCCGACTATTCGTCAGCAACAACATCATGACGTGGGTGGACCTAGCCGGGATCAGCTTCGACCACAAGAGTTCAGAATCATGACCTCGGCTGAAGACATCGGCCCTTGTATCTGAGAGGACACGGAAAGGAGCCGCGCGTGTGGATGACATCATGCAACTCCTCAAGTCCCTCGGCGGGCCAGCAGGTCTGGTCGGCGGGGTCGTCTGGGTCTTCCTGTACTTCCGCAAGACGGATCGGGAGCTGCGTGACGAACAGCGTGCCGACAACGACTCGCTGCGCAAGGAGCGCGACGAGCTCATTGAGCGGATCCGCCAGCTCAATGACGATAACGAGCACCTGCGCAACCAGCTTCGGGAGCGGCCATGAGTAGACATGCACGCCACCGCCGGCACCTGCCTGCCCAGTGGAAGCTCTGGCTGGCGATCACCCTCGCTCTGGCTGGTGTGGCTTTGCTGGCGTTCAATCAGTGGGAGGCTCGCCACGAGGCGGCCCAGCAGGCGTCCAACGCGGAGCAGCTCGCCACGGAGGTGCAGCGGGCTTGCGCGCAGGGCGACATTCTCGTCGGCGGCCGCTCGATCTGCCAGCAGGCCAACGACACACAGGCCAAGGCCCAGGACGTCGACGCCGGCGCCCTGGCCGGCCCGCCCGGGCCCCGTGGTGCGCCCGGCCGTGACGGTACCGACGGCAGCCCAGGCCCTGCAGGGCCTGCAGGCCGGGCGGGGAAGCCCGGGCAGGGTTCAATCATCCCCGGCCCTGCCGGGCAACCGGGCAAGGACGGTCAAGCGGGCCAGGATTCCACTGTCCCGGGCCCCGCCGGCAAGCCCGGGGCGCCTGGGGAGGACGGGAAGCCGGGGGAGCGTGGCCCGGTGGGCCCGGCTGGTGATGACGGGAAGCCTGGCCGTGGCATCAAGACGATCACGTGCAGTTCGGGTAACGACTGGCACGTCACCTACACCGACGACACCACGACCACGGTTGACGGGCCCTGCCGTGTCCCCACCCCAGAACCGAATCCTGAGCCCACGCCTGCGGGGTAGCTCGGGTTTCATCGATGTCAGGACCGCTCCGGCGGTCCTTTTTCATGCCCACAAGGAGGCACGAATGAGTACCAGCCAGAACGGCTATATCGCCAACGACCGCAGCCTCATCAAGACGAGCACGGTCGCCGGCGCTCGGTTCCCGGTCCGCAAGGGTGACGTGTCCATCGTGCTCATGCACGTGGCGCAGCGGTTCCATGCCACGGTCGAGCCTCTCAACCCGAGGGAGTGCTACGGGTATGCGGAGCGCAAGATTCGCGGCAGCTCCACCACCCTGTCGAATCACGCGTCCGGCACCGCAATCGACCTGAACTCGTCTGATCACTGGCTCGGCGACGTTGGAACGTTCTCGAAGGCCCAGCGCAAGGCGATCGCGAAGATCCTCGCAGGCTGTGACGGCGTAATCCGGTGGGGCGGCAACTATCGCGGCCGCAAGGACGAGATGCATTTTGAGATCAACAAGGGCACCGCCGCCGTCAAGGCCCTCGCACAGAAAATCACCAAGGGCGGGACCAGCGTGCCCGCCGAGAAGGGAACCGACATGGACCGCATCCACTCCGGCAGCCACTCCAAGCACCAGACCATCCCAGCCGGCAAAACCGTGCGCATCCGCACCAACGCCAACGGCGACTACACGATGGGATCGACCAAGAAGGGCCAGTGCCTCGTCACCGGGTACACGCTCGGCGCCACCGGCCTGCTCGCCCACGAGAAGGTCAACATCCGCCGCGTCATCGTGGACTACAACGCGAAGAAGAAGAGGTCCACCATCCGGTCCCGCGGCGTCTTCCACGAGCTCCACGGCACGGGCAACGGCACCTACGTCCGCAAGGACGGCGCATTCGTCGATGGGAAGTGCGGGTACGGGCCCCACGGGGACGAGAAGCCGCGCCTGCACATGGAGATCGAGAACCCCACCAAGCACCCGATCACCATCACCTACGCCGGCCACGACACGATTGGAAACTGACATGAAGCTCGTCATCACCCCGAACGCGCAGGCCTCCCAGACGGAGCACCCCGGTAAGGCGACGCTGCGCACGTTCATTCAGACGCTCATCCCGACGCTAGCCCTGGCCCTGATCGCAGCGCCCCCGGTCGTGCAGGCGATCATTGACGAGTTCGCCCGCCATGATGTCACCCTGCCGGCATGGGTCTATGCGGCCCTGTCCGGTGTCGCCGTCGCCGCGTCCCTCATCTCCGCCCTGGTCGCCCGCATCATGGCGATCCCGCAGGTCGAAGCGCTGCTGCGCACGATCGGCCTGGGCGCGGCACCGAACCAGGTGCCGGCCGACGACCACGCCGACTACGTCCACATCGACCCCGACCAGCTCACTGCTGATGATGGTGCCGAGGCTGTGGACTATGACGACTTCGAGCTGGTTGATGAGGCCGGCGCCGAGGATCCTGACCCGGTCGAGATCGGGGACGACTCGGACGGCGACGGGGACGAGGCCGAGGTGGTAGATGACACGGACACCACCCCTGCCCCTGCTGACTACGAGCCGAGGCACTGATGGCAGAAGGACCAGACTTCACCGACATGGACGACACTCAACTCGAGCTGGCCCGCTTGGAGGTCGAGCGGCAGCAGCTGATCCGCACGAACCGCAAAGCCGTGGCCCGGGAACTCAAGCGGGCGACGGAGGACCTCGCGACTCAGTACCCGGACGTGTTCGCAGAGGAGTTCACGGCCGAGGGCGTAGAAGGCTGCCCCCTGTGCGTCCACGTGCCCATCGGCGAACCCGCCGCCGACGACCCCCACCTGCAGTACAAGAAACAGAACGCCGGATGACCTGTCACGGGTTTGTCCGCGATATGTTCCAACCGAAAGTGCCCCACCCTCTCGATGAGGGTGGGGCACTTTCGTCGTTGCAGCGGCTATTTCTTCTTCAGCTCGATCGTCATTTCGCTACCCATGGCCGACGCCTTGTAGCTGATGATGTCGTCCTTGTACGTGAATTCCTTCGTCTTGTCGTCGGACGCCAGGAGAGACTTAGCCGTCTTGTCCTTGTCGTTCTTCGAGACCCAGGTGTAGTCCCCGGCAGTCTTGGGCGCTGTGAAGGACCCGGCCCAGTACAGGCTCTTGGTTTTTTGGTCGTCGCTGATCCAGTAGATCGTGATCGTTTTCTTGGTGATCGTGGCTTCCTGGTAGCCGGACTGGTCTACGTCCTTCTGTTCCCACGCGCCGGTGAGGTCTGGCGCGACTGCTGCCTCGGCGGTTACTCCGGCATTGGACGAGCCAGCGTCAGCCGCAGGAGAGGACGAGCATGCGGTGAGCAAAAGAGTGGCAGAGGCCGCAACAGCAGCCAGTTTTACAGGGAACGACATCTGTGGTCTTTCTCGAAAAGGGAGGGGTATCTCTCTGATCATAGACTGAGAGTCCACTGTGCGACTGATGTAGTAGCTCACACCTCGATCACGGGGTGACTCGTGAGACCGTCATGACCGTTATCAGCACCCAGCCCGGGACATCGCCCCGGTCGGAGGCCAGTGCCCTGCGCACCCCTGGACGGGCGGAATCCGCGGAAGAACCGGCGGACAAGCGGGAGGACAGAGAGTGCAGGAGGGCCGCTAGACGCAGCCAGAGCAGGGTGAGGTGGGACATGGGGTCTCCTTCGGGACTTCGATGGTGCGCGGGTGGAATGGGTGGGAAGACGGGGGTGGCCGGACTCAACCTCCCAGATTCAGTACGGCCAGGGACGGGTAGACGGCGAAGACGACGGTCACCGGCAGGACGAACATGACGACGGGAACCAGCATGCCGACCTCCTTCTTGCCGGAGAGCTCCATCAGCGACCTGCGGCCCTCCTCACGGACGTCGGCCGCCTGGGCGCGCAGGACCTCGGCCAGGGGAGTGCCGCGGGCGATCGCGATGGCGATGCCGTCGACGAACTGCACCAGACTGGGAATCCCCGTGCGGCGGGCCATCGTGTCCAGTGCCTCGACCAGGCCGGTGCCGGTGCGGGCGGCGGCGAGCGCACCAGCGAGTTCGCCGGAGAGCTCCCCTGAGGCGGTGCGGCATACGCGCTGCAGGGCGTCGACGGTGCCCTCACCGGCCATAATCGACAGGGACAGCAGCTCCGCGATTGTGGGGAACTCCGCAAGGATCCGCTCCTCACGGCGCTTGACGCGCTGGGTCAGCCACCAGTCGTTGCCCAGATGGCCCGCGGCCCCGCCGAGCACGATGAGGGCCAGGGCGAGCAGCGGATGGAAGCCGCGGCTGAAGGAGACGAGGCCGGCGAGCACGGCACCTGCGAGCAGACCCGCGACGATGCACAGGATCTGGCGGGCGCGGAAGCCCTCCACCGTGGCCCCCGGCCCCAGTCGGGCCAGGCGGGTCTGGATCGAGGTATCGGTGGTCAGGCGGCGCGCCGCCCACCGCGCCGAATCGGTGATCAGGCCGCGCAGGAGGCCGCCCATACCGCCGGCCGTGGGCGCTGCCGGGGCGTAGACGTGCGGGCCCAGGGCGGTGTTCGAGCGCAGATAGGGGGCAATCCGGTCGGCCAGGGTCGGTCTGCGGAACAGCGGCAACGCGCAGACCAGGAAAGTCAGGGAGGCTCCCAGCGCCAGGCCTGTGCCGATCACCACCGCAGGATGGGTCCAGGTCAGCATGATGGCCTCCTCATCGCAGCACCCGGGGTTCCTCCGGCAGCCTGCCGATTCGCTTCATCGCCGAGTAGGCCGCCAGCGAGACGACCAGCCCGCCGCCCAGTAGCAGGGATCCCTGCACGCTGTCGTAGGCGGTAGTCGTCTCCGTGCGCGTGGCGAGCAGGGCCAGGACGATCCAGGGCGCGGCGACTGCCAGCCGGGCGCCGTTGACGGTCCAGGACTGGCGGGCGATCAGTTCCGCCCTGGTGCGCGCGTCCTCGCGCAGAAAGCTCCCCAGGGTTTTCAGCATCGTGCCAAGATCTGTGCCGCCGACCTCCCGGGTGATGCGCAGGGCTGCGACGATCCGGTCGGCCACAGGGTCGGCGGCGGCTGCCTTGAATGCGTCGAGGGCGGCGCCGAACGATCCCGTCGCCCGGTATTCGGATGCGAAGACGGCGAACAGGCCCCGCAGCTGGTCCGGTCCGCGTTCGGCCAGGCCGCACACGGCCTCGGGCAGGGACAGGCCCGCCCTGATCCCGGAGTTCAGGTGGTCGATCGCCTCCGGCCACAACCCGCGGCGCTGAACCTGGGTGCGGCGGGCCCGTGCCCGAACGAAGAAGTAGGGGCCGGTGGTTGCGAACAATGCGAAACAGGCGCTGATGCTCACGACCGAGGTGAACAGCAGTCCCACGGCACCCACCAGGAGGCCGGATAGGGCACACAGGCCCAGCAACTGGGCGACCGAGGTGCGCGGAAGGCCCGCGGCGGTGAGCATATCGCGGGTCTCCGTGGTGAAGCGTGTGGGAGTGCGCAGTGGGCGTTCGATCCGCCACATGGACCACCAGATCAGGAAGAGGCCGATGCCCAGTCCCAGACCCGCCAGAACGGCCTGTGTCGATGAGCTCATGCCGCCTGCTCCAGAATGTCGTGCAGGTCGAAACCCGAGCCGGCGAACCGGTCGCCCAGATGTGAGAAGCCGGAACCGCGCAGCAGCCGGCCGGCCCGGTCACGGGTGAACAGGGTCTCCAACTCGACGACATCGCCTTCGACCCCGCCGGGTACCGCAGCGATCTCCTCGACAGTCCGGTGGCCCTGCGCGTTCATCCGCAGGTGCACGATGATGTCCACGCAGCCGGCGACTGTGGGCACGACGAACCCCGCGTCGACGTTCGACGAGGCCAACAGCGGCAGCGTGCACAGTTTCGTCACGGCGGAGCGGGCGGAGTTGGCGTGGATGCTCGACATGGCCGGCAGGCCGGAATTCATACCGATCAGCATGTCGAAGGCCTCGGCTTCGCGGACCTCGCCCACGATGATCCGTGAGGGCCGCATGCGCAGGGCCTCCTTGACCAGGGTGCGCAGGGTGACCTCGCCGGTGCCCTCCAAAGACGGCTGGCGGCACTGCAGGGCCACCCAGTCGCGGGCCCGCACAGATAATTCAAACACTTCCTCACAGGTGATGACTCTCTCGCGACTGGGGATCGAGCCGGTCAAAGCGGCCAACATTGTGGTCTTGCCGGCCTGGGTCGCGCCGCTGATCATGATATTCGCCCCGCAGGTCACCGCCGCGTGTAGGAAGTGCGCCGCAGCAGGGGTCAGGGAGCCTGCGGCCACCAGGGCGTCGAGGCCGTGCGGGCGGGTGACGAATTTACGGATGTTCACGGCCGGGTACCTGCGGGTGATATCGGGCAGGACCACGTGGAGGCGGGAGCCATCGGGCAGACTGGCGTCGACGAAGGGGCTGCTCAGGTCGACCCGGCGTCCGGTGGTGCGCAGCATCCGCTCGATCAGATCATCGACCTGGGCCTCCGTGAAGACCGTCGTGGTCAATTCGCTGACCCCGGACCGGCTGACGTAGACGGCGTGCGGGCCATTGAGCCAGATCTCTTCGACTTCGGGATCGTCCAGGTACTTCTGCAAGGGGCCGAAACCCACGACATCGTCGGCGATCAAACGCCCCAGCTCGTCTTTGTCGGCGACGATCGGCAGGCTCCCGGAGAGGGTACGCTCATCGTAGTCGGCAATGGTCTCGGCGATGAGTTCACGGGTCAGCCCGGAGTCCAGCCGCGGGTCGATGCCGCGCTCGCGGATACGATTGCGCACCTCGCCGGAGATGATATCGATGGGCTCCAAGGGGACCTCGCTACGCTGATGAGTGTTGTGAGTCACGTCTATCTGTTACTGACCTTATAGAGCGTTTTGGACTGTTTGCAAGAGTTTCTTGTGAAATATTTCCGACTTCGCGTGGGACTTGCTCATGGTGGAGTGTGGCGAGTTCCAGGGGGTGCCTGTCGTGTCGACCGGGCGTCCATTAGGATTGAGGCATTATGGCCATGGACTTTGCGGCTGAAATCGCCGCCCTGCAACAGACGTTCTCCTCGATTCGCGAGGTCTCCGATGTCGACCTGCTGCGCAGCGAGGTCGCCGAGCTCACGGAACAGGCTGCTGCTCCGGACCTGTGGGATCACCCGGATGAGGCCCAGGCCGTCACTTCGAAGCTCTCGCACCGTCAGTCGACCCTGGAGCGGTTGGAGAAGTTCGACTCCCGGATCGAGGACGTCGAACTCCTCGTGGAGATGGGCGAGGAGGAGAACGATCCGGACGCTCTGGCCGAGGCGGAGGCCGAGATCGACAAGCTCCGCGAGGACTTGGGGCAGTTGGAGATCTCCACGTTGCTCAACGGCGAATACGATGAGCGCGCAGCCGTGATGACCGTGCGCTCGGGCGCCGGTGGTGACGATGCGACGGACTGGGCGCAGATGCTCACGCGGATGTACATCCGCTGGGCGGAGCAGCACGACATCGGCGTGCAGGAACTCGATACCTCCTATGCCGAGGGTGCGGGGATCAAGAGCGCCACCGTGCAGTTCAACGCCCCGTACGCCTACGGCAAGCTCAGTGTGGAGGCCGGTACGCACCGGCTGGTGCGCATCAGCCCGTTCGACAACCAGGGCCGGCGCCAGACCTCGTTCGCAGCCGTCGAGGTCGTGCCCCTGATCGAGACGACCGACCACGTCGACATCGACGAGAACGACTTGCGCATCGACGTCTTCCGGTCCTCGGGCCCCGGCGGCCAGTCGGTCAACACGACCGACTCCGCTGTGCGCATCACGCACATCCCGACCGGCACCGTGGTCTCGATGCAGAACGAGAAATCACAGATTCAGAACCGCGCCGCCGCCATGCGCGTCCTGCAGTCCCGCCTGCTGCTGCTCAAGCGGGAGGAAGAGGAACGGGAGAAGAAGAGCCTGGCCGGCGACATCAAGGCCAGCTGGGGCGACCAGATGCGCTCGTACGTCACGCACCCCTACCAGATGGTCAAGGACCTGCGGACCGGCTACGAGGTCAACAACCCGCAGGGTGTGTTCGACGGTGACATCGATGGGTTCATCGAGGCCGGCATCCGGTGGCGCAAAGAACAGGAAAAGGAAGCAGCCCAAGAGGCTTGAGAATGGCTAAGAAGCATGCGGGGCCGGTCGCCGATGAGCGGCCCGCACCGGAGAAGAAAGTGGTGGCGCGCAATCGGCGCGCCCGCTACGACTACCACATCGAAGAGACCTTCGAAGCGGGCCTGGTGCTCACGGGCACCGAGGTCAAATCCCTGCGTGAGGGCCGCGCCTCACTGACCGACGCCTTCGGACTGATCTTCCAGGACGAGGCGTGGCTCGAACAGGCGTACATCCCGGAGTATCTGCAGGGATCCTGGACGAACCACTCTGCGCGCAGGCGCCGCAAGATGCTGCTGCACCGCGACGAGATCCTCAAGATCGAGCAGAAGTTGGGCGAGTCCGGGCGCACCCTGGTGCCCTTGGAGATCTACTTCCTGGGTTCACGGGTCAAGGTCGAGATCGCGATCGCCAAGGGTAAGAAGGACTGGGACAAGCGGCAGGCGATCAAGGAGCGCCAGGACAACCTGGAGGCCCGCCGTGCCATGTCGGATGCCCTGCGGAAGAACCGCGGCAAGAACCGCTGACTGGCGCGGCCCCTGTTCCTGGGGTATCGTTGAGCTTCGTCGGTTTTCTATTTCGTGTGCGGGAACGCGGCGGGGAATAGTGAGCCGGTGTACGGTGTTCCACCGGTGTGCCGAATGATCGGAAGGTCGGTCGGTACACGGTTTGGTAACTGAATATGGGGATGATCGGTTTCGACGTGGGACAACGCGTCGAGAGAAGCGGGCCGAGAACGCGAAGTCATCTCGTTAATGTCCTTCGCAAACAATAGGTGCTAAGTCTAACAACCGCACCGAGTTCGCCCTCGCAGCCTGAGCTAGCGAGCGACTCCGTCAGTCCGGGTTTGCTTCCGCCCCGGTAGCTGGCGTCGTTTAGGGAGCCACTGCTGAGAACACATGTCGAGGGTGTTCTCGGGACTTTTACTCGACTCCGTTCGTTGGTTCACATGTTCGTGTGAGAACCAGGACCTAAGAAACACAGTCACGGACTGCGCCCGGAGAAGACTCGGCAACTTGCTTGCGGACGGGGGTTCGATTCCCCCCATCTCCACGGAATGGAAAGGCCCGGCGGCTCACAGCAGTGAGTCACCGGGCCTTTTGCCGTCCTGACCTGGGAAAACACCTGGTTAGGAGGGAGGGAAGTTGGTTTTGCCAGCCTCCCACCCGAGGAGCCGAAACGTCCTTAATGTTGCTCTAAATGGCCCTAAGAATGTCTGCGTAGACATCTCTGGGACACCTGCGGGACACCCAGCCCCGCAGGACACCGCAACAAAGAAGAGGAAAACCACCAACATGTCACGAAGCAGATTCGGCACCGTCGTAGCGCCGAAGGTCAAGGGCGGGAAATGGGCAGGACGCTACACCGGCCCCGACGGGAAGAAGGTTCAACGGTCGTTCGCCACACGCAAATCCGTTGACCTGTGGCTTGCGGGCGAAGAGACGAAGATCGACCGCGGGGAATGGAAGTCCAAGGCTCAGCTGGAGCGGGAACGCTTGGCAGCTGAGGCGGAAGCGAAGACGGCCGCCTACACGTTCGGGCAATGGCTGGACGACTACCTGAAATACCAGCGGGCGGCCGAGCGGCTGGCGAAAAAGACGATCGCCACCTATGAGTCATCGCTGACGCTGCACGTCAAGCCCACCTTTGGGGACATGCCGTTGGCGGGCATCACCCGGGTGAAGGTTCTGGACTGGCACGCCGCCCTAGTGACCTCAGCGAGTTGGTCCGTCGCGCGGAAGTCCTACATCGCGTTTCAGAGCATGATGAAGACAGCGGTGGAACGCCAGCTGATCGACGGCAACCCTGTACAGGTGCCAGCAGCGACGGATGCGCGCACGACCAAGGATCTCATCGTTGCGACCAAGGGGCAGGTGGCGGAGCTGGCCGGGCTGGTGCCACCGCACCTTGAGGCCATGATCTACATGGGCGCGTACTGCCAAATGCGCCTAGGGGAGCTGCGCGCCCTGCGCCGTAAGGACATCGACCTCAACGCGGGCACCGTGGCCATCGTGCGGCAGGTGGAGAAGATCGCGGGCGAACCTGCGGAGGAAAAAGCGCCGAAGGCCGGTAGCCGCCGGAACATCACAATCCCGGCAAACCTCATCCCGATATTGCGGCGACATATGGAAGTCCATAGTGGATTGTCCCCCGTGTATAAGACCATTGCAGTTCGTGAGGGCCTGGTGTTCCCCAGCATCCGAAACCGGGCGGCCTATCAGGGGGAGAACACCCTCAACAACGCCATCCGCAAGGTCCGCGACAAGGTGGACGGACTAGATCCGCAGTTCACGCCGCACAGCCTGCGGCATTCCGGTCTGACGTGGTATGCCGAAGCGGGCGCGACCCTGGTGGAACTCATGGACCGGGGAGGGCACAAGTCAGCTGAGGTGGCAATGATCTACCAACACGCGACGAAGCACCGCGACCAGTCGGTTACAGCGAAGCTCAACGAGGATGCTGTGATTGGTCGGAAGGCGACCGTGACGCCGCTGAAGCCCGCGGCCTAGACCTGCCCCCGTGTAGCGGCCCCCGCTCCCATCGTGGACGGGGGCCGCTGGCGTGCCTGCGAGCGCTGGGAACGTGCCGTGATGGGGGAGTATGAGCCAAAAGTGGTAAGGCATGGAGTTTTATGTCAAATGTGTGTGAAATTGCTTAGATGCACGTGTTTTGCGTTTAAGAATCTCCACTTTCAGCGCCTGAAATACACCTGTAGGGAAGCATTTGCCCAGGTCAGAGTAGGCGTGCGGTTTGTTATACTATAACTAAACGCATTTGGCAAGTGTCTACTTGCTATCGCTGCTGTTTTTGCCTCAAGATGGGTGCTGTAAGCGAAAGCACCCGGTCACCAGGGTTATCAATCTTGGCGGAGTGAGGCCCTGGTGGCCGGGCAGACGACCCTTAGGAGGTCACCAACATGGTCTCAAAGACCGACGAGACAACCAAGCCCGAAGCCCTGAGTGTCAACGACGCCGCCGAAATACTCGGACTCAGCGCCTACACCTGTAGGGAACTCATCCATGAGGGCCACATCCGCGCAGTACGCATCGGCAAGCGCGCAATCCGCGTTCCCCGCACTGAGATTGACCGCCTGCTGACCGACTACATGCCCAGCGCGAAGGATTGGGCGTGATCGGCATGACGGACGACAACACCAACAGCACCGACACTCACGCCGACCAGACCCCGACCCCGCGCCCACCGCTCGACCTCACCCCCGAGGCCGCGGCCAAGGCAGCTGAAGCGGGCCAGCCGGGCAGCCTGTTCGACGCCCCCGTGAAGGCGGCAGGAAGCCACCTCGACCCGAGGGAGCTGCACCTTGCGAAGCGTGAAGCCCAGCGCCTCACCCTCAGGGGAGAGGACTTCACCGCCCGATCAATCTGTGCATCGTTCGGTGGCCTGGAGGTGCCGAACCACTACGGCAGTCTCACCCGTCACCTGATGGGTGAAGGCCTTGTGGTGAAGACGGAAAAGGTGATCAAGCACCGAATTCCAGACGGCCGCATGAAGCTGATCGAGCTGCTGCGGGGCACGGAGAAGCTGAAGGCCCTGGACCTCAGCGGCGAAGGCCCCGCGGCTCCGGCCGTCACCCCGGCGGCATGATGTGGGCCTGGGGAACCTGGAGTGGGCGAACAAGGTTCGCCTGTACGGCTGGAAAGGTAATCGGCGGATAGACCGGAAAGTCTTACGGGCCCTAGCCATGCGTGCCAATGAGAACAAAGGTAATACGTGCTGGCCGTCATTGATTCTGCTGACCGAGGATGTGGGAATTTCGCCCCACTCGAAAAGTAAGATCAGCCGATCCATCAAGCGGCTAGATGAGCAGAGATTGGTGACTGTCCATGAGCACAATTCCGGTAAGAAGAACGTGAACAATGTGTATGAAGTTCACCCGGGAACGACAGCCCAGCCGTTGCCGGACGGGTTCGAGTGGAATCAGCTTTCACCGTCCGAGCAGAGGCGGCGGGCCGAGTTCCTTGCATCAACCAAGGTGCCACGTCATACCGCGGTTGAGAGTGAGGCAACCGGGGTAGTACGTCATACCGCGGTACCCCCTGAACCAGGGTATGACGTACATACACGACCGGGGTATGTACGACATACCACTAATGAAGTGAATGAAGGGCTGGCACCTACCAACTCAGCGGTGAATGAATCTAGCTATGAATGCGCGCGTGACGAATCGGCGGCCCCGGCTGCTGGTCCGTCGCTGGAGGACATCGTGGCTCAGGTGGCGGTCTATGAGGAGGGGTTGAGCGGTTCGCCCGGCGAAGCGGAAGGAGCGGAGATTGCGGCCCCGGCGATTGATAGTGGTCCGTCGTGGTCGTGGGAATATCACGCGGCAATGTACGACAGTGAACGATGAAAGGAATGTGAGTTGACTATGAAAGAGGACCAGGTGAATGAAATGGCGGCAGATCGGCCGGCGCTGGTGGAAGAAATTGCGAGTGTGGATATGCACCCGGTGAACGCGTCCGTGAACCACGGGTGTGTCCAATCCGAGGTGACGGTCTGGCACGACGGGGAACCCGGCGCTGAGGGCACGCAGGCGTTCGTGTCCGTGACGGGTGTGCAGTTCGACAATGGGCAGTTCGACGACTGGACGGCCGTGTTCACGCCGTCGTCGTTCCGGGCGTTCGCTGACCAGGTGGTCGCGGTGGCTGACCAGCTCGACGGGTTGGGCGTCACGGCGGTATCGCGGGAACGGGACATGCTGCGGGCCGAGGAATGGGCACCCCGGCTGACCGGCCCCACCCCGGCCGCGGAGTCAGAAGAGGAGCAGATCACGGACGGCAAACTGTTCGTGACCATGTGGAGCGCAACTGAGTGGTGCGTGGTCCGGTGGCGGGCTGAAAGCACCGACGAGGAGGGCACCGACTACACGACGGAGACCGTGGCACGCGGGTATGCGTCCGAGGAGCGGGCCCGGGCGGCACTGGTCGCCCTGGAGCTGGCCGAGTCCAGCAGGCCCGACGACACGACCGCAGCCACGCCGGGAACACTGGAGTGAAGCGGCCGGTGCTGGCCGAGTTGGTGGCGTGCCTGGCACGGTGGCTGATCCGGCGGACAGGGCGGTAACGAGAATCTTGGGCAGGTAGGCCCGCGGGTTCGGTTCAAGGTGGAATAGCCACCGGGACCGGGCCCATCGTCGTCTCTGGGGTGGACTGCGAGCGCTCGCCTCCCGCGCGGGTGCCCCGTCCGGGTGTCTGGTGCGCGTACAGGCGGCCTAATCGGCTGGTGGATGGGTGATCGGCCATCGGCGGGATTCTGGCCCGTCCTAGACGCGTTGCGCAGACGCGGCCGCAACCGTGGTGAGATGCCGGAAGCCGGAGAAATGAGACGGCGACCAGCCGGGCCGCGCGGTTCGGGTATAACCGTTCCGGGGCACCCCAGCCCTGACCCGCACCATTGAAGGAGAACCACCCCCATGAAGCTCACGTCCGTGGCCGTCCCCGCCCTGGCAGCTCTGGCCCTCACCCTGACCGCCTGCAGCAGCAGCGCAGGGCCATCGACCGGTGACGCCGCCGCCCCCGAAGCCGCCCACACCGCCGAACAGGCCGAAGCCACCGCGGCTGACCCCGAAGGCGACGGAGACCCCGGCCTCATGAAGCTTGGCCAGACAGCCACCCTTCCCGATGGACTCGCCGTGACCGCAACCGAAGCGGGCACAGCCAAGCTGTCCGAACAGGGAACGTCAGGCAGCTGCCATGCCGGTGATGCCGTGTACCTGTACAAGGTCGCCTTCCAGAACGGCAGCCAAACCGATTTCAAGCCGGAAGATGAAGCCATCGCGGAAATGGCGTACACGGACACGAACGGCGACACCCTGTCCGGGTCATACGCCTACGACTACAAGGACGACAACGGCAAGGCCGACCTGAAAGCATTCCAAGACCTTCCGACGATCAAGCCGGGGGCTAAGACCAGCCGCATTATCGGCTTCTGCGCCCCCGATCTGGACAAGGCGAAGCCTGTGGTCTTGGACATCAACACCAGCGCCGACAGCATGAGCGAACGGCCTCACGCCCTGTTCAACAGCTGACCATAGACGCGTAGAAGGGCCCCGCCCGGATCAGTTCCGGACGGGGCCTGTTGCCTATCACCAGACGCCCTGCGCTCGCGGTGTGCGTCGTGTTAGCGGCGTTCTTCCCATTCCCTCAGAATCCGTTCAAGGGACTCTTCTAGACCGTCTTCAATCTGGGTGTGCAGGTCGTCTACGCCGTACACGTCGCCCACGGTGACGTTGAGGGTTTCGATAGTCAACGTTGTTCCGCCAGCCCCGGCGGGGGCCGCCTGCATCTGCCGTAGCCCAGCCGTGAGGAGGTCCGACTGCGGGCCCGTCAGCACGTACTCCGACGACGACGACAGGTTCACCGCGGCACCGCCAGCCGGGAGGGGCCCGCCGTTGTCGTACACGCCCAGGCTCGTCGGAATCACGCCGCCCTGGTCGTACCAGTGGTGCGACTGCCAGAACTTCTTGGCAGACGCGAAGTTCCCGAAACGGCCGTCCACATACCGCTTCATCGCCTGGAGCTGGAACTCCATGCTGTACTGCGACAGCGGGGCCGCGAACCCCTGCTCATCACACTGCATCGTGAGGAACTGCGGCAGGCCCGTCGCGGACGACGTGCCACCCGTGGACTTGTTATTCCACCCGGACTCCCGCTGGATAATCCAGTCCATGTCCTTGACCTCAGCCGGGCCCCAACCCTGCGAGAGCGCCCACGCGATGCCCTTGGCGCGTACCGCCATAGCCTTACCCGCAGACACCCACTTGGAAGCCGTCTCAGCGATAGCGCCACCACCACCGAACGGCGTGGCCACGGACACCAGCTTGTTGATCATGCCCTTCACCGCGCCACTGATCATGTCCGACCAGCCGCCCGCTTTCGGGATCTTCGCCAGCTTCTTGATCAGGTTCGTCAGCGGGGCCAGGTTGATGAGGGAACCTCCGCCGCCGCCTCCAGTCCGGCCGCCACCGGACACGAACTGCCCGCCCACGGTGGGCAGGTGGAACTTCCACGGGAACAGCCCGTCGTCGGCACCGCGGGCCCCGCTGCCAGTGGCCGGGCCGTGGTGGCCATACGACTCCACGTTCATGCCGCCCAGCGTGCCCGCCGTGTGACCGATACCCGACCCGGTGTTGGGAGACACGCCAATGGAGAACGCAGACCCCTGCAAGCCCGGCTGGAAACCGGCCGCGCCCCGGCCGCGGCTGAACGACCCCGTAGCGAACAGGCGACCGTACGGAGACCGGCCGGTGAGCACGTTCGTGATCGCGGACATGAACCCGGAGCAGTCATACCCGGCCGGGCCCGTACCGCCCCAGATGTACGGCTTACCGACCTGGGACCGCGCCCACGCCTGCGCGCGGGACACAGCCGACGGCAGTGCGCCGCCGTTCTTCCCGGCCGCCGCCCACACGCCACCATCCGCAAACGCGCTGGAGGACTCCCCTCCGAACTTCAGATAGTTCGCCAGGCCGCGGCTCCCGCCCTGCCTGGCCGCCATGTTCATTTGCGCGATACCGACCGGACCGCCGACTGCGCGGGTGAACTCCGGCCGCATGATCGCCTCGCCGCCGGACAGGTGCAGGCCGCCCGCGGTGGGGGAGTAGAAGTGGTGCACGTCCTTCCCGGGCGTGTACCCGGGCATAACGCCACCGTCAGCGAACTTCACTTCAGGCAGCTGCTTGTCTTTCATGCCCACCGCGCCCGCGATGCCATTCCAGACCTTCCGGATACCGTTCGTGTAGACCGTGTTGACGATGAACTCGACGGGCTTCCGGGTGATCTCCTTCAGCTTGCCCCAGGCCGTCGCAATGCCGTCTTTCGCAATCTCGAACGCCCGCTTCACCGCGTGGACGGCCTTCTTGATCCCCTCGAAGACGGGATCAATGATGTTGGTCTTGACCGTGCGGATTCCGCCCGCCATGAGGTCCCAGGCTTTCCTGATCCCGTTGACGGTTGGCGTCCACACGCTGTCTTTCAGGAACTTCACGGCGGTGCCGACCGCGGACAGGGCGGGCTTCAGCAGGTTGTTCCAGGCCGCCTTGATGCCGTTGACCATCCACGTCCACCCGGCCTTGATGCCGTTCCAAGCAGGCTTGATCGCATTGGTCCACAGCCACATGGCAAACGTGCCGACAGCGTTGAGCGCCGGGCGGAGGACAGACTCCCATAGCAGTTTGATGCCGTTCACGAGGAAGTTCCAGCCGTTCTGAATCCATCCGAAAACGGGCTTCAGGACGGTGTTCCATAGCCATTGCGCCACCGTGGATATCGCCGTGAAGACCGGCTTCAATACGACCTTCCAATACAGGCCGATTGCGGTTGCCACAACCAGGAAAGCAATCTGCAGAGCATTGAAAATCGGCTTCAGAATGTTGTTGTACGCCCAAGACGCCGCCGCAACGATCCCATCCCAGACCGCCTGAAATACCGGGACAACGCTGGTCTGGAACCAGCCGACGACCGCGGCCGCCGCATTCTTGATCCCGGACCAGACTCCGTTGATGAAATCGCGGAACCATCCGACCTTGTTGTACATGAGGACGAACGCGCCAACCAGCGCCGCAATGGCGATGATGATCAACCCGACCGGGTTTGCGTTCATTGCCGCGTTCAGCGCCCACTGAACGCCCGTCCACGCTATCTGTATGCCCTTCGCTATCTTCATGATCGCGTTCCATGTGCCAGTTACCGCGGCTACTCCGAGCATGGCCGTCTTGTACGCGACTACGGCCCCTACGACAGTGCCGAGGATCGGCCCCCAAGTCTGGAATGAACCGATGACCTTATCCAGGATCGGCGTGACGACTGTGAATGCCTGCTGGATGCCGTTGCCAATGGTCGTAATCACCTGGGTCAGCTGCGGCTTCAGCTTGTCAATCATGTCCGTGAACCCGCCGACGGCGGAGGCTTGCATGTTGCCCACAGCGCCCTCGAACGTCTCCGTTGACTTCGCGGCCTCTACCGCTACCGGCTTCGTACCCAGCGTGGTCAGGGCCTTGTTGAACTCAGTGGATGAAATCTTGCCTTTCTCCATCGCCTCACGGAAGTTCCCCGTGTAGGCCCCCGACTTCTTCAGCGCCTCCATCAGCGGCCCAGCCGCGCCCGGGATAGCGTCGGACATCTGATTCCAGTTCTCCGTCGTCAGCTTCCCCGCGCCCGCGGTCTGCGTCATCACCATTGCCACTGACTTGAACGTGTCCGCGTTGCCGCCCGCGACGGCGTTCAGGTTGCCAGCGGCCTTCGTCAGGCCCTCATAGTCTGCGACACCGTTGGAGGACAGCTGAGCAATCATGTTCTGGATCGTGGGCAGGTCGTACACGGTCTCGTCCGCGTACACCTGAGCGGTCTTCCGGGCCTTGTCGATTGCGTCCGTCTTCAGCCCGGCGAAGCTCATTGTCTTCTGGAATTTGAACGTTGCATCGGATGCACCCATAGCTTCCTTGGCCAAGCCGCCGACGGAGGAAGTCAGGGAACCGGTGAGGCTGGAGGCGACACCGGCTACAGAACCGATGTTCAGGGCGTCCTTCAGGCTCGTCTTGATCTTCGACGCCTGCGTGGTCGCACTTTTTCCCATCGCGCGCATCGTGGACGCGAACGCACCCCGCGCGGACTTCGCACCCGACTTCACACCATCGAACATCGTGCTGAGCTTGCCCTTGGCCGTAGAAGCGGTGGAGCCCGCACGGTCCACAGCCTGTTGCATGGCCCCGGTCCCGGCTGCTGCAGTTCGCCCGCTGCTACCCACCCGATCAATCGCTGTGGACAACGCCCCCGCGGTAGCCCCTGACATCCTTCCGGCCCCATTCACCCGGTCTAGGGCGGCCTGGAAGTTCCCCGCAGACTTCGCAGCCCCGTCAAACCCGAAATTCTTTTCATCGGACGCCTTCGCAACGTCCTCCGTGGCGGCGGTGGCTCCATCCAGTGCGCTCGTAACCTGACGGATTTTCGCGCTCATCTGATCGCGCAGGTCAATTGTGAACTGGACTGTTTCAGCCACCGCCACACCCCCATCTGTCTATCGTTCGTGGTCTCTACGTCTCCCAATCCAGTGGACTCGCTTTGGCCTCGCCGTGGTGGGAAATTCCCGTTACCGGTCATTGCTGCGAGCGCTCGCAGCAATGCGCCTGAGACCAGCGCGCCCGACCAACTGAGATACCGGCGCACAAGCCCGGCTGGTCTGGGATGATGGAGGGGAGAACCACCGACTGAAGGAGACCAGCCGTGAACCGTCGCCTCATCATCGCCACTGGCATTCCCATTGCTGGCATAGCCGCTGTTCTGACCGCAGTGCAAGGCGGGCCTGACTGGTTGATCTCACTCATGGGCCTGGTCATCGCAACGGACGTTGCCGCGCTCATTCTGGTGCCGAAGAAGTGACCCTGAAGGAGCGAGCAATGAACAGCCTGAAACCAGCAGCACTAGCCGCAATCACCTGCACCCTGGCAATCGCCTGCACAACCGCGGACCACACGGCCCTCAAGGTCGTCTTTGCCGCGGGGGCCATCGTCACGGCCATAGCGTCGATCCGCGCAGCCAACGCGGAACGCAAGGACCACCGATGATGCAGGTATTCCTCAGCGCTGAAGAGGTCGCCAAGCGCCTAGGCTTGTCCGCCGCCTCCAGCCTCCCCCGCAACACCCTTCCGGAGCCGGATGCGAAGATCGGGCGGGCGCGGGGGTGGCTCCCGGAGACCATCGACCGGTGGAATGCCGGGCGGCCGGGCCACGGCGGGCGGCCCCCGAAGTCAGAGTAAAGGCGGCCGGTGCAGGATGGAGCCCATGACGCATCCCCGACCGCGGCCCGTGTTCCTCACGTGGATGCTGTGCCCGCGCTGCGCGACCAGTGACCACCAGCTGCTCAACCTGCAATGTCCCGTGTGCGGTGGCCGGGGGTCCCTGTGCCTGGGAGGCCCCGCCCTGTCCGTCTACGACGCCGAGACGGTTTCCGCGGCCGTGCGCCGGGCCCTGGACAGCCCCGAACCGGTGGCCGAGGTGCTGGCCGGGCTGTACGACGGCGGATTGCTGACCCGCCCGGAAGACGACCCCGGCCTGTAGCCCCGGACATCGCTCTACCGGCTGGACTGCGAGCGCGTACCCTCCCCAGCCCCGCCCGGTATCGCGGCTAGGCGGGCCCGGCAGGAAGAGGGACAGGCCCGCGCCCATCTGGAGGTCTGATAGGCCACTGACGCACGCCCACGGGCCCGCCTAGAGCAATGACAGCCCGGCCCCGGTGCATGGCCGCCCATGAATCGCCCACCGGCAGGGGCCGAGCACCGGCGAAGCCCCCGCGCTCGCCGTCGGGGTCACAGCTCCGACTACGAACGGGCACCAGGGTTTTCGGTGTTGCCACCGAAAAGGGGCCGGTCACCAATGCCCCCAGCGCGCCCGACCATGCCATGCACGCGGACCCCGTTAGGGGCAGCTGTACCCCGCAGCAGCGCCCGGAACGGCTGGAATCGGGCCAAAACGCGGCTCACGCGCCCCTATGACCGGCGTGCAAGCCCACCCCGGCACCCGGGCCCGAGCAGACGGCAGGCACTCCCGGGCATTCCCCACGGCACGCGAAGAGCCCCGGCCCCGCCCGGAATGGCACCTGCCATGACGTCAGCTATGGCAAGTGCCATGCCAGACGGACCCACGGCCGCACCATCACTCGCCCCGAGAACACCCCCGGGCGGAAACATCACGGGATCTCGTGAAGGTGGGCCCCACGAACGTCGCAACGGAAATCCGCACCCATCGGGAAATCCGACCCCGAAGCCGACCTTGACCCCGACCCCGAAGCCGACCTTGACGGAAACGCGTGGAATCCCCGTGGGAGGGCAACGGGAAACGCATAGTGGGGAAACAATATCCGCGCGTGGAAGGACACTCATGGGACACCCCGACCGGGAACGAGACGCCGAGGCCGCCGCCCTGCGCATTCAGGGCCGCACCTATACCCAGATCGCCGAGGCACTGGGCTACAACGACCGTTCGGCCGCGTACAAGGCCGCCGAACGGCATTTCGAGCGGTCCAACGTCGTCATGAAGTCCGAGGTGAAAGACCTCACCGCAGCCCGCATAGAAATGATCCTCACCGGGGGCAGTGACAACCCCGGCGGAATGCTGGGCATGGCCGCCGCTGGCGACGTGGACGCCGCCAAGATGTGCGACGCCCTCATGCGCCGCCAGCTGGCCCTGTATGGGGATGGAACGTACTTCCGCACTGCGGCACAGCGGGAACCCTATCCCGCGCCCAGTGCATCTGAAAGCCTGCTTGCATCGTTCGGCATCGACAGTGAAGAAGACGGCGGGATGAGGCCCGGCCGCCAGTCGCCACCTGCAGGCGCGTTTGACGACGAGGACGAGGACTAGGACTGCGAGCGCAGCCGGGCCCCCGCGGCCCGACTTCTGGGGCACCGGCGGAGCCCCTGCGCTCGCCGGTAGGGTGCCCGGCGGGTTTGAGAGGATGGATGACTATGAAGACGAGACGGCAGATTGCCGAGGCCATCGCCACCCTTGAGGCGACGATTGCGGCCATTGACTCAGGGGAGCTGGAGGCGGACAACGTGCATCGGGCGCATCTGGCCGGGGCCGTTGAAGCCCTGCGGGAAGTCCTGCAATGACCACCGCGGGGGTGACTGCTGTGGACGCCGCCGCCGTCATGGCCGCCCTCGCCCGGACCTGGGACCAGCCGGGCGCGGTTGCCCTGACCGGGGAAACGGCCACGGCCTGGCAGTTCATGCCCCTGCCCCCGGTAGCCGTGTTCCCGCCCGTCGCCCGGCTGGCAGACCTCGACGTGCCCGACGGTGGCTACACCTACTGCGTGCCCAAGGACGGCAGCCCCGTCTACACCGTGTCCAGCTGTCCGGGCCCCAACCTCAACGATCCGGCCGCGAGGCAATGGTGGCCGTGGGAATCGCCCGTGAAGTGGTCCGAGGACACCGGCATCGTCGTCACGGATTAGCGCCGCCGCCGCTTGCCCGACAGGTCGGGGAACCGGCCTAGCAGGCTCACCCGGGATGGAGCCGTGGCCATCGTCCACACCCACGCCCGCGGAGACGGCCTCCCCAGCGCGGCACGTGCGAAGCTGAGCACGTCGTCTGACTCATCATCGGGCACCCAATAGGCGGGCCCCACCGGACGGCCCTGCCTGTCCGAGGTGGTGACCATGATCCCGTGCTCATCGGCCATCAACGGCCACATGTACCCGCCGACCGGGCCCGCCGCCCCCGTAGTCTCATGCGCGGCTACCGCCCGGCGCAATGCCTGAAATATCCGGTCGAAGTCCACACCTCATCACGCCCCTTGTGAATGCGAGGAGCGGCCCCGCCCTGGGGAGAACCACCAACCCGGGACGAGACCGCTCACTACACCAACACCAGCAACACCACGGGACGAAGAAGAGACCCCGCCGAAAGGAACATTGCCGACACCACCGAGAATACCAACCCCGGCTGTCACGCATCGTGAGACGACGCTGCAGCGCTGACCACCTCAGCCATGACAGCATTGATAACCCCCTTCGGTTCGTCAAGGTCCCGCGCCCAGGCGATAAGCCGGGCCGAAAGCTCACGCGGTATTGGACGACCGGCCTGGGTCGCAATCTGGTGGGCCACCGACAGCAGTGCGTCATCGAACTCACCCGCCATGACAGCAGCCCCGGCCGACATGCTCGCCTGCAGTCCGGCCTCAGCCGCGAACTGTAGAGCGTCCTGCAGTAGGGCAGTTTCGTTCACCGGCCACCTCCTTGAGCGCTTATCGGTCTCCCCGCCGTTCGACTCTACTGCCCGCCTGATCCTGGGGAGCTGCTGCGCTCGCCGTCCGGCCCACACCCGGCCCCGGGTTTGCCCAGGTCAGCCAGCTTATGGACGCCGGTAACCTCGCTGGCAGCTACCCTGGCAGGGCCCCGTCCTGCGAGCGCGTACCATCCCCAGCCCGGCGGGTAGTCGGGTCTGTGCGGGTGGGTGGAGTGTGACCTGCGGGTTAGGAATCAGCTGGGAGTCATGGCGGATCACCCCGAATCGGTTAACTAAAACGGTCATATTAGCTAATCTGGGGTTATGACAGATGAACTACTGACCACCAAAGAGGCATCCCCCTACACGAAATTCTCTGAGCGCTCATTGCAACGCCTGTTCCAACAGCAGGTGATCGCCGCCCGTCAACCCACCGGAGTCGGGGGCCAATGGCGGGTGTGGCGCTCAGACCTCGAAGCCTGGGTCAACGGCAACGCCTGACCAGCCCCGACACCTCACCGAACCGACCACCCCGACCGAAGGAGCAACCCATCATGACCACGACACACACCCCCGCATGGGCCACCGACACCTACACCTGCCAGACTGAGCCCGGATTATCCGAATGGTACGGACTCGACACCGCGGCCACGGTCCCGAACCATGCAGGCGGCAGCTCCAGCGCAACTAACCTGTCCATCACGCTGTTCACATCACAGTTCATCAGCAACCCCGAAGCCCCGGCCCCGTTCATCACCCTAGAAATGAAAGACTCCGAAAGCCCTGCCGTGTTCTACCTGGACCAAGCCGCGTTCAACGGGCTGCGTGCCACCCTCGACGCCTACGCGAAACAGCTGGAGCAGTCCGGCGTGTTCGCCCACTGACCCCACCCCGCCCGGCGGCCGCGGACCCACCCCGACAGGCCCGCGGCCGCCACACAACCTGAGCAGAAGGACCAACCCATGACCATCCGGGCAATCGGCTACACCCGCGTCTCAACGAACGAACAAGCCACCTCAGGGCTTGGACTCGAAGCCCAGCAGGCAGCCATCACCGACAAGACCACCCGCGAAGGCTGGGAGCTAGTCGAAGTCGTCACCGAACCCGGCGGCGCATCATCGGCCACCCTGGACCGCCCGGGCCTCACCCGCGCCCTCGCAACCGTGGAATCCACCACCGCGGACGTGCTCATCGTCGCCAAGCTCGACCGGCTCAGCCGATCCATCGTCCAAGGCGGACAGGTGATCGACCGGGCCCGCCGCCGAGGCTGGCAGCTTGTCGCCCTGGACCTGGGCTTGGACATGACCAGCCCCGCCGGGGAAATGGTCGCCGGGTGCATCCTCGCCGCATCCCAGTACGAACGCCGCATGATCGGCGTCCGCACCCGCGCGGCCCTACAGGCGAAGAAGGCCCAGGGCCACAAACTAGGACGCCCCCAGCAGTACCCGGACACCCTCATCGCCCGCGTTGTCCAGCTGCGCGAACACGGGGCCACCCTGCAAGCCATCGCTGACACCCTCAACACCGAGGGCATCCCCACCGTCAAGGGCCGCCCCTGGAATTACGGCACCGTCGCCCGCCTGCTGAAGTCCGAAGCCGCGCAACACCGCCCACCAGCCGACCCCGACCCCACCGGCTGGCCCACCACCCCGGCCTACACCCCCGACATCGTGGCCCGCATCGTCACAGCCCGCACCAACGGCCAATCGTTCGCCAAGATCGCCGCCCACCTCAACGCCGACCGCACCCCCACAGTCAAGGGTCGCCCCTGGACCGCGAGCGCCGTCTACGCCCTCGACGGCGGCAGCATGGCCCGCACCATCCGAGGCGACGGACGGCCCTGAACACCCACCCCGTCCCGGGCACCGGCGAAGCCCTGCGCTCGCCGTCCGGGCGGGGGAGTGGTGGAGATACCGGCCCACCCGCGCTAGGCTCATTGTTGTTCTATGTTTGTCTACTTAGACGCCACAGAGACATTTACGGGCCGTGGGGGACTGTTTGCCCAGGTGATAAGCCTGACTCACAGAGTCCCCCCATCTCCACCAGATAGGCCCCGGAGGCGCATCGCCTCCGGGGCCTTTGCTTGTTTCATAAGGGTTTTCCCCAAGAACTTCCCCCAGCAGAGAACGACATGATGTTCGTTCAGATGACGCGGAATGGTCGTGCGGTGGTCACGGTCGTGATGAAACCCGACGACCCGTTCCATCATCGCCCGCAGTCAAGCTGTGAAGAGAGATCACGAGTCTCTTGCGGTTGGCCAGCCGTGCTTCTTCACATAGAACCGCTCGGCCTTCGAAAGATCGCCCACCGGTAGTCTGCGGGCCTGCTCTATTTCTCCCCGCATCCCCGGATCCCGGTTCAGCACACAGGCGAACACTTCGTCCCGCGATGCGAGGATCGCCTCCTGCTGCACCTCCGGCAGGGCGCGGATCTTCTCTCCAAGTTGCTCGAAGCCGGCGACCCGGGCGTTCCCTCGGCGCGAGGCGAAGACCAGGAGAACCAGTACGATTCCGGCCAGCGCGATGTCGATCCAGGTCACGACGAATGCGAACGGGGAGACGTCATCGGACATGCGGGCCCACCTGGCCGTCGCACCGCAGCAGACGATGGAGACAAGAGCCGCTACAGCGAATTCGTACCTGCGCAGCCGGCCCTGCTTCCACCAAGTCACGCCGATCATCAGCAGACCGATTCCACCGAGGAGCAGGCTCAGCGGCATGAGCACTTCGCTGAGGCCGCTGTTCATCGGAACGTTGTCGCTCGGAGCACGTCCCGGGGTGATCATCATGGGTCCCCAGGTCTGCACCACCCCGATGACCGCCGCACAGCAGATCAGGGTCACCATGTTCCATATGCCCTCGCGGGTGAGTTCGCCCTTGAGGTCGGAATGGTCCTTCGCCATCAGTCGTTCGAGACGCCCGTACGGGAGGTCGCCGAGCGAACCGCTACCGGAGACGTACTTCACTGCTGAGCTGCGTTCGGTTCCCATGGATACCAGCCTGTCATGATTCCTACAACTGCAGAGTGTTCTCTCTCGACAGTGCCGGCCGGTGACGTTTGCACTGGTCGGCACTGTCGGATTCGCAGCGGTGTCAGAACTCGGGCCCATCCGTCGTAGGCTTGATCACATGCCGAAACTTCTGCGTATCGATTCGTCCATCAACCCCGATTCCGTCTCCCGTGAACTCACCGGGGCCTTCGCCGCATCCTGGCAGGCCGCAGGCGGTTCCGTGGTCCACCGCGATGTGGCCGCCCAGAATCTGCCGCACCTGCCGGAATTCGCGCTCCACTTCGCCCACCGCCCCGGTATCGCCGCCGACGACCCCGCCGCGGCCCTGCAGGACGAGCTCATCGCGGAACTGGAGGCGGCTGACGCGGTGGTCATCGGCGCCCCCATGTACAACTACTCCCTGCCCTCGCCCCTGAAGGCCTGGTTGGACTACCTGCACGTGCCCGGCCGCACCACTGCCGATGTCGCTACCGAGGGCCCCTTGGCCGGCAAGCCCGTCATCGTCATCACCACCCGGGGCGCCGCCTACGACGACCCTGCGTTCCTCGCGTCCCACGATCACATCCTGCCCGTTTTCGACGTCCTGCTGGGCGGGGCCATGGGCATGGCGGTGGAATCGATCGCGGTCGACCGCACCCTGGCGGACCTGCTGCCCGAACTCGATCCGGCCCTGGCCGGTGAACTGCGCGCGGCGGCGACGGTGCGGGCGCGGAGCCGGGCGGAAGAGCTCGCCCGCACCCTTGGCTGACGAGGCCTCGGCCCCGGCTGGGTCCACGGCGGGTCCCGGTGCGTCCACGCGCCGTGGAGGACTCGTGGCCTGGGCCGAACGCCGGCAGGTGTCGCTGTACCTGGCGGCCCTGGCGTTCGGCGCCGGCCTCGGCCTGGCACTCCCGTGGCCGGCAGCGGCGGGCCTGGCCGCGGGAGTGAACCCCACCCTGGGCTTATTGCTCTTCTCGACCTTCCGGGGCGTGCCGTTCGCCCGACTGGCCGGCGCCCTGCGCGATTGGCGCTTCCTGCTGCGCCTGGGGCTGCTGAACTTCCTGGCCGCACCCGTGATCGTCTTCTGCCTGTCCCGATTCGTCGCCGGCGACGCGGCCCTGCTGCTGGGAGTGCTCCTGGTCCTGCTGTGCCCCTGCGTGGACTACGTCATCGTGTTCACCGGGCTGGCAGGGGGCGCAGCCGATCGGCTGCTGGCCGCCACCCCTCTGCTCATGTGCGCCCAGGCGCTGCTGTTGCCGGGTTACCTGTGGCTCTTCGCCGGCCCCTCGGCCCTGGCCGGCCTGCACCCGGCTCCCTTCGTCGAGGCCTTCGTCACCTTGATCCTGCTTCCCCTGGTGGCGGCCCTAACAGTCCAGGCCCTGGAGCGCCGCCTCCGCTGGGCGCGCTACCTGCACGGTGCCATGTCCGGTCTCATGGTGCCCATCATGATGGTGGTGCTCGCCCTGGTGGTCGCCTCG
This sequence comes from Brevibacterium sp. 91QC2O2, assembly GCF_024580695.1. Lineage (NCBI taxonomy): Bacteria > Bacillati > Actinomycetota > Actinomycetes > Micrococcales > Brevibacteriaceae > Brevibacterium > Brevibacterium sp. 91QC2O2. Next base: position 21,312 of record NZ_JANIJY010000003.1, on the reverse strand, counting down.
CAGATCAGCGGGGTGGTGGCCCATCTGCGGGCGCTGGCCACAGCCGCGCTGGTCTTCGTCCTCTTCGCAGTCTGCATGACCGCACTGGGCTGGGCCGTGGGCCTGCCCGACGGGGACCGGATCGATGTGCCCGCCCGGCGGGCCCTGCTGTTCAGTGGAGTGACGCGGAACTCCCTGGTCGTGCTGCCACTGGCGCTGGCCACCGGCCACGCCCTGACACCGGTCGTCGTGGTTACTCAGACGCTGGTGGAGCTGTTCGTCATGGTCACCCTGGTGTGGGCCGTACCGAAGATCGTTAGCATTAAGGGATGCGAAAGACCGCGATCCTCGCCCTGACATCCCTTCTGGCCCTTGCTGGGTGCTCCGGCTCGGGTGGTGCACCCCAACCGGCTGAGACCTCGGCCCCTGCACAGCAGTCCACACGGGCCGGCGGAGGGGCGGAAACCGCCGCCTCGGCCAAGCCCGGGGCGCCGGCCGCCGCCGGAGTATCCGCGAAGGACCGGAACCGGGCCCAACAGATCGTCGCGGACATGGACACGGCAGAGCTCGCCGGCTCCGTCGTCATCGCCCAATACGACGGCACCGATCCGCAGACCGCGCAGGATCTGGTGGAGAAGAACCACCTGGCCGGGGCCATCGTGATGGGCTACAACCTGCCCCAGACCCCCACTGCGGATGCCGTGCGCACGACCACGAGAACGATCGGCGAGGCCCGCGGAGACCGCGCCTGGCCGGTATTCATCGGCGTCGATCAGGAGGGCGGTCCGGTCGCCCGGCTGAAGGACGCCGCGACCGGCTACCCGCCGCTCATGGCCGCAGGGGCCGCGCGGGACGCGAAGACCATCACGGCGGCCTACTCCGGCCAGGGTGGCGAACTGCGCGAACTCGGCTTCACCGCCGACTTCGCCCCCGACGCGGACGTCACGATCGGCGCGGCGGACCCCACGATCAACATCCGCTCGGCCGGCGACGACCCGAAGGCGGTGGGAAAGACGGTGGCAGCCGCGATCACCGGCTACAACACCGCGGGCGTGGCCTCGAGCGCCAAGCACTTCCCGGGCCACGGCGCCCTGACCGTCGACTCCCACTCGGAACTGCCCGTGTCGAAGAAATCCATCAAGCAGATGAAGAAGCTGGACCTGGTGCCCTTCACCGCGGCCGATGAAGCGGGCGTGCCGATGACGATGGTCGGCCACATCGGCCTGCCGGGCAACACGGACGTGCCCGCCTCGCTTAGCCCCGCCGTGTACAAGGCCCTGCGCGCCCAGGGCTTCGACGGGGTCGCGGTGACCGATGCCCTGAACATGGGCGCGATCAAGGAGCCGGCGGGACAGGAGACCGTCAAGGCCATCCGCGCAGGTGCCGACCTGGCGCTCATGCCGGCCGACACGACCGCGGCGATCAAGGCCCTGACCCAGGCGATCGACTCCGGTGACATCTCGAAGAAACGCATCACCGAAGCCGCCGGGCGGGTCGTCGCCATGCAGCTGTGGCAGGACCGTGCCGCCGCCCAGGCACCCGACCACGGCGATGCCAGGGCCGCGACCAAAGCGGCGGACACCGCGCTGACAGGACTGTCGGAGAAATCCCTGAGCGTCCTCAAGGGTGCGTGCACCGTGGCGAAGCCCGCCAAGGCGATCCACATCGTCGGGGGAGAGGAACCCGCGCGCAAAGCCCTGACCAGGGCCGCCAGGGCCGTAGGCCTGAGCGTGCGCGAATCCGCCGGGTCCGGCACGACGAGCGTTGCCCTGGGGACGGGGACCTCGGCGCGGGTGGTCGTCAACACCGGTGCGCCGTGGAAGAAGGCCCCGGCCGGGGCACGCACCGTGCTGGCCACGTATTCGGACAACCCACACGCCATGGCGGCCGTCGCGAAGTACCTGGCCGGAGAGCTCGAGGCCACCGGCCGGGTACCCGCCGCGTGGCCCGGAACACAGCCGAAATGCGCCAGGGACTAGGCTGGACTCCCGGTGTCCTGGCCGCCTCGCGGCCGTCCGGCACCGCGAGCCGCGCCCGCGCCGATAGACCCTCTGCACCGATAGACCCTCTGACAGGAGACCCATGACCCTGGTATTCGACGGACACAACGATCTGGCCTGGTATCTGCGGGAGGAATGCGATAGCGATATCGCCCCGGTCAACGACCCGCAGGCCGTGCCGATGACCACCCTGGACCAGCTGCGCGAAGGCGAAGTGGCCGCCCAATTCTGGTCGGTCTACGTCGACTCCGCGATCTCCGGGCCCGCCGCCGTGACCGCCACGCTCGAACAGATCGACATGGTCCACCGGATCATCGCCGCCCACCCCGACCGGCTGGTCTACACACCCACCGCCGCTGACATCCGCGCGGTCTGGGGCAGCGGCCGCACCGCCTCGCTGATGGGTGCCGAGGGCGGACAGCAGATCGACGAATCCCTGGGCGTGCTGCGCGCCTACGCCCGCCTGGGTGTGCGCTATATGACCCTGGCCTGGTCGACCACCCACAGCTGGGCCGATTCGGCCACCGACGAACCCATCCACCACGGACTCAGCGAGTTCGGCAAGCAGGTCGTGGCGGAGATGGACCGGATCGGGATGATCCCCGACCTGTCCCACGTCTCCGCCGACGTCATGCACCAGGTGCTCGATCAGACGCAGCTGCCCGTGGTCTTCACCCACTCCTGCGTCGCGGACATCAACCCGCACCCGCGCAACGTCCCCACCGACGTCATCGACCGCCTGCCGGCCAACGGCGGGGTCCTGGGCATCACCTTCGTGCCGGCCTTCGTGTCCGCCGAACGCCACGCCTGGGCACAGGGCGGCTCCACCGGGCCCGAACCCGAGGTGACCGTCGCCCAGGTCGCAGACCACTGCGACTGGGTGCGCAACCGGATCGGCGCGCAGTACCTGGCACTCGGCGCCGATCTGTGCGGCACCGACTCCATGCCCACCGGCTTGGAGAACGCGGGGAAGTACCAGGCCCTGTTCACCGAGCTGCGCTCGCGGGGCTGGAGCGAGGCCGAACTCGACGGGATCGGCGGACTGAACCTGCTGCGCGTCCTCGAAGCCCACGATCCGGCGTATCTGGCCGAGTTCGGGGCCCGGGACGAGGCCGCGGATGCCTGATTCCCCGGTTCCGAGCCCGGCTGCGCGCCTGCTCGTCGTGGTCAACGACCCCGAGTCGGGTCCCGGGCACCTGGCCGGCTGGCTGGTGGCCGCCGGGGTCGAGTTCGATGTGCGCTTCGGCGCGCACGGAACTCTTCCCGCGGTGGACGAACTGGACGCCTACGACGGCATGATCGCCCTGGGCGGCGGTTTCATGCCCGATGACACGGCTCGCGCACCCTGGCTGGTCCACGAGGCCGGCCTGGTGGACCGCTGCCTGGCCGACGGCATCCCGTTGCTGGGCATCTGCCTGGGCTGCCAGTTGCTGGCCCAGGTCGCAGGCGGCAGGGTCGCAGCTGCCACCGGTGCTCCGGAGAAGGGCTCCACGCCCATCACCATGACCGAGGCCGCAGCATCCGACCCGCTGTTTCGGGACCTGCCGCGCACCACCCGGTTCATCGAGAGTCATGTCGACCGGATCACCTCCCTGCCGCAGGACGCGGTGGTGCTCGCCGGCAGTGCGGTGCTGGACTTTCAGGCCTTCCGCATCGGCGAGAGGGCATGGGGTGTGCAGTTCCATCCGGAACACGAGGGCCCGGACGCGATGGGGCGGTGGAATGCCGAGTCCCTGGCGGCCTTGGGCTTCGACAAGGACGCACTCATCGCCAGGGCCCAGGTGGAGCAGCCTGCCACCGAAGCGGCCGCACGCACCCTGGTGCTGGCCTTCACAGCGCTGGCCGAGGCTCGGGCGCGGGCCAGGCGGGGTACCGAAGGCGCGCAGTCGGAGCCATAACCCAGCCCGCTCTGAATGCAAATTCAGACGCTGTGAGAAGAGCGACGTGGACCCGGAACGGTGTACGCATCCTGTGGAAAACTCCGCATTCGTTCGATATGTGATTCATTCCCGCGAATCGGTACCGGAAGACGTGTGTTGAGCGATCCGCGAGAAACCGCGGAAGGCGGCTTCTGGGACGCGGGGGAGGGCTCAAGCCACCCTGTGAATCCTGCTGTCCACCCCCTGTGCACAGCTATGCACAGGGGGTGGTGTGATAGGGCCTGGCCGGTTGAAATCGCACTGGAAAATCGGCCTATGTAGGGGTATCGTCTTCTCTTGAACACAAGATCTAGTGGTTGTCGGGGTGAAGCCCCTACTACCCGAATTCCGCACCGGCTCCGTTATCCCAGGGGCTGGGAACTTGCGGGGACGCGGATCCTGTGACCTGCAGATACACGCCCGAATGTTGGAGGAAACCCGATTATGGTCACCGTCTACACCAAGCCGTCCTGCGTCCAGTGCAATGCGACGTACCGGGCGCTGGATGCGCGTGGAATCGAATACCGTTCGGTCGACCTGAGCCAGGATGCGCAGGCCCTGGACATCGTCAAGGCCATGGGCTACATGCAGGCACCAGTCGTCGTCACCGACGACGATCACTGGTCGGGCTTCCGTCCCGATAAGATCTCGGCCCTGGCGTCCGAGACGGAAGCGCCCAGCGTGGCCTGAGATGCTCGTCGTCTACTACTCCAGTAGCTCCGAGTACACGCACAAGTTCGCCCGCAAACTCCGGCACCCCACGCAGCGTTTGCCCTTGCTGACGCGTGATGAGATGCCGGAGATCGACGAACCGTACGTGCTCATCACCCCGACCTACGGGGCCGGGCCCAACCGGGGATCCGTTCCGAAACAGGTCAAGAAGTTCCTCGCCACCGCGAAGGCCAATCGCACCAATCTGCTCGGTGTGATCGGGGCTGGGAACACGAATTTCGGCCAGAATTATTGCCGCGCCGCCGACCTGGTGGCAGCCAAGTGCAACGTCCCCGTGCTCTACCGGTTCGAACTCCTGGGCACCCCGGAGGACGTGGCTAAAGTCGACGAAGGGTTGGAAGAACTGTGTCAACGACAGCAGAGAAGCGAGATCTAGAGGCCGTCATCCGCGAGGACACGGATCTCGACTACCATGCGCTCAATGCCATGCTCAACCTCTACGACGCCGACGGACGGATCCAGTTCGAACGCGATAAGCAGGCTGCCCGCCAGTACTTCCTGCAGCACGTCAACAACAACACCGTCTTCTTCCACGACCTCGAGGAGAAGCTGAAGTACCTGGTCGAACACGACTACTACGAGCGCGAAGTGCTCGACCAGTACTCCTTCGAGTTCATCTCCCGGCTGTCCAAGCAGGCGTACAAGAAGAAGTTCCGCTTCCAGACCTTCCTGGGCGCCTTCAAGTTCTACACCTCCTATACGCTGAAGACCTTCGACGGCAAGCGCTACCTGGAGCGCTTCGAGGACCGCGTGGTCATGGTCGCGCTGTTCCTGGCCGCCGGCGACGAGGTGCTGGCAAGCCAGCTGGTCGAGGAGATCATCTCCGGGCGCTTCCAGCCGGCCACCCCGACCTTCCTCAACGCGGGCAAGAAGCAGCGCGGCGAACTCGTCTCCTGCTTCCTGCTGCGCATCGAGGACAATATGGAGTCGATCGGCCGCTCGATCAACTCCGCCCTGCAGCTGTCCAAGCGCGGTGGCGGCGTGGCCTTCAGCCTGACGAACATCCGCGAATCCGGTGCCCCGATCAAGAAGATCGAGAACCAGTCCTCCGGCGTCATCCCGATCATGAAGCTGCTGGAGGACTCGTTCTCCTACGCCAACCAGCTGGGCGCCAGGCAGGGCGCAGGTGCCGTGTACCTCAACGCGCACCACCCGGACATCTACAAGTTCCTCGACACCAAGCGGGAGAACGCGGATGAGAAGATCCGGATCAAGACACTGAGCCTGGGCGTGGTCATCCCCGACATCACCTTCCAGCTGGCCAAGCGCAATGAGGACATGTACCTGTTCAGCCCGTACGACGTGCAGCAGGTCTACGGCAAGCCGTTCACGGAAGTCTGCGTGACCGACGAGTACTACAAGATGGTCGACAACGCGGCGATCCACAAGAAGAAGATCAACGCGCGCGAATTCTTCCAGACTCTGGCGGAGATCCAGTTCGAGTCCGGCTACCCGTACATCATGTTCGAGGACACCGTGAACCGGGCCAATCCGATCGACGGCAAGATCACCATGTCGAACCTGTGCTCGGAGATCCTGCAGGTCTCCGATCCCAGCACCTACAACGACGACCTGAGCTACGCCCAGATCGGCAAGGACATCTCCTGCAACCTGGGTTCGCTCAACATCGCCCTGACGATGGACTCCGATGACTTCGGACGGACCGTCGAAACGGCGATCCGCGGACTCACCGCGGTCTCCGAAGCCTCGCACATCACCTCGGTGCCGTCGATCGAACGCGGCAACGACATGTCGCACGCGATCGGCCTGGGGCAGATGAACCTGCACGGCTACCTGGCCCGCGAACGGATCCACTACGGCTCCGATGAGGGCCTGGACTTCACGAACATGTACTTCTACACCGTGGCCTTCCACGCGGTGCGGGCGTCCATGGAGATCGCGAAGGAACGCGGCCGGACCTTCGACGGCTTCGAGCGCTCGAAGTACGCCAGCGGGGAATACTTCGACAAGTACATCGACGGGGTGTGGGAGCCGCGCACCGACAAGGTCGCCGGCATCTTCGCCGAGGCCGGGATCCACATCCCGACCCAGGACGACTGGCGCGAACTCAAGGCGCAGGTCGCCGAACACGGCATCTACAACCAGAACCTGCAGGCTGTGCCGCCGACGGGCTCGATCTCCTACATCAACAACTCCACCTCCTCGATCCACCCGGTCGCCAGCCGGATCGAGATCCGCAAGGAGGGCAAGATCGGCCGCGTGTACTACCCCGCGCCGTTCATGGACAACGACAACCTGGAGTACTACCAGGACGCTTACGAGATCGGCTACGAGAAGATCATCGACACCTACGCCGAGGCGACGCAGCACGTCGACCAGGGCCTGTCGCTGACGCTGTTCTTCAAGGACACCGCCACAACCCGTGACATCAACAAGGCGCAGATCTACGCGTGGCGCAAGGGCATCAAGACGATCTACTACATCCGCATCCGCCAGCTGGCCCTGGCCGGCACGGAGGTCGATGGCTGCGTATCCTGCATGCTGTGACCGTACACATCACACAACTGTCTGTTACGAATAACTGGGTGGATAAATGATTTCGGGCGAGAAGCTCACTCTCGTGTCGCACGTCGACGCGATCAACTGGAACCGGATCCAGGACGATGTCGACTCCGAGGTGTGGGATCGGCTGACGGCCAACTTCTGGCTGCCGGAGAAGGTGCCGCTGAGCAATGACGTGCAGTCCTGGGCGACGCTGACGGAAGATGAGAAGACGCTGACGATGCGCGTCTTCACCGGCCTGACGTTGCTGGACACGATCCAGGGCACCGTGGGCGCGGTCTCTCTGATCCCCGACGCCCTGACCCCGCACGAGGAGGCCGTCTACACGAACATCGCGTTCATGGAGAGCGTGCACGCGAAGTCGTACTCCTCGATCTTCTCCACCCTGTCGAACACGAAGCAGATCGACGAGGCCTTCCGCTGGTCGACGGAGAACCAGAACCTGCAGCGCAAGGCGAAGATCGTGCTGGACTACTACCGGGGCGACGATCCGCTCAAGCGCAAGGTCGCCTCGACCCTGTTGGAGTCCTTCCTGTTCTACTCCGGCTTCTACCTGCCCATGTACTGGTCGAGCCACGCGAAGCTGACGAACACGGCGGATCTGATCCGCCTGATCATCCGCGACGAGGCCGTGCACGGCTACTACATCGGCTACAAGTACCAGCGGGGCCTGGAACTGGAGTCGGAGGCGCGCAAGCAGGAACTGAAGGACTACACGTTCAACCTGCTGTTCGAGCTGTACGAGAACGAGGTCCAGTACACCCACGACCTGTACGACGGCGTGGGCCTGAGCGAGGACGTCAAGAAGTTCCTGCACTACAACGCGAACAAGGCGCTGATGAACCTGGGCTACGAGGCCATGTTCCCGGCGGCGGTGACCGATGTGAACCCGGCGATCCTGTCGGCGCTGAGCCCCAACGCGGATGAGAACCACGACTTCTTCTCTGGTTCCGGCTCCAGCTACGTCATCGGCAAGGCCGTCAACACCGAAGACGAGGACTGGGACTTCTAGAGTCCCGGATCTAGCCCGAAGCCCTTCAGGGCTGGTCGGAGGCCCGGACCCGCAGGAATCTGTGCGGTCCGGGCCTCTTTTCGTGCCTTCTCTCAACAGCCAGAGGAGGACAGTGATGACTACAAGTAGCCGTTCAGTGGGGCACGTCGGGGGCGCAAACGCACCTTGCCCAGGGACTGTCAAGAAAACGGTGGAACTGTTGTTACGTGGATTCTAGTTTGAGTGGGCAGATAGCCGACTTTCGAGGTGCAAGACAATGGAGAGGGTCGAGAGCGAGGAGTGGCCGTGCCAGATGTCGGAGATGAGCTAATCTATCGCCTGCGTGACTACTCCGCCTCGGAGCACGTCAAGGTCATTGAAATCGATACGCGCAAGAGGACGCCTCGCTATGTAGTCGAATTCCTTGACAACGATAAAGCTGGCACCCAAGAGAACGTGCCCGGTGGCCGCCTCCGCGGCGACTGGTCCGACGTCGCGGCTTATGACGAACTCATGGCGAACTGGGAACGTATCGACCATGGGGAGCTCACCGACTCTGAGCAGGCGGCAGCTGATCAAGTTTTCGACCTTCTGATCCCCGAAGAAGTCGCGGAATGCGAGTGGTCGCCTGTCCGGTACGCCACCCGTATTCACCAGCGGGACGCGTTGCACGAGCTGATAGGGATCACGGTTGACGATTTGCTCGCTCAGAACGAGGGCTTCGATCTGGACGGAGACGTTATGCTCTCGGCCGACGGAACGCTCGCGATCGCTGAGTGCGCTTGCCGGATAAACCCGATGCCTATCCTCGACTGGGTGCTGGAGGACGAGAAAGATTGCCGGGAGAAGAGCGCAAACGGATGTGCTGCTGTCAGCTACGACAAGCACGCCTACACGACGTCACCGGAGTGGGAGTACCAGTGGTACCTGGAGCACAGCCGGCCCGTTCATGAGTTGCTCCGCTCTTGGTGCGGTCAGCGCGCGGCAACGTTGCAAGAACGCCTTGGCGCTGCCGAGGCGGAGAACCGGCGCCTGAACGAACTCATCAGCCGCATCTTCGAGGAACTCAAACGACTCGGACACTCCCAGGCAACTGACTACCTCATACGCGCCTATGAGGAAGAACGAATCACGCCCGCAAACTACCGGCCCGTCGTTGATCGCCCGCTCAAACCCTCCGAGATCCCGGTTCAGTACGTCACGAGACCACGACGCTGGGGTTACTGAACGCTACTAGCTATAGAGCGATCTGGACTTCATAAACGGTGAAAGGTCACTGTACGAAGGCCCGGGAATCTCTGGGACCTTCGCTGCGCGTGGGAGCGGGTCGATCCGGGATGCCTCAGCCTCGACTTGCTCCGCCCACGCCAGTGCTTCTTCTCGCTGCTGGCCTTCAAAAGGCGCTGCAGCCTCGCGAATTGCCGCCGCGTATCGACGTAAGAGGCCTGCTTCTTCCCATTTCTTCGCTTGGCTCTTCATAGTATTCACCACGAACTGTGCCCGGTACTGCTCTGTTGCTACGACCCGATCCTCGTCCTCCTGCTGACGGCGAACGAGTGCACGTTCTTGCTCGGCTTTGCGATTCTTGGTCTGGCGTTCGTGGCGCAGGCGGATCTCTTCCAATATTTGTGCCAGGTCATCTTCCAGCGCGTGGTCTTCCGTGTCGCGCCAGCTACTGGCCCAGAATGTCCCACCGTCACCGCTGAGCACGAGGCCAAGCTGTTCAGCGGGGACGTCATCGTAGTCGGGGAACAAGAACCCTTTCTGTACCCGCACTATCTCTCTCTCTGCGTCGGTTCGTGGGGCTCTTTGAGCGTCTCCTGCGTGAACCAAAGCCTAAAGCTATCACGGTCGATAGAAAACCCGATCTCGTCCCGTCGTGGCGAATCGTGGTAGGTATTGTTCGGATTTCTCGGCTGATTCAGGACAGCCTTGACGGACATATCCCTCTCCCTCGCCGCAATGACCAAAGCCTCAGTCAGACGCAGCGCGCGTTTACGTGGACCTCCAGCGACCTGGAACGTGTCACTCTCGGAAAGCGTGGTAGTGACATCGCTCGGAGTGTGAAGGCTGCTGGGCACTGTGATGGCCTCAAGTACTCTGGTCTGCCACTCTGGGAGGGGCTCAAGAGTCACGGCCAACTGATTGGGGGAAGGCCAGGAGAGCGTGATCTGCATGCCGTCCGGGATCAGACCTCGGTGCTTGGCCAACGTGATGAGACGTCTGTAGCGGGCCTCTTCGCTCCTTTCAGTAACAAGCCGATGTTCCTCGGCCGCGTTGAGCGCGAGCATGAACTGCTCGGTCTTGTTCGGTTGCTTCGCTCGGGGTGTGCCCTTTCTGGTCTTTCGCGGCGGCGGTCCTTGAGGTGTAGGGGACGGCTCCAGGCTTTGGGGCTCCGCGGCTGGAGCCTGCTGAGGGGTGTCGGCTGCGTTGTCTGAGGTCTGGTCCGGATAAAGACCATGTTCAAGGTAGTAGCGGCCGTCATCGGTTAGCCTGGCCGACCAGTTCGCTCCGGAGCCATGCACTTCGATCAGACCCCGGTTGTGTAGAGCACGTGCCGAAACACGATGCGACCTATTGTTGTAGGTATCGCCTGGACAGCCGTTTTTCACCCACCTCAGCACTTCTAGCTGAACTGTGTTGAGGGGCACTGTACGTCTGGTCATCACTCCATTCTCCCGGGTGTTCGCCCGATCGTGCTCACTGCCGCCTCGCAGCGCACAGGAAGAGGATTGTGCACGGAAGGTAAAATACGACTGCGCAGAGCCAGAGGCCGCCGTCTGCTCCTGTGCGGGTGAGAGCGAAGATGCTGGTGAAGATAAGCGGACCGACGATCGAGGAGAGGCTGTTGAGCCCCGCCAGGGTTCCCTGCAAGCGCCCTTGACGATGTCCTGGGGCGCGCTGGGAGAGCAGCGTCTGCAACGCCGGAACGGTGATGCTGCCCAGGCCAAGGGCCATGAGGATCGGTACCATCGCCCAATCGTCGACTACGAATACAAGTCCGATCAGGCCTGCGGCATCGGTGACGATTCCGAGGAGGACGGCTTTCACTTCACCGACTCGCTTGACGATGGGTCCGGTCAACATAGCCTGCACGATGACCTGTATCAGTCCGAACACCGACAAAGAGATGCCGACCGCGCCGGGATTCCAGGCGAGGCGGTGCTGGGTGAACAGTACCCAGGTGGATCCTGGGGCCTGACCGATGAACTGCACCAGTCCGAAGGCCGTGAGTAGGAGCGCCATGCCGGGTATTGCTGTGAGTGTGGAGGCTGCGGGTGTAAAGTTTTGTGTTTCGTCGCCGGGCTGTGGCCGTGTCTCCTGCAGGAGGGTCAGGCTCAGGAGCAGATTGACGGTGGTCAGGATCGCTGCGATGAGGAAGGGCAGATGGGGTGAGAGCGCGCCGAAGAAACCGCCGATTGCGGGACCGGCGATCATGCCCCCGCCGTAACAGGCGCCAAGCCAGCCATAGCGCTTCGCGCGTTCATGGGTGGGCGTGATGTCGGTGATCACCGTGGCGGTGACTGCATTCGTGGCACCGGTGATTCCGGCGATCGCGCGGGCCGGGTAGAGAATCCAGAGGCTGGAAGCCAGCGCGAGGACGAGGTAGTCGATGGTCGCGCCCGCCAGTGAGATCAGGAGGACTGGCCGTCGTCCGTAACGATCCGAGAGTCTGCCTAGTAGGGGAGCACAGATGAACTGCATGACGGCATAGAGCGCGGTCAGTAATCCAACGTGCAACGGCACCGCAGCGTCGGCCGTGCCGATCCGGGCCAAGAGGGTGGGAAGGATCGGCATGACTAGGCCCACGCCTGCTGCATCCAGAGTCGCGGTGGTGAGTACAGTCGTCAGGGTTCCCCGATGGGATCGGCTATGAGTCACCTTATCTAAGATAAATTTATTAATGATAAAGTGCAAACATGACACAACGTCGGACACGCTTGGACAGCACAGCGGTGCTGCACGGGGCCCAACTGGTGCTCGATGAGAAGGGCCTCGACGGTTTCACGACCCGCGCCCTGGCCGGCCACCTGCAAGTGCAGCAGCCCGCACTCTACTGGCACTTCCGCACCAAGGGAGAGCTCCTTGCAGCGCTCGCCGAGGACGTACTCGCACGTGAGCACCACGGTTCGCTTCCGGAACCAGGGGAGAAATGGGATGCCTTCCTGCAACGCAATGCGCGGAGCTTCCGAAGCGCACTGCACGCGGTGCGTGATGGCGCACGGCTGCATGCGGAACACCATCGGCGACCTGGCGACACAATCGATGAATCCTCGGACGATGCGCCGGGCCGGCAGGTTGCACTTCTGGTATCGCAGGGCTTCGACGAGGGGACCGCAGTCAGTGCGCTCGTCGCGATCAGCCGATACACCGTCGGAGTCGTACTGGAAGAACAGGCTGATAGCCGTCGTAGAGACCGGGACCCGGAAAACGATAGGCGGTTCGAATTCGGTCTGAGCGCTCTGATCGCCGGCATCTCTGCACACCTACAGGCGAGCCCCCGTGCCGCGTAAAGACCTCGGCGTTGTTGCGCCTATGGTTCCCGCTCGCCCCGGGTGACCTCATACACGACCTCGCCCAGTTCTGCCCCCGGTAGCGGATCGTCCCAGTGCCGGACCTCGGTCTTGATGTGGCGCATCCCGATCTTCTCCATGACCCGCCGCGACGGGGTGTTGACCGCCATCGTCTCGGCCCACACGCGTTGCAGCCCGACTGTTTCGAAGGCGTACTGCAGGAGCGCTCTAGCCCCCTCCGGCGCATACCCCTGGCCCCATTGCGAGCGCAGCACTCGCCAGCCGATCTCGGCCTCGTCGGGTTGCAATACCGCCTCGGGTTCCAGCATCGTGCCGGGTTCGGAGTCGCTGCGGCCCAAGTCCCACCAGCCGACGAACCGGTCGCCTGCATACCCGACCCACCAGCCGAGGCCTACGGCATCCGCGCTGGTGTCGGCGCACCTCGGCGTCCAGAACTCATCGGTCTCCGCAAGGCTCCGCGCACGGCCCAGCAGAAACCGCATCACCTTGGGATCCGTGTCCAGCTGCCGGTGCAAGGGCAGGTGTGCCGGCGTCATCGGCCGCAGTTCGAGCCGTTGGGTGGTGATGACCGGGCGTGTCATGGTCTTTACCCTACCCACCCTCGCAGTGTCGCGGATGGCCACGACGCGGCTGCGGCGAACCGAATAGCATGCAGATATGCCCTCGCATCCGATCTTCCCCATCCCACCGGCCGCTTCGGGTCTGGAGTGGTCCATCAGCATCGACCAGATCGCAGATCGGACCACACCCGATCGGCCCGCACCCGACCGGCCTTCACCCGCTCGCCCGCAGCCGGACCGCAATCTGTTCGCCCACGACCAGCACCGGACACTGCGCACCGCCAGCGTGGGCAAGATCTTCCTGCTCATCGAGGTCTGCACCCGGTTCCATGACGGCCGCCTGGACCCCGCCGACCGACTCCACGTGCCCGCCGAACACGAGGTCGCGGATTCCGGCCTGCTCTACCTGTTCCGCGACCGGGCGATCACGCTCGACGACGCCTGCCTGCTGGTGGGTGCGGTGAGTGACAATCTGGCGACCAATGGGCTGCTGGCCCGCTGCGGACTCGAAGCGGTGCGGGCGGTGGCGCCGGCGCTGGGACTGGAACAGACCTCGCTGTTGGACTTCATCCGCGACGCCAGGACCCCCGAGCTGCCGTGGACCCCGTCCTATGGCGCCGCGGGGGAACTCTCACGGCTCATGCGGCTGCTGCGGGAAGGCACTGTGGTCGCCCCGGAGGTGTCCGCGCGCGTCCTGCACTATCTGGCGGCCGATACGGACGTGTCGATGGTCGCCGGGGGATTCCACATCGACCCCTTGGCCCATTTCGAGGCGGACGGCTCCCTGCTGGTCCGCCACAAGACGGGCAGCGACTCCCAGATCAGGGTCGACGTCGGCCTGGTGGTGGGACCGGCCCGCACCGTGAGCTATGCGGTGGGGGCGAACTGGCATGCCTCAGCGGTCGATCACCGCGTCGGGGTCGAGGACTATATGCGGTCCCTGGGAGAGGTCATAAGGGCCCTGGTCCTCGGCTGAGGCCAGGGCCCCGGCCCCGTGGAACGAGCTCGGAGCCTCACCAGCGGTTAAGCTTCGTCTCCAGCTCGGCGCGGGCGGCTGCGAACTGACCGCTCAGCTCGGCTGCCAGTTCGGCCACCGGACGCGATTCGGTGATCGCGCCGATGCCCTGTCCCGAGCCCCAGATCTCCTTCCAGGCCTTGGGTGCGGTCTTGCCATCGGCCCCGGTGGCAAACGTCATCTTGGTGGGATCGGACTGCGGCAGGTCGTCCGGGTTCAGACCCGCCTGGCTGATCGACCCGCGCAGGTAGTTCCCGTGCACCCCGGTGAACAGATTGGAGTAGACGATGTCCTCGGCACCCGAGGACACGACCATGTCGCGGTAGCCCTCGACGACGTTCGCCTCGGGGGTGGAGAGGAATGCCGAGCCCATATAGGCGGCGTCCGCGCCGGCGGCCAGGGCTGCCAGGATGGAGCGGCCGTGGCCGATCGCGCCGGACAGGGCGATGGTCCCGTCGAACCAGCTGCGGATCTCCTGCAGCAGGGCGAAGGGGGACTGGGCGCCCGCGTGGCCGCCGGCGCCGGCGGCCACGGCGATGAGGCCGTCGGCGCCCTTCTCGACGGCCTTGTGGGCGAAGCGGTTGTTGATGACGTCGTGCAGGACGATGCCGCCATAGGAGTGGACGGCCGCGTTGACGTCCTCCCTGGCACCCAGGGAGGTGATGACGATCGGCACCTTGTGGTCGACGACGACGCCCAGGTCGTGTTCGAGCCGGTTATTGGTCCTGTGCACGATGAGGTTCGTGGCGAAGGGTGCCACGGGAGCTCCCGGATTGGTCGCGGCGTATGCGGCATTCGACTCCGAGATGTCGTCGAGCCAGTCGGCCAGGGCCTCCTGCGGGCGGGCATTGAGGGTGGGGAAGGAGCCGACGAGTCCGGCCTGGCACTGGGCCTTGACCAGTTCGGGTCCTGAGGCGATGAACATGGGGGAGCAGATCACTGGGAGGGAAAGTCTGCCGTCGAGGATTTCGGGTAGGGCCATGAGCGTCTCCTTTGGGCTGCATGATCGTTCGTTCAGTCCTACTGTAGTGCACCGTATGGGTTTACAGTCCAGTCTGACTGTTTTTCGTGTGAAGGAAGGGCGGGTCCGGATGCGCATCCGGACCCGCCCCAGCCGGTCCGCCGAAACGGAACCGTGTCAGTTGTTCGTGAAGTGCGCTTCGCGCTTCTCGACGAACGCGGCCATGCCCTCGGTCTGGTCAGCCGTGGCCAGCGAGGAGTGGAACAGCCGGCGTTCATAGTCCAGGCCCACCTGCAGGCTGGTCTCGAAGGCCACGTTGACGGCCTCCTTGACCATCGCCGAGGCGATCTGCGACTTGGCGGCGATTGTCGCGGCGACCTCCCTGGCCGTCGCCAGCAGGTCATCGGGTTCCGTCACCCGGGCCGCCAGGCCGGAGCGCTCGGCCTCGGCCGCGTCGATCATCCGCCCGGTCAGGCACAGGTCCATCGCCTTGGCCTTGCCGATCGCGCGGGTCAGGCGCTGCGAGCCGCCCATCCCCGGCAGTACGCCCAGGTTGATCTCCGGCTGGCCGAACTTCGCCTTGGTGCTGGCGATGAGGATGTCGCACATCATCGCCAGCTCGCACCCGCCGCCCAGGGCGAACCCGTTGACCGCGGCGATCACGGGCTTGCGCACATCGGTCAGGCGCTGCCAGCCGGCGAACCAGTCGTTGACGAACGCCTTGGAGAAGCCCAGGTCCGCCATCTCCTTGATGTCCGCACCGGCTGCGAAGGCGCGGCCCGCGCCGGTGATGATGATCGCTGAGACCTCCGGATCGGCGTCGAAGGCCGCAGCGGCCGAGGTGACCTCGGTCAGGATCTGGTTGTTCAGCGCGTTGAGCGCCTCCGGACGGTTCAGCGTGATGGTCGCGATGCCGTCGCCCGATTCGGTCAGGATGGTTTCATAGCTGCTCATGCGAAGACCTTCTGTTCGTGTTCGTCGGTCAGGATGGATTCGATCTCGGCGGGATCCACGGCCTCCAGGGTCGCGGGGTTCCAGGAGGGGTTGCGGTCCTTGTCGATGACCTGCGCGCGGATGCCCTCGACCAGGTCGGGGTGCTCGCCCAGGTTCAGCGCGACCCGCAGATCGCGCTCCAGCACATCGCGCAGGTCCATGTCGGCAGCACTCCGGATCATCCGCAGGGTCAATTCGACCGAACGCGGGGACTTTGCTGCGATCGCCTCGGCCGCCTCCTGTGCGCGGGGCTCGGGGCGGGCGCGCAGGGCGGCCACGACCTCGGCGGCGGTATCGTGCGCGAACGCGGACTCGATCCATTCGAGGTCGCCGGCCAGGGTAGGGGCGCCCGGTTCGGCGGCGAAACGGCGCACCGTCGCCTCGGAGGGGTCTGCGGCCAGGGCCTGCTGGAGTTCGGCCAGGCGGTCGGCCGGCACATAGTAGTCGGCCAGGCCGTAGGCCACGGCGTCGGCGGCGCCGATCGACTCGCTCGACAGGCCCATGTAGAGGCCCACGCGGTGGGGCATGCGGGCCAGCAGGTAGGTCGCGCCCACATCGGGGAACAGCCCGATGCCCGTCTCCGGCATCGCGATCTTCGTCGAATCGCTGACGATGCGCACACTGCCGTGGGCCGAGATGCCCACGCCGCCGCCCATCGTGATGCCGTCCATGATCGCGATGAAGGGCTTGGGATAGGTCGCGATCAGGTCGTTCATCCGGTACTCCTTGGAGAAGAAGTCCAGTGCGCCGCTCGTGCCCTGCGTGATGGCCGCGTGGACGGCCTTGATGTCGCCACCGGCGCACAGTCCGCGTTCGCCCGCGCCGGTGATCAGCACGGCATCGATTGCGGCATCGGTCGCCCAGGCGCGCAGGGCCTCGTCCACCAGGTGGACCATCTCCTCGTTCAGCGCGTTGATCGCGCGCGGACGATTGAGTTCGATGTGGCCCAGTCTGCCCCGTACCG
Source organism: Brevibacterium sp. 91QC2O2 (assembly GCF_024580695.1). Taxonomy (NCBI): domain Bacteria; kingdom Bacillati; phylum Actinomycetota; class Actinomycetes; order Micrococcales; family Brevibacteriaceae; genus Brevibacterium; species Brevibacterium sp. 91QC2O2. The sequence continues at coordinate 4,140 of NZ_JANIJY010000003.1, read as the reverse complement.
TTGTGATGACGGTGGGATCGACCGGTGTTGTGGCTTCGTTGCTCATCAACCTACTCCTGTGCTCTTGCGGGAAATGATCACCTTCATGATTTCATTGGTGCCCTCGAGGATCTGGTGCACTCTCAGATCGCGGACGATCTTCTCGATCCCGTACTCCTGGAGGTACCCGTAACCGCCCAACAGCTGCAGCGCCCGGTTGGCCACGTCGAAGCCCGTATCCGTCGCCTTGAGCTTGGCCATGGCCGACAGCAGGGAGGTGTCGGGATCCCCTGCGTCATAGGCCCTGGCAGCCCGCCACAGCAGGGACCTGGCGGCCTCGAGGTCGGCCTGCAGCTGGGCGACCTCGAAGCGCAGGGCCTGGAACTGCGTCAGATCCTGTCCGAAGGCCTGGCGCTCGCCCAAATATGCCACAGCCTGTTCGAGCGCGGCCTGCGCTCCGCCCAGGGAGCACGCGCCGATGTTGAGCCGGCCGCCGTCCAACCCGCTCATCGCGATCTTGAAGCCCTGGCCCTCCTCGCCCAGCCGATTGGCCACCGGTACGCGCACGTTCTCCAGGTAGACCTGGCGGGTCGGTTGGGCCCGCCAGCCCATCTTCTTCTCATTGGCGCCGAAGGACAGCCCGGGGGTGTCGCGGTCGATCAGGAAGCTGGAGATGCCGCGTGCCCCGGCCTGTCCGGTGCGCGCCATGAGGAGGTAGACATCGGTCTCGCCCGCCCCGGAGATGAACTGCTTGGTGCCGTTGAGCACGTAGTACTCACCGTCGCGCCGGGCGGTCGAGGCGATCGCGGCGGCGTCCGAGCCCGCATTCGGTTCGGTCAGGCAGTAGCTGGCCAGCGCTTCGAAGGATGTCAGGCGCGTCAGCCACTTCTCCTTCTGTTCGGGGGAACCGTAGCGGGAGACCATCCAGGTGGCCATATTGTGGATGGAGATGTACGAGGCGACCGCCGGGTCAGCGGTCGACAGGGCTTCGAATACGACGACCGCGTCCATCCGGCCCAGGCCCGAGCCACCGTATTCCTCGTCCGCGTAGATCCCGCCCATGCCCAGGTCCGCCGTGGCCTTGATGGCGTCGATGGGGAAGTGGTGGGCGGCGTCCCAGTCCAGTGCATGGGGCGCGAGCTGTTCGTCTGCGAATTGACGGCACATCGCCGCGAGCTCGAGTTGGTCCTCGTCCAAACCGAACGGGCGGGATGCCGCGCTGCTGTGTGCCATGGAGGTCCTCCGATCATCTGGCCGACCACACCGCTGTGGTCTGGACTACAGACTAACAGAACACTAGGACGTCCAAGTAACAGGTTGCACGAGCGCGTGCCGGTCGGGGCTTGACCTCAGGCGCGGTCGGCCTCGAGCCCGGAGCGCAGGAGCGCGAGCGAATCGAGCAGGGTGGTGATGTCCTGCGGTGCGGCACCCGGGTGCGCGAAGACCTCGGCGTTCAGCACAGCGGCGGCACGGGCGACCAGTTCGCGTCCGGCCGGGGTGATCTCGACTAGCGTGGTGCGTCCATCCGTGGGATGCGGCTGCCGGCGGGCCAGGGCGGCGGCCTCCAGACGGTCCACCGAATTCGTCGTCGAGGTGGCATGGACCTGTAGGCGCTGGGTGATTTTGTTCATCGGCAGGCTGCCCCTGCGTGTAAACGACAACAGGGCCAGCACTTCGAACCTGGCGAAGGTCAGCCGCAGGGGTTTGAGAACAGCATCGATGCGGGCCTGGAACAGTTGCTGTACGCGCATGATGGAAATGACCAGCGTCATTCCGTCTGCGGCCTCGTCCCAGCCGTGGGTCAGCCATTGCCTGCGGGATTCCGCAATCGGATCCATATCCTCTGCCATGGGCCTCAGTGTATTAAATCCGAGTATTGGATCCGACGGTGCCGGTCGGTGAGAACCCGGGTGCGGGACGGATCTGTATGTTCTGTATGCCGTGGAGTGACGGGCTGCGGTGGGCGTGGCACGATTGGAGCATGTGCGGACGTTTGAACATGCAGGTGGACCCGGCGGACCTCGCAGCCGACCTCGGCGCGGTCTACGAGGCCTATGCCTTCGGCCCGCGGTACAACGTTCCGCCCGGCGCCGTCCTGCCGATCATCGTCAGCCGACCGAATGAGGACGGTGAACTGTCCACCCAGATCCGCTCGGCCCGCTGGGGTCTGGTGCCCGGCTGGGCCAAGGACGTCAAAATCGGCTTCCGCGCCTTCAACGCCCGGGTGGAGACCGTGGCGAGCAAGCCGATGTTCCGCGCGGCCTTTGCCGCCCGGCGCTGTGTGGTCGCCGTCAACGGCTATTACGAATGGCAGGCTCTCGCAGATCGGGGAGGCGCTGAAGCCCCTGTGGGCAAGGCCCTGGCGGGCAAGCAGCCGTGGTTGATGCATGCAGCCGACGACGGCTGGCTGTTCATGGCGGGTCTCTACGAGTTCAAGCGGCTGACGGAGAGTGACACCGTGGATCGGGGCGACCCTGCCGTGTACGGGGATTGGCTCGTCTCGACGAGCATCATCACCTGCCCGGCCCGCGGCCATCTGGCAGATGTTCACGATCGTATGCCCATTATGGTGGATCGGGGACAGGTGGACACCTGGACCGATCCCAGCCTCTCAGCGGCCGAGCTTCCCGGTGTGCTCGCAGGGTTGATGGACGGTTTCGATCCGGAGCGGATCCTGCGGTATCGGGTGGATCCGGCCGTCGGCAATGTTCGCAATGACTACGAGTCGTTGACCGCACCGCTGCCGGAACCGGTCTGAATCGCCGTCGCCAGCGCCCGGATGTCCTCGGGAGTGGTGCGGCAGCAGCCGCCGATGATGCGGGCTCCCGCCTCCGTCCAGGCCCTGGCATGGACGGCCAGATCGACATCGTCGGAGCCATCGCCACTCCACGTCTGGGTTGCGGCGGAATAGACATGGCCCGAGTTGGGGTAGCAGATGCCGGGTAGCCCTGTGGTGTGAACAGTGGCCAGGGCCGGTGCCACGACCGCTGCACTGCAACAGTTGACTCCCACGGCCACCGGCGGGTTGGCGGCGTGGAGCAGCCGACCGGTGAGCGAGGCCAGGCTCCCGCCATCGGGCAGGTTGGGCCCACCACTGCAGCTGAGCCACCATTCGGCTGCCGGGTAGTTGGACATGACATCGCCTATGACGAGGGCCTCGTCATAACGGGGGATGGTCTCCCAGGCGAACAGTCTGCAGCCGGCTTCGTATAGGAGGCCGACGCGATCCCGATGGTATGCGTGGAGCGCTTCCCGGGCGATGGAATATGCGCCGGTGTATTCCGAACCATCAGCCAGATGGACGCCATAGGGCCCCAGTGCGGAAGCCGCCAAGGTCTGGATGCCGGTGCTGCGCGTATAGTCCTGGGTCGAGTTCTGAGCCAGATGCCAGGAGGTGGCCATGAGTTCCTCGGCGCGCGAAGTGGTGTAGCCGGCCCTCACGAACGCCGGGACCGAGGCCTGGTAGGCCAAAGACTCCACGATCCGGGCGCCGGCCCGCAGGTAGTCGCGGTGCATAGTGGCGATCAACTCTGGATCAGTGTCCAGGACGGCTGCCGACCACAGATCGCTGGAGACATCGACCCCCAGGTCCTGTAGATAGGTCCCCGATGCTCCGTCGAGGACAAGCGGGCGCGAAGCGGTGGCGAGGGCTTCTCGCAGTGGTGTCGGGGGATTGAGGTGGGTCTTCGGCATAAGGACAGAGTATGTGAGCAGCGTCATGCTTAGCCGGTTTGCGGCCGGGTTGCGGGTCGTGTAATGTTTTCTCTTGTCGCCAGGACAGCCCAGCGGGTTCGCGGGGCCGGAAATCCCGGCGGCAGTGAACATAATCGAGCATCCCTTCGCGGTGACTCCTCTTGTGATTGCCTGTGTTTCACGGGTGGTTGTCGGGGTTGGCCAGTGTGGGTGTGTGCCTGTTGTTTGAGAACTCAATAGCGTACTTGAATAGTTTTTTTCGTGATGCCAGAACTAAGTAGTACATATTTTCTGGCTGAAAATAATAATGATGGATGATACGAAGAACAATGCCTTTCTTTATGGTGGGTGTTGTTCTTTTTCTCGTCAGTCTGTTCTTTTCGGTCGGGATCGCTTTTAAGCAAATTTTTTTGTGGAGAGTTTGATCCTGGCTCAGGACGAACGCTGGCGGCGTGCTTAACACATGCA